>JAISBR010000082.1 GCA_031266095.1 Treponema sp. | reverse complement strand
CCGGGTCCCTCTTGGTAACCGAAAATACGGCCGTTTCCCGCCGGAAAAAGGCCATTTTGTAATCATCCGTATCCGGCACCGATTACGACTATGGAGAATATAGATTGTTTTTTTTTTTTGTCAACAATTATGAGCGCAATTATGAAAAAAATAATAAAAAAAAATCGGGGACACGATCCGGGAGCGGGATGAGGTGAGGGTGAGGATAAAGGGGGCTTATCGTGTTATTTTAGGAGCGGAAAACCGGAAAAACCACCGGAAGAGGGTCCTTTCTGCACAATATTCGGCTGATTCCGGGATTATTATTCTTAAAACGGGTCAAGACGCGGGTTTACAGAACTTTCCCGGAAGGACCGCCCGGCGCCGGAAAAGCCTTTTTCCCGCGGGAAAGGGGGGCGGAAGAGCAAAAAGTTGTTCGTGTCATGAACAAGTTGCGGGAAAAATCCGCTGTTCCGGCAATCTAAGCCTGACCGGCATTGCGCGCCGCGGCGGCAGGCCGCCGGGTTGTTGTTGAACGCGCTAAATCTCGTAGACTTCCCTGGCGATGGGCATACGCCGGCCCATGCCGAAGGCGCGGGGACTTACTTTGAGCACCGGCGGCGCCTGGCGGCGTTTGAATTCCGCCCTGGCCACGGTTTTGATGATTCCAGCCGCAAGTTCCGCGTCCCAGCCCAGCCGGACGATCTCGTCTTTTGAAAGATTGCTGAATAAATAAAGCTTGAGTATTTCGTCTAACACCTCATAAGGGGGCAGGCTGTCCTGGTCCTTTTGATCGGGCCGTAATTCGGCCGACGGCGGCTTGTCGATAATTGTCTGGGGAATGGGCGGTACGGCGCCCGCTTCCTTCGCCCGCTCATTGATCCGCCTTGAGAGGGCAAAGACTTCGGTTTTTAAGAGGTCGCCGATAGGCCCCAGTGCGCCGTTCATATCGCCGTAAAGGGTGCAGTAACCCATGGCTAGTTCACTCTTATTTCCGGTGGCCAGGAGCATGGAATTGAATTTATTGGAAAAGGCCATAAGCAGTGTACCCCGGATACGGGCCTGCAAATTTTCTTCGGCAATGTCAAAGGGCCGCTTCTCGAAGACCCCTTCCAGGGTGGAAAGAAAACGCTCAAAAACAGGTTCTATGGGCAGCGTCTCGTAACGGCAGCCCAGATTATCCGCCAACGCTCTCGCGTCGTCCCTGGAGCCCCGGGAAGAAAAACGGGAAGGCATGCTGAAACAGACAATATTTTTCTTTCCCGCCGCTTTGACCCCCAGGTAAGCCACCAGAGCCGAATCGATTCCCCCTGAAAGGCCCAAATGTGCCCGCTTAAAACCGCATTTTTTCATATAGTCCCCAATGCCCATAACCAGACCCTCTTCGAGGACATCCAATTCCTCACTGCTGAGACCAGCCTTGAAGGGCCCGCTGTGTGAAACGGGAAGAGGGGAAAAAGGAGCGGGCGGGCACGCGCTGTCCCAGCAGACGAGGTCTTCCGCAAAAGTTTTTGCCGCCAGAGTTACGCTTCCGGTTTCCGCCTCGCCGGGTAGTACCACAAAGGAACGGCCGTCAAAGAGGATCTGATCGTTTGCCCCCACTGCGTTAATATACACCAGGGGAAGACTGCCCCGCCGGCTTATCCGCTCCGCCAGGGAGCGGCGGACATTGAGTTTACCCGCCACGTAAGGCGAGGCGGAAGGCACGCAGAGCAGGCTTACTCCCTGGTTGAGCAGTTCCCGTACAGGGTCCCGCACATAACTGGTACCGGGAATATCGGTTTCCCGCCATACGTCTTCGCAAATCGCGAAACCTATGCGCTCACCCTTGAATTCAAAGGCGGCCCATTCCCGGCAGGGCTCAAAGTTGCGGGCCTCGTCAAATACGTCGTAGGTAGGGAGCAGCGTCTTGATCTGTTCAAAGACAAGTTTACCCTTCAGAAGCACCCCGTACTCGTTAACCAGGGACTTGCCCCCCGGATAGGGATTCCGGTTCACAAAACCCAGCCCGACCGCGGTTTCAGGCGGCAGTTCCCGCTGCAATATATGCAGGCTGCGGATATTGAGTTCTACAAAGCGATCCTGGTCCAGCAGATCCATGGGCGGATACCCGCAGATCGCCAGTTCAGGAAAAAGAACCATATCGGCGTGCTGTTCCTCCCAGGCCCGTCGGGCAAAGGCCAAAACCTTTTCTCGGTTACCGGAGAAATCGCCGATGGTAGAATTGATCTGGGCAATGGCAATTTTCATGACGTCAGTATATCGCAAACAGAAAAGAAAATTAAGGTTAAACAACACCTGTTAGCATCAGAGATTCAATCTGTAATGAGTATTATACCCTATGCAGCATCCATACTAACATTTCGCCGAATCCCCGGTTACCCCATAGATAATAAGGGATAGCCTTAACAGGTATCGGTATTAAAGGACTTTGTGCCGGTCTATATAGGCCTTCTTTCCAGTTGGTAATATCACGGCGGAATCCATTGAATTCTAATATTACCGCTTTTTCGTCTATACTTTTAATTCCTCTGCATTCACGAAATTCACAGTACGCCGGTATAATAATATCATTAATACCCTTTCCGTTATCGGCCTCTTCAATACAATAAACAACTGGTCCTCGCCGCAGCGCTATCCGCCCGCAGTTTTCTCTGACTTCTGGCCTGGCTTCTATCTGTAAGACTGGCATAGAGAGTTCCAACTCAATGGTATCTTGTTTCCATAGTTTTTTTAAAAGACAGTAACCTCTTCGAAGCTCATATATGCTATTTATCCCATTAATTTTTACAGACCAATTATCACACCATTTTGGAATTCTCAACCCTACAGTAAATTCTTTTTCTTCCTCAAGATTAACATTAATCCGTATAATTCCATCCCATGGATATTCTGTCGATACCATAATTTTCACCCGGCTGTTTCTAACCTTAAATTCAGCACTGTTACCCGCATATAAATGAACATAAAGACTGTTTTTATCCTCATTTATTGAATACATATAAGATCCTATAGAACTAAGTAATCTTGCAACATTCGGCGGACAGCAGGCTACATCGAACCATTCCTGCCTTTGGGCTTTCATTTTATCAATAAGTGCCACACTGGCATGTTCAAACCGTTCTGGAAATACCGACAGATAATTTGCGTAAAAAAACTTGTTGCCGTCAAAGGAAGTACTGGCGAGTACCGTATTATACAAGGTCTGTTCCAAAACATCGGCATATCGTCCGTCACCTTCGAATTGCAGCATCCTGCTTGCCCACATGATAAGACCTACCGAGGCACAGCTTTCATTATAGGTATACTCATTGGGCAGATCATATGCAAAGGTAAACCGTTCTCCATCTGACGATGGTCCGATTCCGCCATTAATAGCGTATTGGGTATCTATCATAGTATTCCAAATAATCTGACAGGCGGTATATAACGCTTCATCATCATAGGCATCGGCGATATCAGCCATGCCGCTATATAAATACATTGCTCGTACTGCATGGCCGATGGGTTCCCTCTGTTCCCGAACGGGTTTGTATGCCTGATATTCGGCATAGGGACCGCGACTTTTCAGATAATATTTCAAATGCCTTTTTTGATTAGCCGTTTTTGTCGTATCTATGCCCAAAACCAATGATTCGGACTCAAAGAAATAGGGCTGCTTTCCTCGCTCATCAATAAAATATTTACTGAGTTTAAGATATTTATCGTTACCCGTACTCTCATAAAGCCGTACCAGCGCAAGTTCAATCTCAGGATGTCCGCAGTAGCCCCGCGCCTCTCTTTTCTCATTTCTAAACTTTTCATAAATATGATCCGCATATTTGCAAAGGATATTCAAAAATTTCTTTTTCCCGGTAGCCTCAAAATATGCTATAGCACCTTCTATTAAATGTCCTGCACAGTATAGTTCATGCATATAATACAGATTTGTCCACCTGTTTTGTATTTCACAGGTCTTAAAATAGGTGTTGAGATATCCATCCGGAAGCTGCTCAGCCTCCAGAAGATCAATAATTCTGTCAATCTTTTCTTCGAACTCTTTTGATGGAGTTTTCATCAGGCTGTATGAAACAGCTTCGATCATTTTCCCTATATCAGAATCCCAAAAGGGGTGCGGTTTGTTTGGCTGGGGTTCCCGCCATTGGCACAGGAGATAATCGATCCTACCGGTTTCTTCAAACATTTTATATATATGCGGAATCGTTATGTCATTATTTAATTTTTGACGTTCATATAACAAGCCGGAAGTCAAATTGACATGTTTCATGCGTACCGGAGTAAAAGATCTTTTCATATTTGTCCTCCTAATTTACCCGGAATACTCTGTCAGGGCTACAGTTCTTTCCCGGTAAAGCTAGCCTTTGAGGCCGGTGGTTGCGATGCCTTCAACAAAATATCGCTGGCCGATTATGAATACAATCAAAACAGGAACAATCGCTGTTATTGAGGCGACCATCAGTAGATTCCATTGAGAGCTGTACATCCCAATGAATGTTCTGAGGCCAATCTGTATGGTATATTTTGTTTCGCTGCTCAGAAAAATCAAAGGATTAATAAAATCGTTCCAGGTGTTTAAAAAGGTAAAAAGGCAGACACTTATTAACGCTGGTTTAGAGAGGGGGATCACAATTTTCAGAAATATTGTAAAATGACCTGCCCCATCAACAATGGCAGCCTCGTCAAGTTCCTTTGGTATACTACGAAAAAACTGCCTTAATAAAAATATGTTGAACATTCCACCGCCAAAAATACTTGCAGTTCCCATTCCAAACCAGGATGGCAGCATAAGTGGAACAAAAGTATTGGTGAGACCAAGTTTGGTCCATATAATAAAATTGGGAAGCAGTGTTGCGAAATAGGGGAGCATTATGCTGGACATGAGTATAAAAAATATACGTTCTCTATACCGCCATTGGATTCTTGAAAAACCATACGCACTGACAGAGCATGAAAATAATATACCTGAGACGCAAACAAATACGATCATGAAAGTATTTTTAAAGTAACTTTTGAATGGCAGCGATATGAAGGCATTTTTAAAATTTTCCCACTTTACCGGATTCGGGAAAAGAACCGGCGGATAAAAAAATATCTGCTCAATACTCATGAAGGCGCTTCTCAGCATCCAATAGAACGGGACAATCCAAAGCACGGCAAGCATGAGAACGATAATGTTATAAATATACTTTCCCGGTTTTAAGGACATACTATTCATCCCCATACAACACCCAGAATTTCGACGACCAGAAAAGCAATGCCGAAACAGAAACGATCATTATAAACAGAATCCATCCAAGGGTATTTGCTTTTCCAACCTCTCCGAATTCAAAAGCTTGCCGATACAGATAGTAAACAATGAAATTGGTAGAATTATTTGGTCCACCCTGAGTCATTATATATGCCTGCAAAAAAGCCTGCATGCTGGAAATAAAGAACATAACCATGTTAAAAAATATAGTCGGCGTCATCATCGGTAACGTTACATGCTGGAATTTTATGAACACATTACCACCGTCAATCATAATTGCCTCATAAAGTTGCTTGGGAATACCTTGTAATCCGGCAAGAAATACAACCATAATATTCCCACTACACCAGGCGGTCATGAATAATAAAGACGGTAAAACGCTTTTTTCTGAATAAATCCATTTACCGGGAGGTATGGAAAAATTTCTAAGGATTGCATTAAAAACTCCAAAATCAGGACTCATCATCCACATATATATCATCGCTGTGGCGATAATCGGCACAATCGTAGGAACATAGAATACCGCCCGGAGTAGAGGTAAGCCTTTTATCTTTTTATTATTCAGTATTAAAGCTATAGTAAAGGCTACCCCAATACATACTATGACATTCATGATCGCGAAGAGCACGGTGACCTTTATAGAATTATAGAAAAAAGTATCCTGTCCCCTGAAGAATTCCAAATAATTGCGCAGTCCGATGAATTCAACTGGTTTTATTATGGTGTAATTCGTAAAACTTAAAATAAAACTGGCGATCATCGGCCCTGCCGAGAAAGCAACGAAGCCGATGATCGCTGGAAGAACGAACAAAACACCTGTAAGATTTTCATTTTTTCCCTGCTTCACCACCGGCCTCCTTGATGATATCACCGTATTCTCTATTGGTTGTATTTTCCCTCGATCAACCTAGTTACTTCCGGCTCAATGTTTTTCATGGCCTGTTCTGCGGTTTCCTGCCCCTGGTACATGCGTTCCAGAGCCGGCTGTACAAGGGCGTCTATTTTGGGAAAATTCCTGACATAGGAAGAAGGATGTTGCTTGAGGTTTGTGAGTACCGGTGTCATAATGGCATCTATATACCCTTGGGGATGCGCCTTATTGCCCCGCGCCCATTGGCTTATCAGATTGTCATCGGTGTAGTATTTCTTCATCAGCGGCATCCACAATCCGGCTTTTTGAGTTTCCATAGAGTTAGCAGGATCACATATCCACTTCCAGAATAAGTAAGCCTCATCGGGATGTTTAGAGGTTTTGAAAATACCGATGGTTCCCCACCCGGGAGAGGTAATGTAGTTGCCAAAATTGGGAAGAACTCCTACGCCAAAATCAGCATTACCCTGATCGAGGTCGAGAAGTACCCATTGACCGATCATGATTATTGCAGCTTGTTTGTTGGTAAGGCTTACAGCGGCCGAAGGCAATGCTCGAGCTTCGGTTGGAGAAGGGGCAACGCCATATCTAACGGTCAAATCAGCCATGTCCTGGAGAACTTTCAGAGCTGTCGGTTGAGTAAGGCCGAATTTATTGTCATCGGTCACATAATCCCCTCCGTTGGACCGGACAAGTGGCATATATGCGCCTTGATTAAAATCAAACCGAAGCCCATATTGCCGAATCTTGGTTTTGTCAAAACCTGGTTCAGTCGCATTTTTGCCGTTCTGATCAATGGTGAGTCTTTGGACAACCCTGATGAACTGATCCCAGTTGAGAGCATTTTCCATTTTTGTTGGCAAATCGGGAAGTCCTGCATCCCTGAAGGCCTGTTTGTTATAAAATAGCGCATAAGCCTCCATTGCTGTATACATACCGAGGGATTTATCCTTATCCCAATACAAGAAAAGGTCCTTGATAAAATCATCCTGACTGAGGCTGCTGTCAGCATCTATAAAATCGAAAATATTGTAAAGCATATTTTGCTTTGCAAAATCCAGAGCCATCCAATCCCTTATATATCCGAGATCAGGGGCCTGATTACCCGCCACCATAGTACTCATTTTTGCCTCATAATCTGCTGGAATATGCTGTCCTTGTACTTTGATGTTGGGATACTTTGCCTCAAAGGATGCTATTAACTTTTCTATTGTGGGCTTTTCGTAAGGGCCGCCCCAATAAGTAAAGTTAAGGGTAACAACATTATCCTTTGAGTTAACAGCATCACTTTTGCCGCCGGCGTAAACCAGTGAAGTTGCCAACAAGAGACCAATCACCACAATAAGAAAAGATTTTTTATACGACGCTTTCATACTAACCCTCCTGTCTGTTATTCTTTATGAAATGGCTTCCAAAAATTCTTTGGAAGTCATTACAGAACCAATTTTTGGAAAAATTACTTCTTCGGCATACTTCTGCTCCCTTTCGGTATCGGTAGCGGTGCAGTCCGAAAGAACGATAACCCTGAATCCATGGTCATAAGCGGAGCGGGCTGAAGATTCTACGCACCAATTGGTGTGAAAACCGGCAAAGGCTACATACTCAATTTCGTTGGACATCAAGAGATAGTTAATTGCGGTTGAATGAAACGCATCAAGGGTAAGTTTACCCTTAATAATAATATCCCCTTCTTCCGGTGTAAGCTCCTTGATGATTTCCGGTCCCGGGGTTCCATCAACCCAGGCTCCAATACCCCAAGCGGCTTTCATTTCCATCTCGATTCCGCGCAATCCCTCAGTTCCGGGACCGCCTGGTTTCAGTTCGGGAAAGCCCGGTTTAAAAGCCTGAAAAGGGCAGTAGAATATTTTGACTCTACCCCTGGCTCCCTTCAGCATTTTTTGCAGGTTTTGGATTACATGTCGTTCTTTGAGCTGATTTTCGATGTACTGGAACATGGTTCCGCCTTTGGCAAGAAAATCATTCTGTGGCTCGATCAAAACGACTGCGGTTTTCTCCGGTGGCAATTTCAATTTGATACCTCCTATAAATCTAAGGGAGCTGTTCCAAAGGCTGAAGTTTTGGAACAGCCTCAATTTGCTGTTTTGAGCTGATTCTCTTTAATCATCTGCCAGATTAGATTTTTCATCCGTTCATTGTGTACCCGAAAAGCCTCCTTTGCTTTGAAGGAATCTCGGTTTCGCAAGGCATCCAGGACGGCGACATGATCCTGGTAAAGCTCTTCCAGGATAATATTCATGTGCATTACCATAGGCCTCATTTTTTTCTTGATATCATTCAGGATATCAATCAGAAAAATATTTGATGACAATCTATACACTGCACCATGAAAATCCGAATCAAGCCGAGCATAGGCCACCAGATCCTCTGCGGCAATCACCTGCTGCTGTTCAATGAGATTTTTTTCCATATGGGTGATGGTTTCTTCGTCAACATTTGGAACGGCAATTTCTGCGGCCATACATTCCAGAACTTCCCGCACCGAATAGAGGTCTATTGATTCTTCCGGGGAAAGTACCTGTATAAAGACACCTTTATTCGGTATGGATTTTAGAAGACCTTCTTTCTCCAGCATGCCTATAGCTTGCCAGATGGGTGTCCTGCTGATCCCCATCTCCGCTGTTAATTGCTCGACGTTAATTCGGCTCCCTGGAATAAACCGGTTGTCTTCAATCATTTCGTGAAGTCGTTTATAAACGAGGTCTCGTAGTCCCTCTTTAACTATGATTGCCATAAGCTATAATCACCCCATTTGTATCTTTTGTCAAGTTAATTTTTAATTTTTAATTCTTAATTTTGTTTAAATATTATATAGAAAATAGTGCCGCTGAGCGTTTCTTTTTTATAGAACAAAGCTGGTATTATCGGTGTCTTTCTGATGGAGGATTAATAGCCAAGAATCCATTTACGCTGGAGTTTTAGGCAGGGTATATTGAGCCTGTTCCAAAACTCGGTTGGTTTTGAAACAGCCTCTATTGATTTTGTTAAAAAAATAAAAAAACCTCCCGGGAAAAGGAGGTGAGGAAACCCGGGAGGCTGCCTGACAATACGACGGCTGTAAAACACAGAGAAGTATAAGCCTTTAGATGATTGATTAGTAAGCAGCAGAAGCAAAACTCATCTAAACAGTATCATCAGTCTAATTAGAAAATAACAGTTTTACGCTTCAAGGTCAAGTACTTTTATTAGAAATATTATAAAAAAAGTAATCTTTTGATAGGCTTGAATGGCAGTGCAAGTTTCGGCAAAATATGCCATACTTTGTATATGAAAGATGTATTTAGGACCTTTAATTCAGGACGAGCCAATTTTTTTTTGGTAGCCTTTATCTCCTGTATCATTGCCGGGACCGTGCTCAAGCTGACGGCGTCGATAATTTTACCGTTTACTATCGCCCTTTTGCTGGCAATGGTGATGTACCCGCTGGTTTTGGGGCTGGACAAGTTTCATATTCCCCGGATTTTTTCCATTCTGTTGTCGGTTGCCTTCATTATTGCCGGATTGTATGTTCTTGGCATGGTACTTTTTACTTCCGGCAGGACTATTTTATCCCTGTACCCCAGATATGAAAACCGTTTAACCGAGATTTATGTCTGGGCCGCCCGTTTTTTTGAGTTTTCCTATGACGAGGACCTGTCTTTTTGGCAGAATCTCTGGAGTCAGTTAGGTATCCGGACTATAATCCGGACTTTCACTCTTTCTTTCTCCAACTTTTTTTTGAAATTCATGCAAAACGCCCTGTTGGTAGTACTTTTTATGAGTTTTCTGATGTTGGAGGCCAGCCAGTTTAGTGAAAAACTGGAGTTGGCCTTTGAAAAGAGAGCCGGTCAATTCAAGCGGATGGGCGCCGACATCATTCGCCAGGTGACCCGGTATCTGACCGCGAAATTTCTCATATCCCTGGTTACAGGCCTGGTGGTTGCCATTGGACTGCGCCTGGCGGGGCTGGAATTTGCCGTTGTTTGGGGGGTGATTCAGTTCGTTTTGAATTTTATCCCCAGCCTGGGCAGCATTGCCGCCGGCGTTGCCGCGTCTCTGTTTGCCCTGCTCCAGTTTTGGCCCGATCCAGGACCGGTTATTCTGGTGATTTTAATCATGCTGGGAGCCAATATGATCATTGGCAATATACTGGACCCCAAAATTATTGGGGACAATGTGGGTATTTCCCCGCTGGTGGTACTCGTTTCTTTGGGGATCTGGGGCTGGCTCTGGGGTTTTATCGGCATGATCCTTGCTGTTCCCATGATGGTGAGCATTAAAATCATCTGCGAGAATTTCAGCTTTTTGGAGCCTATCTCGATCCTGCTGAGTTCACGAAAGGCTGTACAAGCTAAAAAGGCGGAACAGGCGGAGAGTGCCGGGTAGTAGTGTAACGGCTAAGGGACGGTCTATAGAAAAAAGCCCGCTTTTTATGTATACTTATATTCATGGCAGATTCGACGGCCCCGGTGTACGAGGTAACCGCCACTAAACGGCGTCCCAAAACTTTTGACGAGCTGGCGGGACAGGAGTTTGTGGTTTCTACTTTACGGAATTCTCTGCAAAGCGGGCGGATTGCTCATGCGTACCTCTTTTCCGGACCAAGGGGCTGCGGCAAAACCAGCGCCGCCCGTATTCTTGCGCGTTCCCTGAACTGCGAAAAGGGGCCGGCGGAGGGGCCTTGCGGGGTCTGTGATAACTGTAAATCCATCAGCCGGGGCGCCAGCATGGACGTGATCGAGATCGACGGCGCCTCCAATACTTCGGTCAACGATGTGCGGCAGATCAAGGACGAGGTACTTTTCCCTCCCCAGGCCGGGCGTTATAAGATCTACATCATCGATGAAGTACACATGCTTTCCAACAGCGCTTTCAACGCTCTGCTCAAAACCATAGAGGAGCCGCCGCCCTATATCATTTTTATCTTTGCGACCACGGAACTGCACAAGGTTCCGGCAACTATTAAAAGCCGCTGCCAGCAGTTCAACTTCAGGCTCATCCCCATTGAGACTATCCAGGGGATTCTGAAAGAGATCTGCGCCGAGATGGGAATTGCGGCTGAGGATGAGGCCTTATTCTGGATCGCCAGGGAATCCACCGGCAGTCTGCGGGACGCGTTTACCCTCTTTGATCAGGTGGCGTCTTTCTCCGGAACCAGCATCCATAGCGCTCTGATCCGGGAGAAGCTGGGCCTGGTGGGCCTCGAAAACCTTAACGCCCTGGCGGAAGCCTGCGCCGCCAATGATACGGCCCGGGCCTTTTCCCTGACTGATGAAATCCTCAGTTCAGGCGTTGCCGTTGAACAGTTTATAATTGACCTTGCCGGTTATTACCGGAGTCTGCTGCTGCTGAAAAACGGCGTTGAAAGAGAATCTCTGCTGGGTCACAGTCCCCGCCTTTTTTCCGCCAAGACAATGGAGACTTTTGACAGTATCCGGCTTGAGCAAGCCCTGGATCTGCTGCTTACCTGTTACCGGAATATCCGTTACTCCGTGTCTCCCCGGTTTGAGCTGGAGACCGTGGTTTCAAAACTGTCATGGCTTTCCCATTGGGTCTCAGCGCCGGAACTGAAGACCGTAATGGAAAAGGCGTGGAATGTGCTGAATCCGCCGGGCGCGCCCACCGGCAGGATTACGCATGATGAGCGGGAGGCGCCTCATGCGGCGGGGGAGGAAGCGGCCCGCCCTTTAGCCGAAGGGGCCTCCAGGCCCCCGGAAAACCCGCAGGTTAACACGGGTGTGCGGCAGGGGAGCGGTGGTGAAGGCCGTTCCCTGGCGGAAGACTTCAAGCGGATGCTGGCCGCCAGGGCGGCCGGAGGGTCCGGCGTTGACGCGGGTGGTGAAGACGAAGAGGACGACGCCCCCTTCTGGAGCGGGATTGTACATGACAACAGCGCCGCCGCGCCGGAAACGCCTCCCCAGGTGGAGCGCCTTCTCAGGCTGATCCCGGGCAGCCTGTTGCACTTGTAGGTTTTATGCGTGAAATGAGCAAACTGTTGAGGAGTCACAGTTCAGTAATTGGAGTCTAATATGAACATCAATCCATTCGATATCTTAAAAAACGCCCAGAAAATACAGGAACAGATGGGCGCCGTTCAGGAAAAGCTTGGTTCTATCATCGCCACCGGTTCCGCCGGCGGCGGCATGATCGAGGTTGATCTCAACGGGAAAATTGAAGTCCTTGCCGTGCGTATTGCCCCTGAAGCCGTGGAAGCGGGCGACACCGAAATGCTGCAAGACCTGGTAACGGCCGCTTTTTCCAGCGGCCTTGAGAAAGTAAAGGAAGCGATAAATAAGGAAATGGGCGCTATGGCCGGCGGCATCGACCTTTCCGGCATATCGGGCTTACCCGGTTTTCCGGGGGCTTCGTGAAACCTTCTTTTATGTTCGATTCAACCGCGCGGTCATGCCGCGCTGCACAGGGCTTATCATGAGTTCCGGCCCCGGCGCTCTTGACCGCCTGGTAGCGCTTCTTTCAAAACTCCCCGGTGTCGGCAAAAAAAGCGCCGGCCGCATGACTTACCACATCCTTGACGGCGATCCCGCTTACGCCCGCGCCTTAGCGGAAGAACTAGCCGGCCTGCACCGGGCGATCCGCCGCTGCGGCCTTTGCGGAGGTTTCACCGAAACCGATCCCTGCCCAATCTGTTCCGACCCCGGCCGCGATCATTCGATCATCTGCGTAGTTGAACGCGCCCAGGATCTGCGGATCATTGAGGAATCCCGGGAATTTCATGGCGTCTTTCACGTCCTGGGCGGCCTCATCGCCCCCCTGGAAGGCGTCGGTCCCAACGCTCTCTCTATCGGTAAACTCATCGCCCGCCTCCGCAGGGAAGGCCCGGATCAAAGCGTCAAAGAACTGATCCTCGCCCTGAATCCCACTGTCGAGGGCGATACCACCGCTCTCTATTTACAAAAATTGCTCAAGGATTTCCCTGTCGAAGTTACCCGCCTCGCCTCAGGACTACCGGTGGGCGGCGATCTGGAATACACCGATCGCCTTACCCTTTCACGGAGCCTCAGGGGGCGGGTAAAGGTTTGAGGATTTTGATAATTGCAAACGCGAAGCGCGGCAGCCGCTAAGATTGCTTTTGTAATTGCTGCAAAATGTCGTCGCTTGTAGCCTGCGGTTCAAGATCCTCCCATGAGGTTTTATTTTCCAACGCTTCCTGGTAGGTGGGAAAACTTCGAACAGAAGAACCGTCAATTCGGCGCCACATGCCGCCAATAAATCTAACAGTCATGGCATGCTCCTTTGTATCAAGATACTAAAATAATAACATAGGATTACAAAAGAATCCAGCGGGAAAAGGGAATTCCCAGGGCAACAGCATTTACTTTTTCGCTAACCGGGAGCCGATGCCCTGACCCTTCCCTCAGCGGGGGAAGTATCCTTCCCTAAACGGCCGGTTGATCAGTCGCGCCTTCTCTGAAGGAGCGGCACGCCCTACGCCCGGCGGGCGGCTTGTACCCGGACTTCACGCGGCGGCGCCTCTTCAACTTTTCTCCTGAAAGGTGTATAGTAGAAGTATAATTTTTAGATTTACGCCCCTTAGATACCTTGCTGATGGGCTTAATCGCCAAGAGGTTCCAATAGATGGCAGAAAACCCAGATGCTCCTGTCCCCGCCGGCAAGGTGATCCCTGTCGCGATAGAAGATGAAGTAAAAACAGATTATCTCAATTACGCTATGTCGGTTATTGTGGCGCGGGCCCTGCCGGATGTGCGGGACGGGCTCAAGCCGGTGCACCGGCGGCTGCTCTATGCCATGGATGAACTGGGGCTGCGGCCCAACGCGGCGACTAAGAAAAGCGCCCGTATTGTCGGCGACGCCATGGGTAAGTACCATCCCCACGGTGACCTGTCCCTCTATGACGCCCTGGTACGCCTGGCCCAGGATTTTTCCCTGCGCTACCCGCTGGTACAGGGCCAGGGTAACTTCGGTTCCATCGACAATGATCCCCCGGCGGCTATGCGTTACACCGAAGCCAGGCTCTCCAGGGCCGGTGACGAAATTCTGCAGGATCTCCGCAAAGAGACCGTGGATTTTATTCCCAACTTTGACGAATCCCTTGAAGAACCGTCTGTGCTGCCCGCGGCGATACCGAACCTGCTCGTCAACGGCTCAAGCGGAATCGCCGTTGGTATGGCAACCAATATGGCCCCCCACAACCTGACGGAAGTCTGCGACGCGATCTGCGCCCATATTGACAATCCTGATATCGGTATCGAAGAACTGATGCGCTTTGTGCAGGGGCCGGATTTCCCAACCGGCGGGATTATTTTCGGCAGGCGGGGTATACGGGACGCCTGTAAGACCGGCAGGGGGAAAATCCTGGTTCGGGGCAGATTCACCATTGAGACAAGCAAGGGAGGTAAAGAGAAGATCGTCTTTACCGAGATTCCCTACAACGTGAATAAGGCCCTCCTGCTGGAAAAAATCGGCGTGCTGATGCGGGAAAAGATAATCGACGGCATCGCTATGGCCAACGACGAATCCGATCGGGAAGGCATCCGTATCGTTGTTGAACTTAAAAAAGGCGCCATCGTCAAAGTGGTGCTGAACCAGCTTTTTTCCAATACCCAGCTGCAAACTTCTTTCAGTATCATTAACCTGGCCCTGGTGGGCGGCAAACCCCTGTGCCTCAACCTTAAAGAGCTTATCCACCACTTTATTGAACACCGGGTGGATGTAGTGACCCGCCGTACCCGCCATGATCTGCGCAAGGCCGAGGAGCGGGCCCACATTCTGGAAGGACTGGTTATCGCCCTGGCGAATATCGATGAAGTGGTGGCGATTATCAAGGCCAGCCGGGATGTGGCGGCCGCCAGGCTCAAACTGCAGGAGCGTTTCCTGCTTTCAGAGACCCAGTCCGAGGCAATCGTTGAAATGCGCCTGGGCCGTCTGACCAGCCTGGAAATCGAAAAGATCGAGCAAGAGCTGGAAGAACTGAAAGTCCAAATCGCCTATTTCAAATCCCTCCTGGCGGATGATAAGAAACTGCGGGGAGTTATCAAAGACGAGACCAGGACGATTGCGGAAAAATACGGCGACAAGCGGCGCACTGAGATTGTGGCCGGCGAAGTGGAGAACATCAACATCGAAGATCTCATCAAAAAGGAAGAGATGATGATCCTCATTTCCAACCTTGGCTATATAAAGCGGGTCCCGGTATCGGCATACCGGAATCAGAGCCGGGGGGGAAAAGGAATGCAGAGCGCGAAACTTGCGGAAGATGATTTTGTCGAACAGATATTCGTTGCCTCCACCCATGAGTACATCATGTTCATAACCAGCGCGGGCAAGGCTTACTGGATGAAGGTCCACGAGATTCCGGAGGGAAGCCGTACCAGCAAAGGTTCCCACATCAAGAGCCTGCTTACGGTTTCACCCAACGAAGACATTACCGCGGTCGTTTCCCTTAAAGATTTCAGTGACGCTGAATACCTCTTTATGGGTACCGCCCGGGGTGTGGTCAAAAAAGTAAAAACATCGGAATTCGTCTACGCCAAAACCAGGGGCGTCATCGCCATCAAACTGGATGAGGGTGATAAACTGGTGAGCGCCCTCCTCACCAAGGGCAGCGACGAAGTGGTACTCATCTCCCGGCGGGGCCAGGCTCTGCGTACCCACGAAGATCATGTCCGCGCCATGGGTCGTTCCTCACGGGGCGTCAGCGGCATGAAACTCTCCGACGGCGACGAGTTGACCGGCATGCTGTGGGCGGACGCCGGTGAGCGCCGCGAGTCTGACAAAACAGAAAAAATGCTGATCCTCTCCGAATACGGCTTCGGAAAGCGGGTTGCGTTCAGTGAGTTCAGCTCTCACGGCAGGGGTACCGGTGGCCAAAAGATTTACACCGTAAGCGAAAGAACCGGCGAGATCGCGGGCTGCGTCAATGTGCTTGAAGACGAAGACATCATGTGCATCACCAGCCAGGGCAAGTCTATCAAACTCAAGGTGAAAGAGGTCCGGGTGATGGGCCGCTCTGCCCAGGGTGTGCGAATCCTCAGCATAGACAAGCCCGACTTTGTCATCGGTCTGGACCGGATTGTAAAGGAAGACGAGGCTGCCGCGGCGGTTGAGGAATAGATTTCCCATTCCCCGGCGGAATACCGCGGATAAAAATGAAAACGGTCCGCAAAGCATTTCTTCTTTTATTCACGTCGGGCATTTTGTGCGGCGGATGCGCAAAAAAGCCGCAGCAGCACGGTCTTACCCTTCAAGAGGGGGTGCTCTCTGTGGGTGTTGAAATCGGGTATCCGCCTATGGAATACTACGATACTGACGGTAAAACCCTTATTGGATTTGATATTGATCTGGCAAAGGCCTTGGCCGATACGCTGGGACTCCGGGTGGACTTTATAGATGTCGCGTGGGAAGGCATTCTGCCGGGGTTGGACGCCGACCGGTATGATATTGCCGTTAATATTACTATTTTACCCGAGCGGCAAAACAACTATAATTTCACCAAACCATATATTGACAGTTCAATAACCATTGTTGCCCTCAAGGGGTCCGGCTTTATAATAGAAAAACCGGAAGACATTGCGGGGCATAGCGTGTGTTATCAAGGCGATACGACGGCCCACTATTTTACTGAAAGATTGAGCGCCCAAGGCGCGGATTTTACCTCGTATTCCTATGACAAAATACTTAATTGTTTTGATGACCTTGCACTGGGAAGGGTTGATCTGCTTGTGGCAGATAACATCGCCGCGTTTAACTATGCGGGGAAAGAGAACAGTCCTTTTGAAGTGGTTTGGCAGGGTCCTTCCGATGAATATATCGGCATCTGCCTGAAAAAAGGGAATGACGCGCTCACCGATGCCTTAAACAAGGCCCTGGATGAGCTGTTTGAGAATGGAACTATGCTGATAATTTCTCAAAAAATATTTGGCCATATGTGAGGGTTACAAGAAAGTGCCCTTTGTAAGGTAAAAAATCGCTTGTAAAACAGTCAAGCTATGGTTTACTATGGAAGCATATATAATGTTAACTCTGGAACGGCAAAATGTAATATTGGATATCCTCAAAAAAGATAAGGCGGTAACTATCTCCAAATTATCGGAGTTCTTGTCAACCAGCGCCACCAATATCAGGCGGGACCTGGAAAAGATGGAAAAAAAGCGTCTGGTTAAGCGTACCTACGGGGGCGCGGTACTTGTAGAAGAGGGATTTAATGTTGAAATACCGCTGGCCGTACGGGAAGTAGAACACCGGGAAATAAAAAACAGGATAGCCAGGACGGCGGCCCGGCTCGTCGGTGACGATGATACCGTTTTTATAGACGCCTCTACCACCACAAAGGAAATGACGAATTTTTTTAGGGATAAAATCAATCTCACTGTTATAACCAATGGTATCCGCACGATTACCGATCTTGCCGAAGCGGAAAATGTAACGGTTTACGGCCTGCCCGGTAAGCTCAGAAAGCGGGCTCTTTCCCTCGTCGGATCCCAGGCTGAGTCACGTATCAGCGATTATTGGGCGTCAAAGCTGTTTTTTTCCTGTACCGGTCTTTGTATAGGGCATGGGGCAATGGATTATTCCGACGAAGAGGCGGAAATTCGCAAAAAAATGATGGATACCTGCCAGAAAATTATACTCCTCTGCGATCATACGAAATTCGGTTTCCCCGCGTTTTATCGTATATGCTCCTTTTCTCAGATTGACGTGCTGATTACCGATCGGCAATTGAGCGGAGAATGGGAAACTTTGCTCATACAAAACGGGATAGAAGTGATCTATGCTGACGATTCCCCTTAGAAGAGACAGGGGAGGAACTTCCGTATATTTTTATAGAGGATAAATAAAGGTGAATGCCGTAGAAACAGTACTTCTAGCCAGGAACAAGGGAATGGTAATTCCCGCTTTCAATATCCCGTATCTTCCCATGATGGAACCGGTAACCAGGGCTGTGACCGATGAAAACAGCGTGGCCATTATCCAGGTGGCCAGGGTAGAATGGGAGAAATTTTCCGCGAAAAGCCTTGAGACCGTGGCAGAGGAATACTGGAAATGTGAAAAATCCGGTCATACCCTGCTGGGGCTGGATCATGTGCCGGTGATCGACGAGGACCTCGAAAGGGTGGATTATCTCCCGATTGTGCGCCGGGCCATTGAAAACGGTTTTCAGTCGGTAATGATAGACGGTTCCCGTCTTGCTCTCAAGGCTAATATAGCCGCTACAGCGGAAACCGCGGATCTGGTCCACGCCGCCGGTATAGCCTGTGAAGGAGAACTGGGCGCGGTTATGGGCCACGAGAAGGGGCCTGTAAGACCCTACGAGGAGATCTTCGCCAACAAGCTGGGCTTTACGGATTTGGAAGAAGCAAAACAATTTGCCTGTGAATCCCGCTGTGATTGGATTTCCGTGGCGATAGGGAATATCCACGGCGCTGTAGCTGGGGCCGCCAGGAGTCAGCGGAAGCCGGACGCCCGCCTGGATATCGGACATGTCGCGGCGCTCTACAAGGCGACAGGTCTCCCCCTGGTTCTTCATGGGGGCAGCGGAATTCAGATTGATTATATCCTAAAAGGCGTAAAGGCGGGGATTGCCAAGATCAACATAGGTACCGAAATCCGGCAGGTCTATGAAAAGTCCCTGGAAGGGAAGAACGATACCGGTCTTGCCAGAGAAGTAGTTTATGCGCGGGTACGGGAACTAATTGCCGCCATGGAAATCAAGAACAGCCGTTCGCTGCTTTTTGAAGGTGTAGGATAATGCGGTTCTGCGGACTGGATGTGGGAACCAGCGGGGTAAAAGCCCTGGTTTTTGACGAAAAAGGTAATCCTATCAGTGGTGCTTATCGGACTTACAATATACAGGTCGCTGAGGATGGAACCAGGTTCCTTAAAGCCGGTGAACTCTGGCAAAAAACCAAGGAGGCCTTTGCCGAGGCCGCCGGCGATATGCCCCCGGACTGTCTCTGCACGGATTCTTTCGGAGAGGCTTTTGTTGCCTTGGATTCCAAGGGGAATGTCATCTGTGATCCTATGCTGTTTACCGATCGATGGGGGGAACAGGAATACTATGAGGCGGAGAAAAAAACCAGCGCTGCTGAGATCGCCGCAATCTGCGGTCTTCCCCTCTCTCCTTCATACAGTCTTTCCAAGATTTTATATTTACAGACAGAACGGCCGGATATATACCAAAAGATACATAAAATCCTGTTAATCCAGGATTTTGTCAACTATATGTTCTCCGGTGAAACCGGAGGTGTGGATTATTCCTCCGCCTGCAGGACCATGTTTTTTGACGTGAGACGCTGTGAGTGGAGCCTCTACCTCATAGAAAAATTCGGCCTGAACGCGGAACACTATTCCGCGCCGATACCCATGGGAACGGTTTTGGGCAAGGTCCATCGTTCCCTTATGGATGAGCTGGGCTTAAAAGGCGATATCCGCGTGATAACCGGCGGGCATGATCAGCCGGTAAACGCCATCGGCGCGGGTTTAAGGGAAGGCTATGCGGTAAATTCCATGGGGACATCGGAATGTATTACTCCAATAATCGACTCCATGCTGCCCCGGGATTTCACAGCAGGCCGCTGTATACCTTCGGAGCCTCTCTGGGAAAAGGGGAAATTCTGCTGCCTGGCCTACAACCAAACTTCCGGTCTCCTGGTGCAGTGGTTTGCGGGTATCGTTGCCGGGGAACAGGAGTCCCCGCTCTCGTATCTGGATCAGCATGTACCGCCGGAACCTACCCGGATCATGGTTCAGCCTTATCTCATGGGCAGCGGTACCCCGTATATGGACCTTGGCGCGAGGCTCGCCATGGCGGGCATAGATTACGGAACTACCAAATTCAGCCTGTACCGCGCCATTCTAGAAGGGTTGGTTCTGGATCAGCGCCTCAACCTTTCGGTATTGGCCGATGAACATGTGCTGGTAAAGCACCTTATCGCGGTCGGGGGAGGGAGCAAAAGCAGGCCCTGGCTGGGGATCAAAGCGGATATCCTGGAAATTCCCGTAAGTACCCTTGAAGTGAAGGAAGCCGGGGCCCTGGGAGCGGCTATCCTCTGCGCTGCCGCCGCGGGCGTTTACGGGAGTATAAGCGAGGCGGCTTCCAATATGTCCCGTATTGAGCAAACCATAGAGCCGGATCTAGCGCGGCGGGATTTTTACGCTGAAAAATTCGCCTTGTACCGGAAACTGCGGGATCACGTGAAAGAAGAGAGCTCCTTCGCCCTTTAACACTCCGCATTGAGTCGTGTGTAGGGCCTGCGCTTACAATCTTCAATTTCCGTATATGTGTTCCAGCCCGTGGAGCAGATCAAGGGCTTTTTGTTTGCAGCTCCCGCAGACGGTGCCGATCTTGGTGGCCTGCTGCAACTGCTCCCAACTGCGGGCGCCGTTGTGGAAAGCGGTTTCGATATCCTTGTCGGTGATACCCAGACAGTGGCATATTTCGATCGCTTCTTCCTTGAGCATGCCGGACCGGCCGGTTTTGGCAAGGTAGTCGTCGATAGCGCCGCGCAGGGCCTTGTCGCCTAACACAGAGCAGTGGATCTTATAGTCCGGCAGCCCCCCCAGCTTCTCAACCAGATCCTCGGGCCTTATTCTGTAGGCATCCTCAATACGCATACCTTTGATGGTTTCAGAGAGCATACTGGTGGAAGCAATGGCGCTGGCGCAGCCGTAGGTTTTCCAACGTACATCCGTGATAACATCGTCCTTGATCTTGAGGAGCATCAGCATTTGATCTCCGCATTTGATATTTCCGGTCTGCCCCCGGGCATCGGCGGCGAAATCCGATTCGTCTTCGCGTAACACATTCCGGGGATTGGTAAAGTGATCCTTTACCGTATCTGAATAAAGCCAATCAGGCATACATATCTCCTGTTATTAACGCGCCGCGTCCACCGTCAGGGTGGACATGGCCCGTAAGCGCGCGATAATGGGGGGAAGATTCTTGATAATGTAATCAATATCCTCAACACTAATCCCCCATCCCAGACTGAAACGGATAGAACCGTGAGCCAGTTCCGGTCCTACCCCGATAGCCAGCAGTACATGGGAAGGTTCCAGGCTCCCGGAGGCGCAGGCGGAACCGGTAGAAGCCTCAATCCCCTGCATATCCATAGAGAGCAGGATCGCCTCGCCCTCAGCGCCGGGAAAGGAAACGTTCAAGGTATTGGGCAGCAGATCCTTAGGGTGGCCGTTAATTTTGATATTGGGAATGGCTGCCTCAAGGCCCAAACGCAGCCGATCACGGAGCGCCGAAATTTCCCTGTTGTATTTTTCTATCTCACCGGCGGCGGCGGCCGCAGCCCTGCCGAAACCCAGGATACCGATATTGTTATAGGTCCCGGCCCGAAAGCCGTCTTCCTGATGGCCGCCGTGGATAAGCGGGAACAGGGGCGCGCCCTTGCGAACATAGAGAGCGCCTACCCCTTTGGGGCCGTAGATCTTATGAGCTGACATGGTGAGGTAATCCACTCCCAGGTCTTCCACATTAAGGGGAATCTTTCCCACCGCCTGCACCGCGTCGGTATGCATCCACGCGCCGGCGGACTTGACCAGACCCGCTATCTCTTTAATATTCTGAATGGTACCTATCTCGTTGTTAGCTGACATTACCGATACAAAGAGGGTTTTATCGCTCAGCACTTTTTTAAGCTCGTCCATCCTGAGCTTACCGTACTCGTCCACCGGCAGGACGGTTACCTTGAAGCCCAGGTTTTTCAGATCCAGCGCGGAATTAACCACGCAGGGATGCTCTATGGCGGTGGTGATGAACTCGTTACGGCCCGTAGACAGGGGGCCGCCGTCCGGCCCGGAGGCAAGGCGCCTCATAGTCTGAAACACCGTGTTGTTGGATTCAGAACCGCCGGATGTAAAAACAACCGTACCGGCGGACGCGCCCAGAAGCTTTTCTACCGCGTTCCGGGCTTGTTCTACCCTGGCATGGGCCAGCCGTCCGGACGTGTGTATGCTCGAAGCGTTCCCGTATATATCCAAATCTTCTATCAGCCCGGCCTTTACCTCCGGTTTAAGCGGGGTGGTGGCGTTATAATCAACATAAATCCGCCTGAACTCAGGCGTTTTCTTTTCTTTCTTGACCATTGTTAGCTCCGTCTTATTTAATAGTACCTCTCTAATTTTAATTATATCAAAATTAGTAAGAATATGCAAAGCCTATTGCTCCGATACGTAAAGACAGGATATACTAAATACCCATGGTTTCAAAAGAAGATGTCCAGGCGGCTCTTGAACGCATGATCCTGTCCGCGTCCGGCTGGCGGGGCGTGTTTGCCGCGTCCGGCGGAGAGGAAGACAAAACAGAGCGGATATCCCCTGTCCATCGGATAATCGCCGCCGCCGGCGCGTTAATTTTTTCTGAATATGTAGATAAGGTCCAAAGGGAAAAAAGCGCCTCCTCCGAGGATGTTTCTCTTACCGGTTCCGGGACGCCCCTGGTACTGGTGAGTTTCGATACACGGCCCACCGGCAGGGCTATTGCCGAGGTGATGATCCCCGTTTTGCTGGCTTCGGGCCGCGCCGTCCGTTACGCCGGTATCACCGCCGCTCCCGAAATTATGGCCTGGGCCCGCAGCCTGGGCGCCTCAACGGACGCCGGCGGAAACAACGTCACCGGCTTTATTTATATTTCCGCGAGCCACAACCCTATCGGCCACAACGGTTTGAAATTCGGCCTTGCCGACGGCGGGGTACTGGCCCCGGAAGAAACGGTCGAACTTATCAGCGAATTTCGCTCCTTTTTGGCGGAAGACGACTGTGTGACCAGGCTTGATCAATTAATCGCCTCGGCCGATTCCGCTGAACTTAAAAGAGTCTACGCTGCCGAGGCTGAATCAAAACGAGAATCCCGCAGGGCCTACCTTGATTTCAGCGTCGAGGTGGCTTTTAGCTCGGCGCCCAGCCTCGCCGCCGCGCTGAAGGCGGGCCTTGCGGAGCGGCCCCTGGGAATTGCCTGTGACTTTAACGGTTCCGCCCGGACCGTATCCATCGACCGGGACTTCCTTTCCGGCCTGGGGCTTAAGTTCGAAGCCATCAACGCCCGCCCCGGTGAGATAGCCCACCGTATTGTGCCCGAAGGGGAGTCCCTTGAGCCTTGCCGGCTTTTCCTGGAGGAACTCCACCACAGGGACCCATCCTTTATTTTGGGCTATGTGCCTGACTGCGACGGTGACCGGGGTAATCTTGTTGTATGGGATGAGACTCTGGCAAAGGCGCGGATACTTGAAGCCCAGGAGGTTTTCGCCCTGGCCTGCGTAGCCGAGCTTGCCCATCTGGTGTGGACCGGAGAGCTTACCTACGATAACAAGGGCAACGCCCTTGCCAAAGCCGCGGTCGCGGTGAACGATCCCACCTCTATGAGGGTAGACCGGATCGCCAGAGCCTTTGACGTTTCGGTGTTCCGTTCCGAGGTAGGGGAAGCCAATATAGTGAACCTTGCCCGCAGGCTCCGGGGAAAGGGATACATCGTGCGTATTCTGGGAGAAGGCTCTGCCGGCGGAAACATCACCCACCCATCGGCGGTACGGGATCCGCTTAACACCGTACTTGCCCTCGTCAAACTGCTTTCGGTACGCGGCGCTGAGGGCAGACCCGGACTGTTTGAATTCTGGTGCAATCTTTCCGATCAGACGGAATTGTACCACAATGACTACGGCCTCGCGGACATCATCGCGAGTCTGCCCCCCTTTGTCACCACCGGCGCTTACGCGAAAGAGGCGGTTCTGCGGATTAACACCAAAGATCACGGACGCTTAAAAGACCGCTACCAGGAGATCTTCCTGCGTGAATGGGAAAAGCGGAAAGACACCCTTAAAGCCCGTTACGGTATACACAGCTGGGAGGCTATTGCGTATAATGGACTGGAAGAAAAGCGGGGGATAAGCCGCTTTGGTGAGGCCGGCAGGGGCGGGTTAAAGATCCGCTTCCGTAACGCCGAAGGTAAGGCCATCGCCTCAATCTGGATGCGGGGTTCCGCCACCGAGCCGGTATTCCGGGTCATGGCCGACGCCGAGGGATCGGACAGGCGGATCGAGCGGGACCTAATTGAATGGCAGCGCCGCATGGCGCTTGAGGCCGATCAGAGGAGTTAACATGGGAGTACGGGGAGAACTGTTCTCAACCAGGGTATTACTGCCGAACAGAACCTATTTTTTTAATGTCAAGGAAAACCGCATGGGAGATCTTTACCTCAATATTGTGGAAAGCAAAAACCGTGAAACCGGCGGCTTTGAGCGCCAGTCGGTGATCCTCTTCGCCGATGATCTCCAGGAATTTCTTAAGGGCTTTGATGAATCCTTGCGGGTACTGGAAAAGGCCGTGCGGGAGCAGCGCCGGTCGGGGCACGGTGAAAAGACGGGCCGGGGCGAAGCCCCTGAGCACAAAGCCCCGAATCGGCCGGGCAAAGGCCGCGCCCCTAAAGGGGGCAGGCGGGTTGTGGTAAAAAAAGACAGGGATTGAGGGACTTTTACCTGAGGCTGTTCCAAAACTTCAGTTTTTGGAACAGTTTCCTTTAAAAACCGCGGTTTTGTAGGCCATCGGCCGAAAAACCGCAAGAGCTTGTTCCAAAACCATGCGCTGTAGCGCATAGTCAATTAGTTTTGGAACAAGCTCACCTCACTCTGAAACTCGTCCGCTGAATAGGCGAGGGCCCGTATTTCAGAATCCGTGCACGGTGCTCCCTTGTGGGGTAGCCTTTGTGCTTTTCATAGCCGTATGCGGGATAGAGCCGTCCGTAGTGATCCATCAGCATATCCCGGGCGGTCTTGGCAAGGATGGAAGCGGCCATCACCTCGGGTACCTTGGCGTCCGCCTTTACCATGGGCTTACAGGGGACGGGAATATCCGGCGCGTAAAGGCCATCCACAACCGCGGAAAGAACGGGCGGAAGAGCCGGAGGGATGAGGGGCAGGCCAAAGGGAATCTCCCGGACAAGTTCAGACGGCCAGGTCCCGCCCGCCGCCTCCTGCACCATCAGCCGCTCAAAAGCCCGCCGCATCGCCAGAAGACTTGCCCGCAGGATATTGATCTCGTCGATCTCCTGGTGAGTGGCCCAAGCCACACCCCATGCCAGAGCCTTAGCGCAAATGAGTTGCCGCGCCTCCTCCCGCTCAGCGGGGCGCATCTTTTTGGAATCGTTGAGTATATCCCCCGGAAAATCAGGAGAGAGGATAACCGCCGCAGCACAGACCGGGCCGGCCAGCGGCCCCCTCCCCGCCTCATCAATGCCGCAGAGCATGATCCGCGCTCAGCCTTTTCCCGGAATAGTCCGCAGCACTTCCCGCAGTTCAGGATCAAGGCTGTAGTAGTTTTTCTCCAGTTCATTTTCAGACAGGCCCACCAGCTCGTGGCTCATGTAATGAATCCAATAGCTTTCGTCGCTGATTAAAACCTCATGCTTACGGCACCAGTAATCAGGCTGGATAGGAAGTTGCTTTTTCTTGTCAACAAAGTATTTATAATCGTGGACCGCCACTTTCAGATCGGAACGGGGGATACCCTTGTCCAGGATCACTTCGGCCAGGTAATTGATGGTCTTGCCGGAATCGAAAATATCATCTATTAACAACACCCTGTCCCCCACCCTCAAATGTTCGGGCGAATAGGTCCAGCCGTCGATCCGTATCTGCTCCGCTTTGGCCACATCGGTGTATGAGCGGGCCACAACCGCCGCGTAGTACACGGGCCGCTGCCCCTTGTGGACAACCTTGAAGTACTCGCTGATTACGTTCCCCAGGTAGGCCCCGCCCCGCAGTGACACATAGATCACATCCGGCACGAAACCGTCATGGTAGATACGGCCGGCCAGTTTCAGCGCGTTATTCCGTACCGTGTCGAATTGGAGAAATTCTTTCGTCATAAAAAGAGTATAGCAAACAGCAGTCAAATAGTAAGTGGCAGACAGCGGAGGTTCATTCGAAAGTCCGGTTTAATACCCCGGGGCTTGCCGTGCGGAGGCTCATTCTTGATCAAAAGCGCCTTCCGGGTTTCCGGAACCTCTTCGGCTGCGCCGGCGGCGGCGCTTACGGGGCTCGCCTTCGGCGGAACGGCCCTCGGCGCTTTCACGGACAGGAGACCTGGGCCGTTCCACAAGATGGGACTTCTTGATAGTTATGCCGTGGGCGGCGAAGAAGCGCCTTACCGCGTGGTCCAGTTCGAAACGGGGGGGATTCATAGGCAGCACAAAGGCCCGGGCCGCGGCGAAGGTGGTTTTATAGTTCTCTGCGATACCCCACTCCCAGTCGGTAACGTTCTCAAGGTAATCATTGATAAGCGCGCCCAGGGCCTCACCGGGCAGGTTTTTGAAACCGTCCTGGTTCAGGACTGCCAGGCTCCGCAAATAACGCTCCTTGAAACCCGCTTCCTCCCGCATCAGCCGGGCGGCGCCGGGCTGAAGGTACTGGTACAGGCCCATGCTGTCCAGGACTTCCACAACGCGGGCGGCCTGGGAGGAATGGATGATCTTGAATATCTCTTCGGTCCGCCGGGAAGGTGAAATAGCGGCCAGGAGGGGAGACTGCTGTTTAATTTTCCATTTGAGGGTGAGCGGCAGCGAGAAACCGGTAACGGCGCTGTATTTGACCGCCCGGATCATCCGTACCGGATCATCCTTGAAAATAGCGGAGAGCGGGATGATGGGCCGTACTCTCTTTTGCCTGATATCCTTTATGCCCCCCACATAGTCCACCACAATCTGCTGCCCCGGATCGTAAAACAGCGCGTTCATGGTGAAATCCCGGCGCAGTACGTCTTCCTCGATAGTACCGAAGGTGTTACTGGTGGGACCATCCTTGAGCGAGCGGAAAGTTGAAACTTCAAAGATCCGGGGGCCAAAGTACACATGGACCAGCCGGAAACGGCGGCCGATAATCCGGGAGTTGCGGAAGATCTTTTTGATCCGGGAAGGACTTGCCTCACTGACAATGTCAAAGTCTTTCGGCTTCTTTCCCAGGATAAGATCCCGTACCGCGCCGCCCACGATATAGGTGTCGTAACCCGCGTTCTTCAGCCGCTGCACAATACTGACCGCCTCACCGTCCACATCGGCAAAGTTGATCCCGTGTTCATCCCGGGTATAAACCAGCGCCTTCTTGATTGGTTCGCCGTTTTCCCCGGCGGAGTATCGGTAACGCATACCGGCGGCTTATGCCTCCCCGGACGTGAATGTTCCGGCCTCCGCAGCCTGTCCGGCGGCAATGTGCCGGTGAATCCAGGAGAGGAGATTGTCCATCACTTCCTCCCGGTTAGTCTCGTTCAGTGTCTCGTGCCGGGCGCCGGGGTACAACACAAATTCAAGGTCCGTAATGCCCAGGGAACGGTACGCGCTGATCAGCGAGGTGGGGCCGGCGCCCATATCCCCCACCGGATCGGCGCTGCCCGAGAATACATAAATAGGCAGGTCCCTGCGAATCCGGGCCATGGCCTCGTTCTGGTGAATCCGGTACAGGCCCCGCAGCAGATCCCGGTAAAAACCGGAGGAACAGAGCTTACCGCAGTATGGATCGCGCACATAGGCGTCCACCGCCGCCTCGTCGCGGGAAAGCCAGTCAAAAGAGGTCCGGTTGGGTCTGAAGGGTTTGTTATACGGACCGTCCGCTATGGCCCGGGCAAGGGAGGAACCCTTACGGCGGCCCCAGAGTATGGTACACAGAATCATCAGGGGAATCCCCGCTTGTATTTTGAGGCCGCCGGGCCCCCTGGTACCGGAAAGCGCGCAGCCGTTGATACCCGCCGCACCGGCATACTGTTCAATATAGTTCTGGGCAATAAAAGAACCCCAGGAATGTCCCAGGAGGAACAGGGGAACGCCGGGATAGCTCGTTCGTATTTTCTGATTGATCGCGTACACATCGGCCGTAACGCGCTTAAAGCCGTCGCCGTCGGCGCAGTGGCCCAGTATCCCCCCCCTGCCGGGACCGTTCACCTGGAGATCCGCGGTTTTACCGTGTCCCCGCTGATCCGCCGCCCAGACCTCAATACCCCCGGCCGTGAATTTTTCCGCGAGCCGCTGGTAGCGCTGAGCGTGCTCGGCCATACCATGCACTATGTGCACTACCGCCGGCGGCTTCCCGCTTACATCCGGTCCGGGCAGCCAGCGGCGTAAAAACAGCTTGGTTCCATCATCACTCTCGAACCAGGTTTCCTCTCGCGTCATAGCGGTATTCTATCCTTTATGGTGAAAGTATTGCAACAAGCGCAGCAGGCTGCCGGGTTCGCGCCGGCCGCGCCAAAACAGTACCTGACACAACATCATAAACTTGCTGATACTCATGAAGAACCCAGGAGCAAGCTCCTGGGTATCTTCGTTGGAGAGGAAATTTATACTATTGGCGAGGTCCATACCCCGATCCGAAAATCGAGTTATACCATTTTCAGGAATGCTAAATTTTCCGGAGCAAGCTCCGGGGTATGGACCTCGCCTTCCAATCAACACTTCACTCGCCATCGCTATTCCCTCCTCACTTGCTATTAGCTCGTTTATCTTCCCCCGTTTCCCCTTGTCCGTCAAATAACGAAAGAATATTGCCCAGTGTTCCCGGGCGTTCATGGCCCCTATGGGTTTTTCCACTACCCGGTCCAGTTTGGAAAGCTCCACCGTGGTAATCCGGCTCCTCCCATTGAGCGATACCCCATGGGCAGGATCGTAGTATTCAAAGGTATGAAAAGCGGACTCATCCGTGAAGAACCGTTCCTTTGCCAATAGCGCTATTTGATAGGCATAGTTCAGGTCGTCGTAGGTCTTGTCGGTTCCCCGGATGTCCTGCCCGGTGAAGAGTTTCCCGGCGTGGAACTCGAGCCGGACCGGCTCAAAGGGGTCGGGATTAAGGCTCATCTCGACATTGACCAGTTCCCCGTTTTTGGCCCTGCAGGCGATGTCAAAGCGGATTTGCCGGTCCCGGAGGTTGTCTACCGGCGTGGCCCTTCGACTGCTTTTGTTCATACGGATTTTATTCGAAAGTCTGGTTTAATACCCCGAGGCTTGCCTCGGCTCAAACAACGTAACGCCTACAAAATGTGGTATTAAACCAGACGGTATAATAAACTTCCTATCGAACGAGCCTCCG
>JAISBR010000065.1 GCA_031266095.1 Treponema sp. | reverse complement strand
CGTTTCCGTTGGGGGATGAAATCCTTGACCCGTTCCCACAAGTCGTCTGTCAATTCCCATGATTTGATACCGCTTCCTGCTATTCTTTTCATACTTCCTTTATCGGTTCTTTTTTATTTCCGGATAAGTTCTATGTGACTGCCACGGGTTTTCGTCAACGCTGCCCGTAATACGCGTCGGGTCCGTGTTTGCGCTCCCAGTGTTTTTTGATGAGGTGCTCAGGCAGCGGTTTTGCCAGCGGGTCAAGGCTTAGAGTGAGCAGCGCCATTTTGCAGACTTCCTCGAGAACCGCGCCGTGGTATACCGACTGAGCGGCGCTGGCGCCCCAGGTAAAAGGCCCGTGCCCGGCTACCAGTACCATGTTAACATGCTCCGGATTCAGCCTGCTTTTTTTGAAAGTCTCCACGATGAGATTCCCGGTCTCCAGCTCATAGTTGTTCTTGACCGCCTCGGGACTCATGAATTCAGTACAGGGGACCTCCTCTGTTCCGTGATCCGCATGGGTAGTGCCGTAAACCGGAACAGGCCGGTGGGCCTGGGCCCAGGCAACCGCGTAAGGCGAATGGGTATGGGTGATGCCCCGGATACCGGAAAATTCCCGGTACAACACCTGATGGGTCTTGGTATCCGACGAGGGATTCAACGCGCCTTCAACAATGGTTCCCTGCAGATCGACCAGTACCATTGATTCAGGACTCAGGTTATGGTAGGGAACCCCCGACGGTTTTATGGCAAATATCCCTTTATCCGGATCAAAGGCGGAAGCGTTGCCCCAGGTATAGATAGCGAGATTCTGCCGGCTGATTTCAAGATTCGCCTCAAATGCCTCTTCCCGTAGCGCCTTATATGTTTCCATAACGATTCCCCCTCGCGCATATCCGGACTTTATGGCGCTCCGGATCGTTCATAGTATTCATATTGAGGGTTTAACACCCCATCAAACCTTCGGTCCGCGCTCTGTCGCGCGGTTGTTGATTGGACTTGTTCGACAACCTGTTTTATTGAACCCTGCCGGGTTCGGGTTGTCTGCTAACCTTCGCTTAGCTTGCAAGTCTATTCATTTCAAATGTTCTACAGCGGCTCGCTCAATGTTGAGTCCCGGGGTATAGCGTTCCATGAATTTTGTAAAACCCCGCACATCTTTTGGGTCCGGCTCCGTCCTGGCACTCGTTTTTTCGGCAAAAATCTTTTCCGCCAAAAATTGTTCCAACGGCGTCTTCCCCTGTCCCCACAGCATATAGGCTGCAAGGAGCGCAATGCCCCAAGCTCCACCTTCACCTGCGGATTCCAGCACCGCCACCGGCGTATTGAGTGACGCGGCCATTAGACGCTGGCCTATGCCCTTGGTTTTGAAGAGGCCGCCATGGCCCAGGAGGCTCTCAAGCCGCACATGCTCCTTTTCCGTAAGAATGTCCATACCGAGTTTCAGGGTACCCATAGCGGAAAAAAGTATAGTCCGCATAAAATTAGCCAAAGTGAAATTACTGTCCGGCAGACGCACAAACAGGGGACGGCCCTGCTCAATGCCGGTAAGATGTTCACCCCCATAGTAATTGTAGGACAGAAGCCCGCCGCAGTCGTCTTCACCTTCCAGGGCTTTGAAATACAGGGCGTCGTACAAGGCCGTTTTGTCAATTGTCGCCCCTGTCAGATCCGCTATCTCCTTAAATATTTTAACCCAGGCGTCAAGATCGGTGGTACAATTGTTGCAATGAACCATGGCAACCGGCTTGCCCGCAGGCGTAACGACCATATCGATCTCAGGGTACAGTTTTGACAGTTCTTTCTCCAGTACAATCATCGCGAATATCGACGTACCCGCCGAGATATTACCGGTTCGTTCTGCCACGCTGTTAGTCGCAACCATACCGGTACCGGCATCGCCCTCAGGCGGGCAGAGCGGGATGCCCGCCTGCAGACAGCCGTTCGGGTCAAGCAGTTTTGTCCCTTCTTCCGTAAGGGCGCCTGCGTTTTCCCCGGCGCTTAAAACCCCGGGAAGAATATCACCGATTTTCCATCCAAATCCCAGCGGGCGTATAAGCTCATCAAATTGCCGCATCATTTGGGCGTTATAACCATTGACCGCGCTGTCGATGGGAAACATGCCGGAAGCGTCATCGAGGCCAAGCGTCTTTTTGCCGGTCAGTTTCCAGTGTACGTAACCCGCGAGCGTTGTCAAAAACGCGATATTTTTTACATGAGGCTCCTTGTTCAAAATCGCCTGATACAAATGGGCAACGCTCCAGCGCTGGGGTATATTGAACTGAAATTGTGCGGTAAGTTCCGCCGCCGCCTTTTCCGTTATGGTGTTGCGCCAGGTACGAAAAGGGACGAGCTGTTTGTCGTTTTTATCGAAGGCCAAATACCCGTGCATCATGGCGGAAACGCCAATGGCGCCTGGAGTGACCGGGAATACGCCGTAACGGTTTTGTACATCGTCCGTTAAATTCCGGAAACTCTCTCGCAATCCCGTCCACACATCACCCAGGTGATAGGTCCATACGCCATCCTCCAGCCGGTTTTCCCATTCAAAACCGCCTGAAGCGATAGGTGCGCATTGTTCATCTATTAATACCGCCTTGATGCGGGTAGACCCCAATTCAACTCCGAGGACCGTTTTCCCTTCAATGATAGCCTGCTTTGTATCCATAATTTCCACCTTACCAGACAGATTACAACAAGCATGATAATACCATTTCCACTGATTGTCCAGTTCAGATAGAGATGGAATCTTAGTTTTGCCGGGGCTCTTGCAGTTTCCCACCGTCGAACCTCCGGTTCGCAGGCTGCGAAACATGCATTTTTAAGCGGTCACTCTTTCAAAACTTCAGTTTTGAAAGAGCCTCAATACTATGGAAAACATGCAATAATTAGTATACACTGGATTAGGGGGAGTTATGAAATCAATACGGATAAATCTTGTATGCGCGGCGCTGGCCCTGAGTTTTTTACTGGGAAGCTGCGCCAAGCCGCCGACAGAGGAGATGAATAACGCCGTTGAGGCGGTTACCAGAGCGGAAAATAACGCCGACGCGGTTATGTACGCGGCCAATACCCTGGCTCGGGCAAGAGATGCCCTGAACCGCATGAAGGCGGAAGCGGATTCCAAGCGCTATGACGCGGCGAAGACTTATGCCTCCGAAGCGGTAACCGCCGCGGAACGGGCTATAGCCGACGGGCGGGCCGGGGCCGAGCGGGCGAGGGAAGAAGCGGCCGCCATGGTGGCGGGTCTCAATCCGGCCATCGCGGAAACAGAGCAGGGGATCAATGCCGCCCGGACCGCGAGACTGCCGTTGGATTTTACCGGCCTCGAGCAGGAGTTTGCCGCCGCCCGCGACAGCGCCGATCGGGCGGAAGTCGCCCTGGCGGACGGCCGGTACCAGGATGCCCTGGATAACTGCCGGAACGCCCAGGCGGACCTGAGCGACATTAACCATAAATTGTCCGACGCTGCCATGGCGGTTTCCAGAAAGAAATAGCGGTCGATGTTCTTGGATTTCTTTACCAGGCTGTTTGCTTTTTTTATCGGTCCCCAGGATCCGGAAGCGGTAAAAAAACACCGATTAAAACAGCTTGCCAGAGAGATTGCCAGAAACAAATATGCCCATTTTTACAAAGCGCGTTCCGGAGAAATCACCGTCACTCTGGGAAAATTCTTTTATGAAATATACAAGGTTATCGCCCCGGCCAAGGTTTTTCTGGGGGACGCCGCCAAGTCCGCTCTTTTAAGACAGATCGTAGTTGAATCTTTTTTAGACAAAAATCTGGAGGAGATAAAAGAACGGTTGACCGCCGCCGCCATTGAAGAGCGGGCAAAAAACGTGAATATACAGGATCTGGTCAAATCCCTTGATGATGATCTGCTTGCCCTGTCCTCGGCCTTTGTTCCCGGTTTTATCAGGAACATTGATTATTGTTACGGTACTATTCTGTCCATGACCCGTTTTATCACTTTTGATTTTTTCGCTCTGTTGAAACAATTTGATCCCCGCTTCATTGAGTGGGATTTTGCCCGTCAACCCGTATTTACCAATATTAACGGAGAATATCTCTCCGATGATATCAAAGAATTTCTTGCAATTTCTTTTGACTTTGAATCGGATCGGGCCTGGAAAAATATTTTTAGTATACTCAAGATATATAGAAACGGCGTTGATTTGGTGGATTATAATCTGTGGAACAAAGCCCTCGTCAGGCTTAAAGATGTCCTCAAATCCGGTATTCTGGAACTTATGGTCCGGCATATTGATAAAGCTCCGGACTGGCGTTCCAAGTCCAGGTTACCGAATGTATATATCGCTGAAAAATACCTTGAGGACAAAAAGATAGAAATCAAGGATACGGTGGATAAAATCACCGCCGCTCAAAAGAGTGTCCGACGTGACGCGCTGGTCGGTGCCGTTTTTGGGAGTACGGAAATTAAGCGGGCAAAATATTACACCAAACAGGCCGCTGAAATATATGTCAGCAGAAATTTTGATGGTTTCCTTTATGCCGATGCTCTTAACTGCCTCATGTCTTTTTTGCAGGACCTTTTTAAAATAGACCTTAAGGCTCTCTGCGAACTCCTCCTCATCCGCGGCAAGTGGACTGTTTTGGAACTCTCCAGGGAGACCTCGGGGTACTTTTACCTGCTTATGGAACAGGCGGATAAGCTCACCGTCTTTGATGAAACCTTCTCCGATATGGGTGTGAATGGTTCGCGGCTTAACGCCGCAATTATCAAAGTGGACCGGGATAAAAGCCAGCACAGGATCATTACGCCGATTCTTGAGCGCGGTAACGCGGAGGCCTTGGATTTGATCAATACCAGCCTCAAGGCAATTGTTGCAATAAACAGAAACTTCAACCTCCTGCTGGAAGACCGCCAGAAGTTTGCCCATAATCTCGTCATGAACTGGGATGAACTGGAGAAAGAGTCCACAGTCCCCCTGATCCTGCGTATTACTACGGCCTGTAAGATATTTGACGCCTTTATCCAGCTGATGTTCTTTCTTACTAACAACGAGGAAGGATCATTGGAGGATTAAAAACCGTTTCCGGTATTATCATGGTTCGATAAGCGCGGAACAAGGAGAGGTTTGTTTCCTTTTTGCGGCTGGAATTTCCTACATAATCGTAGTAAAGTAAGCGCATGGAATTCAACGAAATAACGGCAACTCCCGAAACACTTGACGCCCGTGCTGCGTTTTCTCAAATTGAGCGGGAACGGGCGGAATTTGAACTGCTCTTTGATATCGCCCGTACCTTTGACAAGCACGTGGAATTGCGAACCGCTCTGGGGCCGCTACTCAGCCTGCTGGAGATCCGGGCGGGCCTGCACTGGGGCATGGTCACTCTGTTGGACCGGGCCACAGGGCTTCTTAAAATAGAGGAGGCCGCCGGGCTTACCGCCGGGGAAAAGGAGCGGGGCATCTACCGTCTGGGGGAAGGACTGGTAGGCAGGGTATTTGAGTCCGGCTTCCCCATTACGGTGCGGGATCTTTCCCAAGAGACCCATTTTCTCAACCGCGCCAAGAACCGGACCAGGGAGGACATGGTAGGGTTGACCTATTACTGTGTCCCTATCCGGTCTAAAGGGAATATTATCGGAACCTTGAGTGCCGAGCGGCGGATAGCTGAAGAAGACGCCGGACCCAGGATGGAACAGGATCGTACTTTTCTCGAGAAGGTTTCTTCCGTAATAGCGGATTCCGCCAAACTGCGGGAACGGATTTTGGAAGAGCAGTTTAGGCTGCGCCAGGAAATCGAGCCGGCCGACAGGGATGATCAACGGGAAACGCCGGGCCGGGACCATGGGGGTAAAATAGCGCCGGGCAGCGCGATTATCGGGACGAGCAGCGCTATGCGTGGGGTGTACGAGATGCTTTCTCAGGTAGCGCCCAGTGACGCTACGGTACTGATCACCGGGGAGAGTGGTACCGGAAAAGAGCTGATAGCGGCGGAGGTGCACCGGCTTTCCCGGCGGGCGGCATCCCTTTTGGTGAAGATCAACTGCGCCGCCCTGCCGGAATCGATTATTGAAAGTGAACTTTTTGGTCATGAAAAGGGGGCCTTTACCGGGGCGCTGAATCAACGAAAGGGCCGCTTCGAACTGGCGGATCGGGGAACCCTTTTTCTGGATGAAATCGGCGAACTTTCCCCCCAAGTCCAGGCAAAGCTGCTGCGAGTCTTGCAGGAACGGGAACTGGAACGGGTAGGGGGGACCGGCACGATCAAGGTTGATGTCCGGCTTATCGCCGCCACCAACCGCAAGCTTGAGGCGGAGGTTAAGGCCGGTCGTTTCCGGGAGGATCTATACTACCGGCTTAACGTGTTTTCCCTGCACGCCCCTCCTTTAAGGGAACGGAAAAGCGATCTTATCCTTTTGGCGGATTATTTCGCGGAAAAATACGCGGAAAAAAACGGTAAGCTCATCAAACGGATATCCACTCCGGCTCTGGACCTCCTGACCAGTTATTCATGGCCCGGCAATGTAAGGGAACTGGAAAACTGTATGGAACGGGCGGTGATTCTCTCCACCGACACGGTGATCCACTCCTACAACCTCCCCCCCAGCCTGCAATCCGCGGTCTCCACCAATACCGAGCCCACTACCACACTGGAGGCGGCCCTTTCCCGGCTGGAAAAAGAGCTTATTGTGGAAGCCCTGAAAATCGCCGGTGGTAACATGGCAGCCTCCGCCCGCCGTCTGGGTATTACCGAGCGGCAGATCGGCTTGCGGGTACACCATTATGGTATCAATTGGCGGCTCTACAGAACTACAAATATGTAGAATGGGAAAATAAAAAATACTTTTATGTAGGAAAACATAAAAGGGAATCGATCCTAAATCCTCACAAAATGGTATAGCGTCACGGAAAAGAGCGCGAAATTTGCCGAATCCGTGTACTCTTCCCTATTCTCACGCCGCTGTATGCGATAATACAAAGAATTTTTGCCGGTAAATCACGCTTTGGCACGTATTTTGCTGACATGTATATGGCCATAAGGCCCTATCTCATTAGGAGGACAAAAAGGTGAGGAAAAAATTGATTGTGTTGGCGATTCTGCTGTTGTGCCTGGGGGGGTCCCTCTTCGCCCGGGAGAGTTTTGAGAGTCTGGGATTCTCCCTGGACGTGGTATGGCTTTTCATAGGCGCGATACTGGTCTTTATTATGCAGGCCGGTTTCGCACTGGTGGAAACCGGTTTAACCAGGGCAAAAAACGCCACTAATATCACCATGAAAAACGTGATGGATTTCTGTTTCGGCGCTATCGTGTACTGGGCCCTGGGCTGGGGTTTTATGTACGGGCAGGACGCGTTGGGGGGGCTTATCGGGACCAGTGAGTTTTTTCACGGTCCCATGGAACTCTCGCTGGAAAACGGTAACTTTTACAAAAGCTGGTTCTTCCAGGTGGTTTTTGCCGCCACCTCGGCTACCATTGTGTCCGGGGCCATGGCCGAAAGAACGCAGTTTAAGTCATACCTGATTTATACCTGTTTCATCTCGGCTTTTATTTACCCTATTTCGGGTCACTGGGTCTGGGGCGGCGGCTGGCTGGCTTCCCTTGGTTTCCATGATTTTGCCGGTTCCACGGTAGTCCACTCCGTAGGCGGCTGGGCGGCCTTCATGGGCGCCATCGTCCTGGGTCCCCGGCTTGGCAAGTATGTTAAAGGTCCTGACGGTATGGTATCCGTAAAGGCTATCCAGGGACACAATATTCCCTATGCCGCCCTGGGCGTACTCCTTCTTTTTTTTGGATGGTTCGGCTTTAACGGCGCCTCTACCGGCATTGCCACCGTCGGTGAGGGCGGGATCTGGAGCGGCCTTAATATAGCCCGGGTCTGCGTTACCACAACCCTGGCCGCTTCCGCCGGCGCCGTAAGCGCTCTTATCTTCTCCTGGATATGGTTCAAAAAGCCCGACGCTTCCATGACCCTCAATGGACTTCTGGCCGGCCTTGTCGGCATCACCGCCCCCTGCGCGGTGGTTTCCCCCGGAGCTTCCATTGCCATAGGCCTTATAGCCGGCGTCCTTGTCGTACTGTCAGTTGAGTTTATCGACAAAGTCTTCAAGGTTGACGATCCGGTCGGTGCAATTTCCGTTCACTGTACCTGCGGTATCTTCGGAACATTGGCGGTCGGTATTTGGGCCAACGCGGAAGAAGCCGGAGTTCTCGGCCTGCTTCATGGCGGCGGCTTCGTTCAATTAGGAAAGCAGCTTATCGGTATTCTGGCGGTAGGCGCCTGGGCCGTTGCTATCAGCTTTATCCTTTTCATGTTGATTAAGGCGATATTCGGCCTCCGGGTCAGCGCCAAGGAAGAACTGATGGGGCTTGACCTCTCCGAGCACAAGTCTGAGGCTTACAGCGGCTTCCAGATTTTCAGCAATATGTAAAGGAGATAACAATGAAACTGATAATCGCTTATATTCAGCCTCACGCTTTGAATGAGGTTAAGCAGGAACTGTATAAAGCCGAGGTTTACAAGGTTTCAATCACCAACGCCATGGGCTGTGGCCAGCAAAAGGGCTATACCGAGCAATACCGGGGCATTGAAACGGAAGTTAACCTTTTGAAAAAAGTCCGTGTAGAAATCGCGGTGAACGATAACTTTGTGCAAGCTACGGTGGACGCCATTATCCGGGGCGCAAGGAGCGGTGAAATAGGGGATGGGAAGATATTCATTCTGCCGATTGAGGAAACCATCCGGATCAGGACCGGCGAGACCGGTTCGGTAGCGATAGGATAGTCCAGCCGCTTAAGCGGCAAAAAAAGGAGGCCGCGGATCGATTCCACCGGCTTTACCGTCAGGAAGCGTTCCGCGATGTAAAAAACGAAGGGGCGCCTATTAACCATTTGAGGAATGATTAGGGCGCCCTGTATTTTTGCAAATCCCCCGCCGATACGGCGGCTATTTACAATCGCTAAAATTCAATAATTTCCGGCTCTTTAGCAAATTCGGAAATTGTCGCGATACCATTCTTAAGATAAAATACCTGTGTATTAGTATCCTCCGCAGCATACATGCTTTTCAACTGGGGATAGGCATCCAGCATATGCTGTTTTACTTCAAGTCTGTCATCCTCAACAGCGACAGCCTGTATGCGTATCCATTTACCGTTGTCAAAAGCGCAAATTTCTATTTTAGGATTTGCGCTTATCTGTTTTGAAACGTTTTTGACCTTTCCGGTTTGGATATACAGCCTTCCATCAAAAATGTCTATTGTACCAAACGGGCGAACCCTGGGTTGATCGCCTTCCGCTGTAGCCAAATAATAGGTTTGGCCTTTTTTTAGAAAATCATAGACTCTTTGCATGTCGAAACACCTCCGTAAAACTCTATTAGAGTTGTTCGGAAACTGCAGCTTCTGAACAACTTCCGCTGAAAAAACTTGAGAGGAAACCAACCGGGTTTCCGAACAAGTCCATTCTATATTACTGGAATATTTTCAGCAACACCCATAAATTCAATGCGCGTAACATTCGGGCGATACGGAGACCTGGAGCGGTGTCAAGGGCCGCCGTTGGAATGGGCAGGATCTGGCGCCCGGGTTATCGAGCCGGCTGTGAAACCCTGTTTTCATAGATACGCGCCCAGGCAGCGGTAATTACCGGTTGAGGCAACAGCTTAATTCGTTTATATTGAAGTCATGATCTTTATGAAGGTTCCCTTCCCGATCATCGCGGTTTTTATCTTACTCGGTTTTCAGCTTGCCGCCCAGACTACCGGCGGAACAGTCGATCAATTCCAGGGCGCAAGCGCCTTACAGAATTACCGGATAGGCCGGGATATGGAAGCAGGCAACCGTATGGCCGAGGCGGAAACCTATTATAATGAGGCCGTCCGGATTTGCCAGAGTGAGGTTTCGCGTAATACCGCTACCAGTGAGACTTACGCGGTCATCACTTGGGCTCTGCGGCGTCAAAACAAATACGCCGATGTAATCATCTGGGGCGAATGGGGGCTTAGTATCTATCCTGATGAATTCCGCATTGTGGAAACCATGGGAGAGGCCTATTTTTATCTGGGGGACTACAACCGTTCCCTCGCTTTTATGCAGCGTTATACCAACGCCGCGCCCCAGGGAGAACGGGCCTCCGTAGGTTATTTTTTCATCGGGGAAATATACCGCCTGACAGGAAGATACCGTCACGCGGACATCGCCTATACTACGGCGGTACGCCTTGAGCCGGGCAGCGCCCTCTGGTGGTACCGGCTGGCCACGGTCCGGAATTCAGCCGGTGACAGGGAACCCGCCATCGAAGCCTACCAGCAGGCCCTCAGACTCAATCCCAATTACCGGGAAGCCCGTGAAGGGCTGGCCCTGATACAGGCGCAGTAGCGAACATCATGGCGGTTCCGCTGGCGGCTCACAAACCCGTGTGCGCTAAAGAGCCGTTTCCGCCAAACCCATCAGATCCTTAAATTCCTTTTCGTCAAGGGTCTCCTTTTCCAGAAGAAGGCACGCGATTTTATCCAGCAGGGGACGGTTCTGGCCCAGTTTCTCTTTGGCCAGGTTGTAGCGCTGTTCCATCATACGGGCTATTTCCTCGTCAATGTACTGCTGAGTGGCTTCTGAATATTCCCGGTGGAACATCGGTTCCTGGGGATGAGCGCCCATCATACCCGCGCCGCGCTGGGTCAGGGCGATATTGCGGAAGCGGCCGCTCATGCCGTAATCGGTGATCATCCGGCGGGCGATATCGGTGGCTTTGGTGAGGTCATTTGCCGCTCCGGTGGAAATTTTGGCGAAGACCAGATCCTCGGCGGCGCGTCCACCCATGAGTACATCAATTTTGCCTAACAGCTCCTCCTCGGTCATAAGGTAGCGGTCCTCTACGGGCATTTGCAGGGTGTAGCCTAAAGCGCCGAAACCCCGCGGTACTATCGAGATTTTTTGCACCGGATCCGAGCCGGGGGTAAAGGCGGCGATCATGGCGTGACCGGTTTCATGAAAGGCGACGATGCGCCGTTCATCCGGGGAGATGATCCGGGTTTTTTTCTGAAGGCCGGCCACGGTTTTTTCGATGGCCTCTTCAAAGTCCTTTTGGGAAACCAGAGTTCTGCCGCCCCGGACTGCGAGGAGGGCCGCCTCGTTGACGATATTGGCCAGGTCCGCGCCGGCAAAGCCGGATGTACTCCGGGCAACCGCGGCGAGGTCCACAGCGGGATCGAGTTTTACGGGCCGGGCGTGGATGTGAAGGATCGCCTCCCTGCCTTTGAGATCGGGGCGGTCGACCAGTACCTGCCGGTCAAAACGGCCGGGCCGCAACAGCGCGGGATCAAGCACATCGGGCCGGTTAGTGGCGGCCAGAATGATAAGGCCGCTGGTGGCGTCAAAGCCGTCCATTTCCACCAGGAGCTGGTTCAGTGTCTGTTCACGCTCGTCGTTGCCGCCGGCGATGTTGTTGATGCGACTTTTACCGATAGCGTCTAACTCGTCAATGAAAATAATGCAGGGCGCCTTGTCCCTGGCCTGTTTGAAGAGGTCCCGCACACGGGCGGCCCCCACACCGACAAACATCTCCACAAAGTCGGCACCGCTCATCCGGAAAAAGGAGACGCCGGCCTCTCCGGCGACGGCGCGGGCAAGCAGGGTCTTGCCGGTTCCCGGCGGCCCAACCAGCAGTACGCCCTTGGGAATCTTGCCGCCGATGTCGGTGTATTTCCGGGGATTTTTCAGAAAGTCCACTACCTCAACGAGTTCTTCCTTAGCTTCGTCTACGCCGGCCACATCGTTGAACCGCGTAACAATGTCGCCCTCGGCGATGATCACCGCCCGATTCTGGCCCACTGAAAGAACATTGCCGCCCATATTGCCCAAGCGTCTCATCAAAAAACGCCAGATAAAAAAGAAGAACGCGATGGGCAGTACCCAGCTGAAAATGATATTGAGTATCGTACTCCCCTCACGGGAAACAGCGTAATAAGCCACGCCTCTTTCATCCATCAATTTAATTATCTCGGGATCATTAATGGGTACCGTGCGGTACACCGGTTCCTGGGACGGAGGGCTGCGGAAAGACTGCCGGGAAATGTCCCGGCGGGGCGCGAGGGTGGTATAACCTGTGAAATAGGAATCCGTCAGTTCTACCCGCTTGATTTCTCCCGCGGCAATCCGGCTCTTAAACTCGGAAAAGTCAATCGCCGGATTTACCCGGTTGAGAAACACATAGTTGAACAAGCTCATCCCGATGACTAGGACCACTATGTAGATAATAGAAAATTTCCACCCGCCAAAGGGTTTAAGATCCGGCAGCCTGGGACCGCCAAAGGGAAACTGGAGCCCCCCGCCCTTGTTTTTCTTTTTGTCCTTTTTTTGATTGTCTGACATATCCCCCATGTAAACCTCTTTTATTCGTGGCGAGGGTTTAATACCCCGCGACTCTGCCGCGGTCATAAAGGTATTAAACCCGAGACCGATACCCTATGAGAACAACATACCGCGTGTCTCTGCCGCGCGGTTGTTGATTTTGCTACTCCTATCATAATCCAAAACAGAAAAAGAAACCATGACCCGGATCATATCTGCGCGTACGCCATGTTGACGGTGACCTTGTTGAGATACCCCGGTCTCACCCTTACTGCAGCGGAATTGCTGCCCGCGTGGACATACCCGGCGGGAAATTCCATCGCCTTTGTCCCGCGCGGACGATTTTTCCCCTGTAGTTTTTTAGCCGCGTATGGTATAGTAAACCTATGCTTGATATCCCTCCCCTTTATCTAATCGACGCTTACGGTTTGATTTACCGTTCTTACTTTGCCTTCCTTACCCGGCCCCTGCGGAACAGTACGGGCCAGAACGTTTCGGCCCTGTTTGGTTTTGCCCGGACCCTGGTGAGTCTGCTGAATGACGGGGCGCCGCTCGCGGACGCCGGAGGGACGCGCCTTGACTTCATGGAAAAGCCCCTGCGGCTGGCCGCGGTTTTTGATTCCCGGACGCCTACCTTCCGGCATAAAAAGTATCCGGAATACAAGGCGAACAGGGAGAAGACGCCGGATGAGCTACACAAACAGGTACCCCTGGTGGAGGAGTTTCTGGCCGCGCTTGGCGTTCCCAGTCTCCGGGCAGATGGATTTGAGGCGGACGATATTATCGCCACACTGGCCGGGAAATGCCGGGCTGAAGGGCGGCAGTGCTATATCCTTTCCTCTGATAAAGACCTTTTGCAATTGGTGGGAGAGGGAACCTACGAAATACGGCCGCTCAAGTCCGTAAAGGGCGAGGCCGGGCGGGCGGCGGGCGGCGCTCCAGGCGGCTTTGCCTGGGAATTGGTAGGTCCCGATGGTGTTAAGGCCGAATGGGGGGTCAGTCCTGAAAAGATACTGGACTTCCTCTCCCTCGCCGGAGACAGCTCCGACAATATTCCCGGCGTAAAGGGGATAGGTGAAAAAATCGCGGTCAAACTCATGGCCCGTTACGGTTCCCTGGACGGGATTTATAAAAATATCGCCGGGATCGAGGGCGCTACGGGAAGAAAAATCGCCGAGGGAAAAGAGAGCGCCTATTTTTCGCAATCCCTGATCCGGCTTGAGACCGCGGTGCCCCTGCCGGTGAAAAGCATTGACGAGCTTTCTGTTGAAAACCTCAACCGGCGGGCAGGCGCCCGTGTGCTTTTCCGGGAAGGTATACGCCAGAGCGCCCGGCAGCTTGACCCCGACGCGGGCGGCGCCGGCCCGGACGAGGAAGCCCCGGAACAAGGGCAGCATGACGCGGATCGGAGTAAGGCCCCCGCCCTAATGGGACCCGAATGGTTTCATCGGGCAGCGGACAGCGCTCTTTTGGGAGACGGCGTCTATACGATCATTCTCGATCTGGCCGAGCTGCAATCGATTCTTGCCAGGGCGCAAGCGCAAAAACTCCTGGCCCTTGACTTTGAAACCGATTCCCTTGACGCCTGGAACGCCCGGCCCATCGGCATTTCGCTGGCGCTGAAGCCCAAAGAGGCGTGCTATGTACCGGTCGCGCCCCACGGGAAAAAAGACGCTCCGACCGGGAGCGCGGTGCCGTTCCTCGATCCCGGTAAAGTCCGCTCCCTGCTCGTTCCGCTTCTTGCCGATCCCCGGGTGACCATTGTCGCGCATAACGCCAAATTCGACTACAAGGTAAGCCGGGGCTGGGGAATAGAGCGCTGGCAATGCAAAATCTGGGACACCATGGTGGCGGCCTGGCTCGCCGATCCTGAGCGGAACAACTACTCCCTTGATTCCCTAGCTTCTTATACTTTTGGATACGCTCCCATTGCCTATTATGACATTGTGCCTAAGGGCAGTACTTTTGACGAGGTCCCGCTGGAAACGGCGGCCCGCTATTCGGCGGAGGACGCCGACCTCTGCATACGGATGATGCGCTATCTGGAACCTCAGCTTAAAAAAGCCGAGGCACTGGGGCTGTTTGAGAATCTTGAAATGCCCCTGCTTCCCATTCTCGCCGAAATGGAGGGGATAGGAATTGAAATTGAGCCGGGGGTGCTGACCGATTACCGCAGGGAACTGGCGATAGAGTTGAACCGCATTCAGGATGAAACATGGAAGCTTGTAGGCCATGAGTTTAACCTTGCTTCCACCAAGCAGCTCCAGGACGTACTCTTCATCGAACGGAAACTCGACCCCGGGAAAAAGACCAAGACCGGCTATTCCACCGCGGCGGCGGCCCTGGAAGAACTGGCCCCCAAAGATCCGGTTCCCGCGCTGGTCCTCCGTCACCGCACCCTGGCAAAACTAAAATCAACGTATGTGGATACCCTGGCGGATATGGCCGATAAAGAGGGCCGGATTCACACCAACTTTGTGCAGACCGGTACCGCCACCGGCCGCCTTTCCAGCCGGGAACCCAATATGCAAAATATCCCCATCAGAGCCGAGGAAGGCCGCCGCATTCGGGAAGCCTTTGTCGCCAGCCCCGGATCTTTGCTTATCTCAGCCGACTACAACCAGATCGAGCTTGTGGTATTGGCCCATCTTTCAGAAGACGAAAACCTGATCGCCGCGTTTAAGGAAGGCAAGGATGTGCATGCTCGTACGGCGGCGCTGATATTCGGCATCGATGAAAGTGAGGTGAAAATCGAACAGCGCCGCATCGCCAAGACCATCAACTTTGGTGTGATGTACGGTATGAGCGCCTTCCGCCTTTCCAACGAGCTTGGTATCAGCCGTACCGACGCGACGAACTTTATCACCGCCTATTTTAACACATACGCCGGTGTGCGCCGCTTTATTGAAGATCTCATTAAAAAAAGCGAAGAAACCGGCTATGCTTCCACCATTTCCGGCCGCCGCCGGTACATCAGTACCATCAATTCGCGAAATAAGTCTGAAAAGTCCGCCGCCGAGCGCATCGCGGTCAATACCCCTATTCAGGGTTCCGCCGCGGATATCGTCAAAACCGCGATGCTGCATGTGGACAGACGCCTCACCGCGGAGCAAAGCCCGGCGCGGCTCCTGCTGCAGGTCCACGATGAACTCATCCTGGAATGTCCCAGGGAATCCGTCGCGGCGGCAGTCACGCTGGTCAAGGCCGAAATGGAACAGGCGGTGAGCCTCTGCATCCCCCTGCGGGTCAGCGTGGAGACCGGCGCCCGCTGGGGAAGTTTTCACTAACAGGCCGCGTGCCGGGATGAATGAGCCTCGCCAGGGGAAGGGTGCTTTCCCCGCCGGTGGGGGTATGATTACATCAGCCCAGGAGGGCCAGCAGCTTCTGTTCCAGTTTTCCCTGCGCAATCGAGCCATAGCTTCGATCCCGGAGATCAAGGTTCACCGCCTCATCGTGGATAAGGCCCCTGGGGCTTTCCCCCAGGACGAGGATCCGCTTTCCCAGGTACACCGCTTCCCGCGGATCGTGCGTTACCATGACGATAAGCCGGGGGAAGTCCGCCGCCTGCGCGCGGGTAAGGTCCATGAGCGCGATACGGAGGGGAATATCCAGAGACTGAAAGGGCTCATCCATGAGGAGGACCTGTCCCGGAAAGGCGAACGCGCGGGCCAGGTTCACCCGCTGCCGCTGGCCGCCTGAAAGTTCCCCCGGCCATGCCCCGGCCTTGTCTTCCAGGGAAACCATGCGGAGAAAATCCCGCGCCCGTTCACGGGCGGCTTTTTCCCCCAGCCGTTCCAAAAGGGGAAGGCTCACGTTTTCCAGGGCCGTTTTCCAGGGCAGGAGGCGCGGCTCCTGGAAGACCATGCTCACCGGGGACTCCCAACCGGCGGCCGGCACGCGGATATCCCCCGCCGAGGGTTTGAGCAGCCCCGCTATAAGCCTGAGCAGCGTGGTTTTGCCGCAGCCTGAGGGGCCGAGGATAACTACCGGGCTTTCATTGCCCAAGTTAAGGGAGAGATTTTTGAAAACGGGCTTGTGTTCGTCGAAGCTGAAATCCACCTGGTGGAACAATATCGCGGTCATCAGTTTCAGCGCCGCTTTTGTAATTGCCTGAGAATACCGCTGAGCAGGACCTGGCTCAACGCCGCGGCAATCACCGTGCCGGCGGTCCAGGCGAAGAGTTCCGCTGTTTCGAGCTGGGCTTTGGCGGCCTGCATACCCGTACCCAGGGCGCGGCGAGGCTGGATGAGGACTTCGGCGGCGACTACCACCTTCCAGCCCAAGGAAAGGCCGCTCCGCATACCCCCCAGGACAAAGGGGGCAATGCCGGGCAGGTAGAAGGACCAAAACCGCTCTTTTCGGGACAAGCGGTACACGGCGAAGAGTTCTTCCAGTTTAGGGTCCAGCGAAGCGATCCCCGCGGCCGCACTGTTGGCGATAACCGGAAAGATCATGAGAAAAGCGGTAAAAACCGGCGTTCTCTCCTGCCCGAACCAGAGGAAGGCAATGAGAATGACCGACATCACCGGAGTCGCTGAAATCACCTGCAGCAGCGGTTTTAACAGGGCCCCGGCCCGCCTGTACAGCCCCGCGGCCGCGCCCGCCATGACGCCCAATGGAACGGATATTACCATTCCCAATAACACCCTGACGCCGCTCCCGGCCAGAGACAACAGAAAGCGCTCCGTGCCGATGAGCCGGATGAATCGCCGCAGGACCGGCAGGGGGCCGGGCAGCAGCAGCTCGCTTCCCCTCAGCAGGGAGGCGAACTCCCAGAAAAGCAGCAAGAGCAGGATTCCGGCTGCGGTCCAGCGGACCGTTCTGAAACCGGAAGCCTTGCCGGGGCCGTAGACCGAAAGCTCCGCTCCAGCCGCCTTTCCACTGTTATCCTTCATTGCCGTGAAATGTAGTAAAAATTATCCTTTGGCAGGGCGCCGCCTATGGAGGCGGGGGCAAATTCCAGGAAGGCCCTGAACAGCGCCTCTATACCCGGCCGGGCTTCGGCGGCGGGGATAAAGACATAGCTGCTCCGGGGGATAGCGGCGGCCACCACAGGCGCGCGCAGGCCCAGTTCATGCTTTTCAACCAAGGCCCCTGCGGCGGCGGGATTCGCCACAACCCACTCAACCGAGGCTTTAAGGCTGTCCAGGACCGTTTTGATAAGACCGCTATTGGCCGCCGCGAAAGCGCCGTCCACTACCAGGGCCGTCATCGGATACTGAGCGCCCCTATTCGCGCCGCCCTGCAGCCTGATCCACTCATCCTGAATATCGCCGACAACCATAAGGTCCCTGTTCCCATTACGTGCCATAGTAGCAAAAGGCTCCGGCAGCAACGCCAGGCCGACCCGGCCCGCGATAAGGGCCTGGGCTATTTCCGGGTAAGCCAGGGCGTATCCCAGCCTGAGATCCCTCTCGGGGTTTATCCCTTTTGACAACAGTATCTTTCTGAACACATAATCGGGCGTGGCGCCCTGGCCGGCGACTTCCACGGTTTTGCCTTTCAGGTCCTCAAGACGCCGTACCGAAGGGTCCGCTGAAAGTAGGCTGAGCATACCCGTCCCGGTAATCGCCGCGATCTGGATGTTTTTTCCGGATGAGGCGATTTTCGCCGCTATATTGGGGGGCAGAATCCCGATTTTCGCCTCGCCGGCGATAAATTTCGCCGCCATGAGGTCCGCCTGGGCTAGGGCTTCCAGGCTTATCTCAAAACCGGCCGCCCTGGGAGGATTCTCGAAGAGCCGGATCATACCCACTCCGGAAGGTCCTTTCAATCCGTAAACAGTAACTTTATCAGGTGTTTGAGCCGCCAGCGCAGCCGAGGCGTACCCGGCCAGAACGAGTAACAACAGATTCTGTATATACTTTTTCATTGTAAACCTTTCCATCTTATAATATTACAACATGTTATACATTTGGCTTAAAGCGTATAACAACAGAAAAGAAGACCTGACCACTTAAAAATGATCAGGCCTTCTTTCAGACTAAAAACATTTTTGTAATGAACCGCATATAAATACCTTAGAGAACAAGCATACCCCGCCAGTACAATCAACAACCGCGCGGCAGAGCCGCGGGGTATTAAACCCATATGCGTTTACTTAGTTGGCGAGGTGGTGTGAAAATCAACGAAGAACGCCCAAAAA
>JAISBR010000001.1 GCA_031266095.1 Treponema sp. | reverse complement strand
GCCCCCCCCGCCCGCCCCCCCCCCCCCCCCCGCCCCCCCCCCCCCCCCCCGCGAGGCTACTGGTAATTATGGCGGCAGGTTCGCGCAGCATGGGGGTAGTATAGCACAGTACGGGCAAGGACGCAAGCACAATTTTACATAAATGCTTAAGCGGGGGAGCTTATTCGAGGCTCGCTGAGGAGCTCCCTATTCCGGGTACGGAATAGGGAGCCTTTTCGAGGGTGGCGAAGTATCCCAATTCCAGCAAGCAACCGACCCCAATTCCAGCAAGCAACCGACCCCAATTCCAGCAAGCAACCGACCCCAATTCCAGCAAGCAACCGACTCCTATTCCAGCAAGCAACCGACTCCTATTCCAGCAAGCAACCGACTCCTATTCCAGTAAGCAACCGACTCCTATTCCAGCAAGCAACCGACTCCTATTCCAGCAAGCAACCGCCCCCAATTCCAGCAAGCAACCGCCCCCAATTCCAGCAAGCAACCGCCCCCAATTCCAGCAAGCAACCGCCTCCTATTCCAGGCAGGCAACCGAAAAGCCTGCGTTTGTATGAGGCGCAACGGCTGATGTTGACCGAAGATAAGAGCGCGGAAACGGCGGCCTTTGCGGTGGGCTATGACAGCCCCACTCAGTTTAACCGGGAATACAAGCGGCAATTCGGTGCCCCGCAAGCAAAGTGATACGGCAGCGGTTTTTAATGCCTTGCCCTGAAGTATTCCACCCGTCAGCTTGACCAAGACAAGCTCAGGCAATACTATTAAGGTAAGTTCTAAAAATAACGGTTTTTAGAAATTTCATAATCAATCTCAGACAAGGAGCGTTTTATGACTAGTTATAAGGAATTAGGCCTGGTGAACACTAAAGAGCTGTTTAAAAAGGCGGTAAGCGGCGGATACGCCATTCCTGCCTACAATTTCAACAATATGGAGCAGATGCAGGCCATTATTCAGGCCTGCGTGGAGACCAAGTCGCCGGTAATTCTCCAGGTCTCGGCGGGCGCGCGAAAGTATGCCAACCAGAACATCTTACGGAACATGGCCCGGGGCGCGGTGGAATACGCCCATGAACTGGGTTATGATATTCCCGTCGTCCTGCACCTGGATCATGGAGATAGTTTCGAGCTTTGTAAGGACTGCATTGAGACCGGTTTTTCCTCGGTCATGATCGATGGTTCCCATCTTCCTTACGAGGAAAACGTGGCGCTGACCAAAAAGGTCTGTGAATTCGCCCATTCCCAGAAAGACTATGTTACCGTTGAGGGGGAACTGGGCGTCCTTGCCGGCGTGGAAGACGATGTTTCCGCCGAACAGAGCCACTACACCCCGCCCTCGGAAGTGGTGGATTTTGTCAGCAAAACCAGTGTCGATTCCCTGGCCATCTCCATCGGCACAAGCCACGGCCGGGCCAAGTTTAAACCGGAGCAGTGTACCAGGGACGCCAACGGCATCCTCATTCCGCCTCCGCTGCGTTTTGATATTCTGGAGGAAATCGAAAAAAAGATCCCCGGTTTCCCCATTGTGCTCCACGGCTCCTCGTCGGTCCCCATTGAGTATGTGCAAATTATCGAAAAATACGGCGGCAAACTCGCCGACTCCGTCGGTATCCCCGAAGAGCAGCTCCGCCGGGCCGCAAAAAGCGCGGTCTGCAAGATCAACATCGACTCCGACGGCCGGCTTGCCATGACCGCCATAATACGGAAAGTCTTCTCCGAGAAACCGGATGAATTTGATCCCCGCAAGTACCTGGGTCCCGCCCGGGATGAGCTGAAAAAACTCTACGCCCACAAAAACAAAAACGTATTGGGTTCCGCCGGGCGGGCCTGATTAGTATCTGTCTGCAAAGTAACCGGCTTTGCAGACAGACTCCGCTTTTCAAAAGAATTCTCCAAAGCGCCTCCGTGCGGCGGGCAGGACTCAAGGTTCGAGGGTATTGAACTGTGATTCGTTGCGAAGGGTCCATACCCAAGATCCCGCCTTTCGGCGGGGGAGCCTTGGGGCGGAACTAAGGGTATGGACCCTGAGTCAAATACCTTACGAGAACAACCATACCCCGCTGCTTGCGCGGGGTTGGTTGATTTAGCCTGCATGGAAGAAGTCAAGCGTCAGCGAGACTACCAGGGGGATGAAAACAACGGCAAAGAGTGAATAGCCCAGGACGGGCTGTTGAGAAAAGAAGGCCCAATAGGAGCTTGCCGCGGCGGCGGGCAGGCCCACGATACAAATCCCTGAAAAAACAACTACATACCACCGGGAATGCCGGATAATGAGGCTTATAAAAAAATGTATGCCCACCGCGAGGGCCGTCCAGAGCAGGGGCGCCAACACCAGCAGGATAGGATCATTCAGGGAACCCCAGCTTACCGCCCGTAGCGCGGCCACCGGAATGAGCCAGAGCAGGATGAAATTGGCAAAATTAGGGTTTCCGGAAAACACCCTGAACAGGATAAACAGAAAATATACCGCAAGGGGGATAAGAACCGGCAGAGACACGATGTCCACAAAACCATAAAGCCAGCGGGAAAATCCGAAATCACCGGGGTTAACCAAATGCCCGAGAAAAAATTGAAAAATCGCCGTAACACTGCCCAGGAGCAAAGCCCATACGCTTCCGCCGCCTTCATCGGAAATAGAATGTCTGAACAGATACAGCAGAGGAACCCACAGCAGGCAGAAAAGACTCATGGCATATCCAGGTACTGGTGTAGTTTGTCCATTACATCACTGAAGTCCAGGGGTTTTCCTACATGGCTGTTCATTCCCGCCCGCAGGCATTGCTCCACATCCTCTCTAAACACATTGGCGGTCATCGCGATTATAGGAATCCCCTTAGAAGCTTCCGGTAATTGCGAAGAAGTTTCACGGGAAAAATCTCCCGCTGTTTTTTCCCTTTGCTCCGCTTCGAAGGCCCGGATCTGCCGGGTTGCCTCAAGGCCGTCCATTCCGGGCATCTGCACATCCATAAAGATCAAATCGTAGGCCTGCGGCGATCCGGTGAAGCGCTGTACCGCTTCCCTGCCGTCTGCGGCGCAGTCGATAACGAGGCCCGTAGGCTCCAGCAGGGTAAGTACAATTTCACGGTTTATGTCCACATCTTCGGCGAGCAGAATCCGTCGTCCCTCAAAGTTACCGGTGATCTCCTTATCCGGTTTCGCCGCGGCAACCTGTCCCGCCACTCCCAGGGTGCGGCTGATACAGTCGGCTATACTTGACGGGAACAGGGGCTTGGAAAGGAAACCGTCAACGCCGGCCTGTTTCGCCTCTTTAGCGATGATATCCCATTCAAAAGCGGAAATCATAATAATAACCGACCGGATGCCGCCCATTTCCGTTATCCTGCGGGAAAGCCCTATACCGTCAATGCCGGGCATCTTCCAGTCCACAAAATATACATCATAAGAGCCGTTCTGTTCGATCAGCTTCAAGGCCTCATTGCCGTCAGCCGCGGTCTCACAAAAAAACCCCAACCGTTCCGCTATCTCGCCAAAACATTCCCGGATATCAGAATCGTCGTCCACCGCCAGGATACGGAGGGCTCCCCAGTTAGCCGGCGGCAGGGTTTCTTCCACCCCTTCGGCGGCTTTCAACAGCTGGACGGTAAAGATAAACGAAGAACCTTTTCCCGGTTCGGATTCTACCAGGATAGTACCGTTCATCATTTCCACAATACGCTTTGATATGGACAGCCCGAGGCCTGTCCCCCCGAATTTCCGGGAAGTACTGGAATCGGCCTGTTCAAAGGACATAAACAGCCGTGCCTGCTGCTCCGGGCTGATACCGATGCCGGAATCCGTTACGCTTATCTTGAGAACGCAGAGAGAGTCTTCCCTTTCGGCAAGTATCGCGTCAAGCCGCACAGAACCATCGTCGGGGGTAAACTTCACCGCATTGGTAAGCAGATTAGTGATAATCTGGGCAAGACGCTGATCGTCCCCGTGGAGCATCCTGGGAATAGCCCCGTCAATATGAACCGAGAAATGCTGATGTTTCTCCTCCAGCCGGAAGTTGATCACATTGACCACTTTCTGGAGCATTTTCTCAAAATTGAAGTCTGTGGAGGAAAGCTCAAATTTATTCGCTTCAATTTTCGACATGTCAAGGATATCATTTATGACGCCCAAGAGGTGAACGGAAGCGTTCTCTATTTTGTTAAGGCAGTACTCTTTCTTTTCAGGATCGCGGGAATTTTGGGCGATGGAGGTCATGCCGATAATGGCGTTCATGGGGGTCCGCATTTCATGACTCATGTTCGCAAGGAAATCGCTCTTGGCCTTGCTTGCCCGCTCCGCCGCACGGCGCGCCGCGTCCCGTTCCTTTTCACGGAGATCCCGCTCGATCGCGCCGGCAATGACGCTGCTCACAGTACTTACGAGATGGCGGTCACTATCGGTCCATACTCTGGGGTTGAATTCCTCTATGCTCAAGACCGCCCAAAACTTTTCCTCCACATACAAGGGCGCCCAGATAAAGGCCTTTACCCCCACTGTGTCCATCGCATTATAGCGCTCATCCTCCCGAATATCGTTGCAGCAGACAACCGGAATAAGCTCCGGCCGCTCCTGGGGGAAGGTATTGTTAATAAGCACGTTCAAACCATCTGCTTTCGGCGCGGTAACAATATCATCGGAATTGGCCCACACATACGCGGCGTGGCTTACTTCAGAATTATTCTCGGTGATTCCGATGAATATCCGGCCTACACCGAGGAATTCCCCGGTTACCCGCAAGGCCTCGGTGATAAGGGAAGACGCGTTTCCAGAGGAAATAAAGCTGCGGGAAAGCCCGGACATCAGCTCCTGCTGCTTGATCCGCATGAGGAAAGTGTCCTGTTTTTTTTTGTCAATATAGAAACTCAAGATTCCGCACGCAATAACAGTCGCGGTTGATATCAGAATGAGCAGCGAAAGTTCAATAATACGGTTCCGGATATGCAGTTTTGGCGAGTCGGAAACATCCACACCCGCGACAGCGATTATACTTCTATTATCCCGGTCAAAAACCGGCGCAAAAACAGAAAGCAGCCCTGTATACCCCAAAGAATATTCCCCCAGCCCGGTAACCGCCATCCTGCCGGCCAGGGCCTCTCGAACCGAGTCTTCAAGAGGGACCAGTGCGCTCGACAGGTTGACCGTATCCTCGGTAAGATCATTGTCAACGATGAACTGCGCCATGTCGTCTCCGGCGGCCCGGAGAAAATACACAAAAACCGCATCGTTTTCCTCGCCGAACCTGATCAGCCGTTCACGGATATCGGTAAAGACCGGCTTATCCATATCCCCGGGAGTAACCAGCTCCGCCAGTTCCTCCGGCGTTACCAGATCCGCGGCGGCACTGCCGAGAAAACGCAGCCGATACTCAACGCCTTCCCAAAAAGAAGCGGACAGGGAATATACAAAAATACTGGCATAGATCACTATCGCCATTACCAGGAGACCTGCAACGCAGAAAAGAATAACCCCCAGATTTTTAGATAAAATGTTCTTGAATGTCCTGCTCCGCATTGCAAGGGTCATGGCAATAATACGATCACTTTTTAAGCGCGATTGGCTATACGGCTTGTCTGTTATGAAAACATAGCTATCGGTACAAAAGTATCCGCTTTAAGGGCCGCCCCGCCTACCAGGGCGCCGTCGATATTCTCCTTTGCCATGAGCTGCGCGGCATTTTCGGGCTTTACCGAGCCGCCGTACTGGATGATGATCTTTTCCGCCGCGCCGGTACCGTAAAGCCTGGCGATCACGTTTCGTATAAAGCCATGGATAGCGTCCGCGTCTTCCGGAGTGGCAGTTTTTCCCGTACCAATGGCCCATACCGGCTCATAAGCGATGGTAATTTTCGCCAAGTCAACGGCGCCCACCCCCTCAAGACCCTTGACCGTCTGGGTTTCGCAAACTTCCTCAGCTTTACCGGCCTCCCGTTCTTCTAAAAGTTCCCCAACGCAGAGAATCACGTCAAGGCCGTACTTCAACGCAAGTTTTACTTTCTTGTTGATAAGCCCATCATCCTCTTTATAAATATGCCGGCGTTCACTATGGCCCAGGATCACCGTCTGAACACCTAAGTCCTTGAGTTGTAACACCGAAACTTCCCCGGTATGCGCCCCCTGCTCCTCGGCGGCGCAGTTCTGCGCTCCCAGAAGGATGTTAGTTCCCCTGATTATAGCGCCTACCGTCTCAAGGCTGGTAAAAGAAGGAGCTGCCAGATATTTATGCTTTCCATCTTTGAGCCGATCCACCAAAACCCTGGCAAGTTCCGCCGCCTCGGCGCGGGTTTTATGCATTTTCCAGTTACCGGCGATATAATACGGTCTACTCATCAGATTATCCTCCTTAAGATATAATAATTGTAGACACTTTCCAATTCATTGACAAGTATCCGCGGGTTACCTCTCAGTTTTCCTTGACTTTTCCGGGATTGAGCGCTATATTTCATAATATGAACCTGAAAACAGTGCTTACGGCGGAAACCATCATTCTTCATTTGAAGGGTTCCTCCAAAGAAGAAATCATCAATGAATTACTAGATATACTGGTCTCGGCAAAGAAAATTCAGGACCGGGAAGCGGCTTTCAACGCGATTATGGACCGGGAGCAGAAAATGTCTACCGGTATGAAACACGGCATCGCCATTCCCCACGGTAAAAGCGCAACCATCCATGACCTTGTTGCCTGCATCGGGATTTCGGATGAACCGGTGGATTTCGATTCCCTGGATCATGAACCGTGCAGGATCTTCATTATGACTCTTTCCCCGGTGGAAAAAACCGGCCCTCATCTGCAGTTTCTGGCCGAGATCAGCCTGCTCTTCAAAAGCGCCGAAAAACGTAAGGATATCCTTGGCGCGGAATCGGCGGACGCGATTTTGAAGATACTCTCGGAATGAGCCTCCCCACTGCAAGCGGGATAGTGCCGGGTGTGATAATTCAAGGAAGCTGTTCCAAAAACTGAAGTTTTGGAACAGCCTCAATTATGATTTTTTCGTGACAGCTTAACGCAATGCAATGAGCCTCCAGGGGGGAAATGGAATTTTCCGGGGGAAAAGAAATGCGGATTCTCAATGATAAAATCCTTGATAATAAGGGAAGAAGCCTTATACTGAGGGGAGTTAATTTAAGCGGGGGATCCAAAACCCCTTTTGGCCCGCCGGGCTGGGGACTGCGGCCTGAATCCCTTAAAAACCCGGCGGAAGCTTCTTTTGTAGGGCGGCCTTTTCCGCTGGAAGAGGCGGAGGTCCATTTTGAGCGGCTCAGCCGGGCCGGACTCACTTTTCTGCGCTTGGTAATTACCTGGGAGGCCCTGGAACACGCGGGGCCCGGCCTTTACGACGAAGCCTATTTAGCGTATTTACGAAAAATCCTCCTGATCGCGGAACAAAAGGGCATTTCGGTATGTATTGATCCCCACCAGGATGTGTGGAGCCGCTGGACCGGCGGCGACGGCGCGCCCGCCTGGACCCTGGAAAAGCTGGGCATGGATTTGGACAGGCTTGATCGGACCGGCGCGGCCCTGACGCGGCAGCGTTACGGAGAATTTCACCGGAGTCCCCGGTATCCCGACGGCGAGCCTTTTCCCCGGATGATGTGGCCCAGCAATTATAATCGTTATGCGGCGGCTACCATGTTCAGCCTCTTCTTCGGCGGGCGAAGCTACGCGCCTGACTTAAGCGTGGAAGGGGAAAATGTCCAGGATTGGCTGCAGCTCCGCTACATCGCCGCCTTCCGGCATTGCTGCCGCCGCCTGAAAAACTGCGCCGCCATTGCCGGATGGGGCATCATGAACGAACCCCATTACGGCTTTATGGGCTGCCGGGATCTGGAACGGGTGGAAAATCCCATGGTTCCAATCGGCCCCCGGCCAAGTCCTTGGGATGCCATACGCGCCGCCTCAGGTTATGTCGTGGAAGTACCAGTGTATGACGCCAAGTCCATGGGCCGCCGGCTTGCGCGCTATGAAACCTTTAATAGCGAAGGTCTTTCCCTTTTTGGGGAAGGTTTTTGCTGCCCCTGGAAAACGGCCGGTGTCTGGACCGATGAGGGCGGCGGGCCAAGACTTTTGCGGAAAGATCACTTTACCCTCTATGAAGGCAGACAGGCGAATTTTATTGAGGACTTCCATAAGCCCTTTATATTCCGCTTTATTGAAAAGGTGAAAGAGGCGGATGAGCATAGCTTCTTTTTTATTGAGGGTATGCCCCACAGCTCACACGCTGCGTCTCATCCTTCCTGGGGCAAAGCGGATCCCCCAAACGCAATCAATGCCTTTCACTGGTATGACGGCTTTGCCCTTTTTACCAAGACCTTCCGTTCATGGTTTACCATCGATCCTGATACGGCAAAGATCATTCTGGGCAGAAAAAAGGTAGAAGCCTATTTTGTAGAATGTCTCGAAAAAAGCGTCAAATGGACAAAGGAAAACATGAGCGGCATACCTTGTCTGTTGGGGGAATTCGGCCTCGCTTTTGACCTGAACAAGCGGAAGGCTTTCGCCGGCGGTGACTACTCGGTTCATGAGGAGGCCCTGTCTATGTACTACAACGCGGTGGACGCCAACCTGCTCCATTCAACCCTCTGGAACTACACCGCAGACAATACCAACGAGGCGGGAGACGGCTGGAATGACGAGGACCTCTCAATTTTTGCGGAAGGCAAAGAACGGGCCGCCGCCGGCTGGAAGCGCCCTTACCCCATGGCCGCCGCCGGAGAGCTTCTCTCCGTTAATTGGGATCGTAAGCGCGGTGTCTTTCGCTGCCGTTTCCGCGCTGACAGCGCCATTGCCGCGCCCACGCTTATCTATCTGCCCGGAGAATCATTCGGTCCATCAGCGTCGATTGAGTTACGCGTACCGGACGGCGGCGCGGCTGACAGCCCCCGTTACGAGTACAAGCCGGAGGAACAGCGGCTGTTTGTGTATAACAACGGCTTCGGAGGAGCAGTAGAGGTAATTGTCTCGTCAAGCCAAAAATGAAGAACCCCGCCGTACAGAGCCCGAACCTGCGGTCCGGCGGGGTATGGACCCTGCTGCGAATCAACCGCGGACTTTAAGCGGATCAACCGTCTGGTCATTTGCGTATACTACACCCGGCAGGGGGCGGAAGGCCTTGAAGGTGAGATACTTGAAGGGGTGTATATCCAGGGCGTTGGGGTACCAGCCGTCAAGCTCATTGGTGTCCACCACGTTGATCGCCGGACTGTAAGAAATAGGCAGTACCGAGCCCCGGTCAAGGAGGAGTTTTTCCGCTTCCGCCAGTGTGGCAAGCCGGGTTTCCCCTTCTTCCAGCATAGATTTTTCCATCAGTTTCTCGTAATCCTCGTCGTTGTGGCGGGCGTCATTCAGATTGGAATCCCGCCGCCACATTTGCAGGAAAGTGTAAGGATCCGCAAAATCACCAATCCAGGTAGAGGAGCCCACAATATAGCCTGAGCCTTTCATGGACTGGAAATATTGGTTATAGGGGATCACCTCTACCCTGACCGGCACCCCGAGCCGCTCCTTCCAGGTCTGGGCCATTATGCCGCCGATGCGGGCCGCTTCCTGCGAGGGGGTGAGCCGTATCACCAGTTCAGGCAGGCCCAAGCCGCCCGCGTAACCCGCCTCGGCCAGGAGCCGTAAGGCCTCGTCCACATCGGGTTCGGCCAGCCCCACTATTTCAGGATAGTCCCTGATGGGGAAGATCAGAGTCGCGGCGGGCAGGAAATACCCCTGCCGGATTTCGTCCCAGGGCAGAACCAGCGATAAGGCCCGGCGAATCCGATAATCATCCCAGGGTTTTTCCGCGGAGCGGATATAATAGTAGTGGGTGGCGAACATGGCGTTAACCTGAATGCCGCTGCGATCGGTAAGCGCATCCAGATTAACCTCTCCGGATATCCAGCGGGCCTGCCCGGAATTCCAGAGATTTGCCGTCTCATCGCCGTCTTCCATATACTTGAGGATTATTCTATTAAAAGAAACCCGCCGCGCGTCCCAGTATTGATCGGTTTTGGCCAGCACGATGGTATCTTCATCCATCTCGGTAATACGGAAAGGGCCGTTGGAAATCGGCGGTTCCCAGGCACCGGCGGCCTCACCGGGAACCGGCGGCGCCCACCGTTCTTTATTCACCATTGAGGGGTGGATAGGGCTGAAGGAATGATGACACAGCATAGAGGGAAAGAACGCCGCGGGCGCGTTGAGTTTGACTATCAGGGTCTTCTCTCCCGCAGCGCTTACGCCGACTCTGGCCGGGTTCTTTTCAATGCCGGTACGGAATTCCCTGGCCCCCTCGATCACATCAAAAAGGCTTGAGTAAGGGGATTCCCGCCCCGGCGACAAGAGAGATAGCCAGGCTGCGCGAAAATCCTCGGCCCGCACCGGATCGCCGTTCCCGTATCTGGCGTTCTGCCTGATAGTGAAGGTCCACTGTTTTTTGTCCTCCGAAAGTTCCCATCGCTCGGCCACCGCCGGAACCGGCTCCATGGTGAAGGGGTGATAGGAAAAAAGACCCTCGTAGAGAGCGGTGAAAAGCTGGGCCTCACTTGCCAGGTATGATTTGCGGAAATCCAGTTCCACCTCACTCTTGGAAAGGGCCACGGTAAGCTCGTCACGGACAGCCACTTCAGGCCGGCTTTCGGCGAATTCCGGTAAGGACGGCCCGGCGTCCGGCGCTTGTTCCGGCGCGGCGGGGCGGGAGGGGAGAGCCGTCCCTTCCGGCGGCGTCTCTTCCGGCAGCCCTTCCCCGGCGGTCTTACAAGCCCAGAGACTCAAGACGCAGGCCAGGATGAGGATGAAAAAACCGATTTTGTGCAGAGTACATTGGTTCATAATGTTGTCCTTGCTCAGGCGGTGGGGCTGACTCCCAGCCGCCTCAGCTGTTCTTCTTCTTCTTTTTGGGCGCTATACTCATGCCTAAGCTGGTTGGCCCTTACGATGGAGTTCTTGAGAGTGGCCAGTTCGGGCTTGATCCCTTTTATACGCTCCCGGTCTTCTTTGTCCACAGTGGTTTTGAAAAAATCGTCCAGCGCGCCGAGAGTCCGGTGGAGGGACTGTACCTCCCGTATACCCCGTTCCAGATACGAGATAATTTGCTCTTCGGTCATGGAACTCAATTTCGAGAGCGCCGGTCCCTGGCCGCCCAGTCCGGTGAGGATCCTAATCTTCTTGTCCATATCCGCGCGAAACTGGTGGAAGTTCATCTTCTCTTTAACCGGCACCCCCCTGGAAATGTCCATGTGCTGTATCTCATAAATCACTTCCTCAGGCTCACTGTTCATCATGTGCCGGATAACAAGCCGGAGCTTTTCCCAGAAACTTTTTTTCCGGTTTGACAGGATGGACTCGTTCTCGTCGATTTTACCCGTGATTTCGTTCAGCGCGTTAGTTGACCCGCCTATAACCTGAATACCTTCCAGCAGCGTTGCCTTAAAATCCACCGTCGGTTTGACTGCCTTCGGTTTTTCATCCGCCAGCCTGAGGAATTTAAGGATCGACTCATGCATAGCCGGTCCCTCTTTCGTATAATCCTCTTTAATAAGCTCATCGATGAATTCCGGATAGAAAGAAATACCCGGCAGGGCCGATGCGAATTTCCGCTTGATATTCACCGCATTGACTTCCCCGGCGGACATGTTTTTGGTGATGGCCTGCCGTATATTGAGCTTGTAGGTTTCTTTGTAGTAAATGAACAGGTCTCTGAGGATACCCGTCACCGTGGCGGTGGTTTTTGAGAGCTTAGTCAAAGATTCGCCGATGATGCTGAGGGTCACTTGATCCACGCCGATTTTTGACTGGAAGACAATTTCCGCCACTACCTTGGTGTTGAACGACTGAGAATCCGGCGTGAGGTGCACCCAGTCAATATAGTGTACCAAGCCGAGGATACGCTTTATCCGTTCCAAATTAAGGAAGTCAATCCCGAACTGATAGAAATTGACCAGGAAGTCAAGCTGACTATCGTAAGCGGCGAGTCTGAGGGAGATCTGCTCTATGCGCTTGGATTCGTTGAGAGGGCCTGTTTCGGGTACTTCCAGTTCTCCGATCCTCGTTTCCTGTTTATACGGATCCTCGCTTATCTGCTTTCGCTTGAGGAAGACGTTGTACAACGCCGCGAATGAACTTTGGTAGATCCGCAGTTCCTCTTTCAGTTTGGTCAGCTCAGACTTTTCCAGCCAATCCTTCCGTATGAGAAGGAGCTGCAAAAGAACATCGGTATAATTGGCGGGACCAGGATCAGCCATTAAGTCGAGTGTATAATAAAGATGAAATTAAAGCAACTCTTTCAGCCAAAACTGGCACATATAAACTTTTGTCTGTCATAAACTGCGTAAAACCACATAAATTATGGGAAAAATGAACCACAAGGAATCGAATCGAACCAACGGTTCGACACAACTGCGGAATTTAAGGTTGCTTTCCCAAAACTGAAATTTTGGGAAAGCCTCACTAAAATATAACTTTGTCAGCGTACTAATCCCCCAGAACCGAAAGGGGAATTGGCCGGGGGCTGTCGTCCTGCCCCTCAACCCTGGCAAGCTCTTCCAGAAGCTCTCTCCCCCGGCGGGATAGTTTTTCCGGTACCCGTACTATGAGTTTGATATAAAGATTGCCCCTGCGGCCGCCTGAAGGGACTCCTTCGTCCCGAATACGGAGCATCTTGCCGCTTTGTATGCCTGCGGGCACCTTCACCTTGATGGTTTTGTTTTCCAGGGTGGTAACGTGGATATCCGCGCCCAGGGCGGCTTGGCTTACGGAGATAGGCGCCGCGCAGTAGAGGTCCAGGTCCTGGCGCTCAAAGTATTCGTGGGGTTTGATCCTGATGAACACGTAAAGATCCCCCGCAGGACCGCCGTTAGGCCCGGTGTCGCCCTGTCTTGGGATAACCACCCGCCTGCCGTTTTCCACACCCGCGGGGATGGTAACCATGATCTTTTGCCGCTTCTTCCGGAACCCCGAACCACCGCATTCCCGGCAGGGCTGCTCAATGATGTAGCCTTCGCCGCCGCAGGAATGGCAGCGGGAAGCTACCGAGAAAAAGCCCTGGCTGTGCCGCACCTGGCCCGATCCCTGGCAGGTAGGACAGATCTTTCTGCCCGCCGCCCCGTTGTCCGCCCCGGTACCTTGGCAGGCCGTGCAGGATTCGTTTCGGGAATATTGAATTTCAACTTTAGTACCGAACACCGCGTCCTTAAAGGGAATCTCAATATCGTAACGGAGGTTGGCGCCCTGCCGGGCACCTCCTCCCTGGCCGCTCCCCCCCCGAAAGCCCCGGCTGCCGCCAAAGAAGCTGCCGAATATATCCGAAAAGTCACCAAAAATATCCTCAAAGCCCCGAAATACCTGGGAATAATCCTGCTGGCCGCCCATACCTTCAACGCCCGCGAAGCCAAACTGATCGTAAGCGGCTTTTCTCTGGTCGTCGGCGAGCACTTCATAGGCCTCGGTAGCTTCCTTAAACTTCTCCTCAGCTTCCTTATTTCCGGGGTTCTTATCCGGGTGATACTGAATAGCGAGTTTCCGGTATGCCTTTTTTATATCATCTTTCGATGCGTTTTTTTGCACTCCGAGAACTTCATAATAATCGCGCTTTGCCAAGATATCCTCTTTCTAAATTTAAACGCGGCTGTGGGTTACTTGTCGTCTACAACTTCATAATCCGCGTCTTCAGCGCTCTTGGTATTACCGTCACCGTCCGCCGGCCCTGCGCCGGGTCCTTGTCCCTGGGAACCAGCGCCCGGCCCGCCGGCCTGCTGACCGGCGGCGGCTTGCTGCTTATAAATCTCCTCGGCTATTTTGTAGGACACCTGCTTAAGAGCCTCGGTTTTGTCCTTGATAGACTGAAGATCGCCGCCTTCAAGGGCCTTGCGAAGCTCCGCGACGGCCTCCTCGGTCTTGGCCTTGTCTGCGGGGTTCACCTTGTCACCCAGATCTTTTATATTCTTCTCGGTACTGTAGATCATCGAATCCGCCTCGTTGCGAACCTCGGCTTTTTCACGCTCTCTCTTGTCTTCCTCCGCGTGAAGCTCCGCCTCCTTTACCATGCGGTCAATGTCCTGATCGTTCAGGCCCGATGAGCTTTCGATACGGATCTTCTGTTCCTTGCCGGTACCCAGATCCTTAGCGGACACATGGACAATGCCGTTGGCGTCAATATCAAAGGTTACTTCGATTTGCGGAATACCGCGCGGCGCAGGGGGAATACCCACCAGGTCGAAACGGCCAAGTACGCGGTTCTGATTCGCCATTTCCCGTTCGCCTTGTAGAACCTGGATAGAAACCGCGGTCTGTCCGTCGGCGGCGGTGGAAAAAATCTGACTTTTGCGGGTGGGGATCGTCGTGTTGCGCTGAATAAGCCGGGTCATCACACCCCCCAGGGTTTCAATACCCAGCGAAAGGGGGGTAACGTCCAACAGCAGCACATCCTTGACATCGCCGCCCAGGATGCCGCCCTGAATAGCCGCGCCGATAGCGACGGCCTCATCAGGGTTCACTCCCTTGTTGGGATCTTTCTTGAACAGGTCCTTCACGATCTGCTGCACCGCGGGGATACGGGTAGAACCGCCGACAAGAATAACCTCATCGATCTGTCCGGCATTCAGGCCCGCGTCGGTCAAGGCTTTTTTACAGGGTTCCTTGGAGCGCTCAAGCAGGTCTTCCACCATCTGCTCGAATTTCGCCCTGGTAAGCGATTTTTGCAGGTGCTTGGGCCCGCTTTGGTCCGCGGTGATGAAGGGCAGGTTGATCTCCGTAGTCTGCATGGAGGAAAGCTCTATCTTCGCCTTTTCCGAAGCTTCCCGCAAGCGCTGCAGCGCCATCCTGTCCTGGCCAAGGTCTATGCCCGTATCTCTTTTGAATTCGGCGATGAGCCATTCCAGAATCTTAAGGTCAAAATCGTCGCCGCCCAGGTGGGTGTCGCCGTTAGTGGACTTTACCTCAAAGACACCCTCACCCAGTTCCAGAATGGAAACATCGAAAGTTCCGCCGCCCAGATCATAGACGGCAATGGTCTTTTCTTTTTTCTGATCTTTATTGAAGCCGAAGGCCAAAGACGCGGCGGTCGGCTCGTTGATGATCCGCCTGACCTCAAGGCCGGCGATTTTACCCGCGTCCTTGGTGGCCTGGCGCTGGGCGTCGTTGAAGTAAGCCGGCACGGTGATGACCGCCTCGGTAACGGCTTCACCCAGATAATCTTCGGCGGTCTGTTTCATCTTCTGTAACACAAAAGCGGAAATTTCCTGGGGCGAGTATTTTTTGCCGTCAATGTCCACCCGCACATCGTCTCCCTGTTCTACCACATGGTAAGGAACCCGCTTCATCTCATTTCCCACCTCGGAATAACGGCGGCCCATGAAGCGCTTGATCGAATAGACGGTGTTTTCCGGATTGGTGATCATCTGATTTTTCGCGGGTTGACCCACAACCCGGTCACCCTTACTGGTAAAACCAACAATAGAGGGAGTAGTCCGGCCTCCTTCGGAATTCTGAATAACCGTCGGCTCGCCGCCCTCAAGAACGGCCACACAGGAATTAGTAGTTCCAAGGTCGATACCTATTATTTTACCCATTTTACAACTCCTTTCATAATTATATTATATAACTTTATTTTTAGGCTCTGAACACTTTAGCGCGCGCCGCCTTCTTCAGCCGCCTGCGTCGGATTTTCCGGCAGAATCACCTTTACCTTCGCGGCCCGAATCACCCGGTCTTTCAGCAGGTATCCCTTGAGGAAGTCCTCCTGGACCACGGGCTCCGTCACATCCGGGGATTTTTCCATCATCAGGGCCTCGTGCCGGTTAGGGTCAAAAGGTTCACCCGCGGAAATGAAGCGCTTGAGGTTCCATTTGCTCTCCAACTGGCCGCTGAGGCGCTTCTCGATCATGGTAATGCCGTCCAACAGGGAGGTAAAGTCCCTGGAACTTTCCGCCGACTGGATGGCGCGCTCAAAGTCGTCGATTATCGGAATAATATCCAAAAGCAGGCTCTGGTTGGCAAAATCAATGGTGTTTTGTTTTTCCTGATTCATCCGTTTGCGGAAGTTCTCGAAATCCGCAGCCTTCCGCAGCAGCTGGTCACGGGTTTCCGCCAACTGAGCTTCCAATTCGAGGATATGTTCCGCTTCGGGGATCTTTTCCTCTTCAGGGATATGTTCCTCCGGGGCAGGGACGGCGGGCGGTTCTTCCTGAGTTTGCGCCGCTGATTCGGCGGCGGCTGAAACGGTTTCCGCGGAATCAGGCTCCCTGGTCACACCGCTAAGGGCGCCGGCGCTTTCAGCGGACTCTGCCGCCTGCCCGGCCCCGGTATCCTCCGGAACGGCGCTTTTTTGTCCACGTTGGATATGATGTCTTGACATTACTTCTTCCTGAACAATTTTTTTTCACACTTGTTTACAAAGTACTAAAATACGCCCGAAGGGTCAAGGAAAATCCGGCAAAATCAACGAAGAAATTTTTATCAGGGATTCTTCATTTGTTGAGAAGAGAAGAGTAATGAGATCACGGCAATTCCGACGTTATTGGAGAAACTGGCGTTGGGGGGAGGGGGGGCGTATAGTCACCATTGACGCGATGGGATGTCAGCATAAGATAGCCGAGCAGATAGTGGGGCAGCAGGCGGATTATCTGTTTTCGCTGAAGGGGAACTCGGACTGTCAGTCTGCGGAAGTCTGCATGAGGACGTGAAAAAATATTTTGAAGGGCTTGATTTCTCTGCTCCATATAACGAGGGAATATTGCACTCCCTCTGGCTTATGAGGAGACATGAGATACAAGATGACCCAAAAAGAACTGGAAAAACTTACCCTGAGGGCAAATTCCAGTTGAAGAACCGCCAGTACGGTTCGGCAGCCCTTCCCCTGAAGTCCGCTATGCTTTTCTCGTCCCAGCTATAAAAACCCTTCCCGGTTTTCATCCCTAACTCACCGGCTTTTACCTTATTGACAACCAGGTCCGGCGCTCCTTTTGATCCGTCTAAATAGGGGTAAAGATAATTCTGCAAATTTTGCAGCTGATCCATTGAAAAGGCATCGTGGTGTTCAAAAATACCGATAGAGCTATAACGGGGGATAAAACTATAGGTCATGGCCCGCTCTATTTCTTCCGGATCGGCCAACCCCTGTTCTACTATATAAATTGCCTCCCTAAGCAGCGCATGATGCAGACGGTTGGCGATAAAGCCCGGCGCGCTTTTTTTCATAAGGCAGACCATACGGCCGCAGGACACAAAAAATTCCCTGGTCAGATCCACCGCCTCTTGTTCGGTGTCCGGAGCCTTGACTATTTCCAGGAAAGGCACCAGATGAGGAGGATTAAAGGGATGCGCCACCAATACCTTTCCGTACAAATTTTTTACACCTTTCTGCAAATCCTCAGGCATAATAACCGAAGTAGATGAAGCGAGAACCCGGAGCTTATTACAAACATTTTCCAGCTTTTCATACACCCGATGTTTTTCTTCAAGGTTCTCAAAAATACACTCAATAACAAAATCGGCGTCGGCGAGAATCGCATAATCCGTCGAATAAGATACGAGTTTACGGCATATTTCCCGCTGCTTTCCGGTTATAAGGCCCCTTTGTTCCAAATCAGCGTATATTGCGTCATAGGCGCAGTAGAAATCCGCTTCGGGCCGTATGTCCGTCACTGAAGTCTCATACCCATTGCCGGTAAAAAGGGCAGCCAGGCTTGACCCGATTGCGCCCATACCGATTATGCCGATTTTCAGATCCAATGATTTCACAATTTTACCCTCCGCGGATTATACCGCCCAATCCTGGCAGTTTGCCGCGCTTCGTACATAAACCGTATAAAAATCCACAAGCGCGAAAAGCTGTCAGCCTTCTTCATCCCAAAATCGCTCGGTAATAATTTTATCTTCGGTGTAGAAGTTAATTATTGCCTTGCCCTGCGCCTTGATATCCGCCATCTGGGAATTCTTCATGCCTCCGAAAGGCAGATAGGCTACCGGCGCGGGAATGCCTACATTGACGCCAAGCATACCGGCATTGGTTTCCAGCTTAAACTTTCGGGCGTAAAAACCGCTCTGGGTGTATATCGAAGCTCCGTTACCGTATTCATGATTGTTTATAATTTTAACAGCTTCATCCAGATTGCTTACTTTCATGATGGATACCACAGGCCCAAAAATCTCGGTACGGTGAATCTGCATACCTGGTTTTACATCGACAAAAACCGTACAGCCTACAAAATGCCCCTTCTCATAACCCGGAACCGTAAGCCCCCTGCCATCCAGGAGGAGTTTTGCCCCTTCCTGTACGCCCTTATCGATCATGTCCAGAATGAACTGCCTGGACCTGGCTGAAATCACCGGTCCCATGACCATCTCTTCATTGATCACCTTGGGATCTAATGGGTTGGTAACAATAACTTTTTGGGAAGCCTCGACGAATTTATCGCAAATGTTCCGGTAAGTATCGTTACCTACGCATACAATGACCGAAGCGGCCATGCAGCGCTGACCCGCGCATCCGTAACAGGAAGTGATCATATTACGGATAGTACTATCCAGCCGCGCATCAGGCATGACAATAAGATGATTTTTGGCGCCCCCCATGGCCTGGAAACGCTTGCCGTTAGCGGCGCATTTTTTCGCCACTTCATAACAGGTCTTTGTTGAACCGACCAGGGAAACCCCCCGGACAAGAGGATGTTCCATAAAAGCGTCGGCTATAACTTTGTCCCCGTTCAACAGGGTAAACACTCCGGGAGGCAGTCCTATCTTGTCAATATATTCAGTGATAAGATTCATGGTACAAGGAACCTGCTTGGAGGCTTTGACTATGAAAGTATTTCCGGTGGCGATAGCATAAGGAAGAAACCAAAACGGCACCATCGCCGGAAAGTTAAATGGGGCGATCATTCCGAAAACCCCCAGGGGCAGCCGGATAACTTCCGCATCCATATCAAAAGAACAGCCTACAAGTTTGTCCCCCTGCTGGAGTACAGGCATACCGCAGGCAACTTCGATGTTTTCAAAGATACGCTTCAGTTCCGC
>JAISBR010000202.1 GCA_031266095.1 Treponema sp. | reverse complement strand
GTACGGGATATAATCACGACCGAATTTTACGCCAACTCCGGTTGGTCAAAAAAACTTTCCCGGGAACAGCGGATTTGTATTGCCGCCGAAAAGCTCTACGAACCCAGCCGCATGGCCCTTGACTACGGGATAAAAATATGCCTTGAACCCCACGGCCCTATAACCGGCAGTATTGAAGGTTTGCGGGATATCATGACTATGCTGGGCGGCATCGATTCTGTCGGCGTGAACCTTGATACGGGGAACAGCTGGCTTGGCGGCGCGGACCCGGTTGAAATGGCGAAGGCCTTCAAAGATAAAATTTACCATATTCACTGGAAGGATTTGGGAAAAGAATATGTCGAAAAAAGAGGAATACTATTTGGGAGCGGCTTTTCCGATATTGAGCTGGGAACAGGGATAATTGATATAAAAGGCGTCATAGAAACGTTGAGGGACAGCTCCCACATTCACGGTTCTACTCTGGAAATAAAGGGTTCCCCCGAACTGCTCCGGGCCAGCGCCGCTTATGTAACGAAACACTGGAATACAAGCCCCTGAAAGGAAAAGACCATGACAAAGTCCTGTACGCCCCGGGAAAGGATGGAAGCGGCCTTCGATTTTGAAAGGCCCGACCGGGTTCCGGTTTTTTTGAACAATTCCCTGGGAAGCTCCCGGTGTATCGGTGTAAAAATCGGCGGGATGCTTCGGGACCCGGAAAAATTTTCCCGGGCCCTCTGCGCGGCCTATGAACGGTTTGGCTATGACGGTATCCGGGTGACGTGTGACGTAACGGTGGAAGCCGAGGCGATGGGAGCCCCGGCCCATTCCCCGGAAGACGGGCCGGTTTCGATAACGGAACCGCTCATCAAGGGCCCCGGGGATTTCGACAAGCTGAAAATGCCCGATCCCCGTTCCAGCGGACGTATGCCGGTTATGATCAAAACCACGGAACTGGTCAGGAGAACGCGGCCGGAGGCGTTTATTATTTCATCGGTCCAGGGCCCCCTTAACACCGCGTCCCAATTGTTGGGCGTTTCCGAAATGATGGTCCTCATGATCGAGGAACCGGAATTTTTGGAGAAGGTGCTGGATTTTACGACGGACCTGACCGTTTTATACGGCGGGGAAATGTATAAAGCCGGCGCGGACGGCCTTATGATGGGCGAGGCGGTATGTTCTTCCAGCAGTATAGGGCCGGCTTTTTACCGGGAGTTTGCGAAAAAACGCCATAAACGGATCATCGATGAATTCAACCGCCGGGGGCTGCGGCGTCACGGTTTTCATATCTGCGGCCAGCTTGCGCCTATTCTCGCGGACATTGCGGAAACCGGCGTGGATTCGGTCGATGTGGACAGCCCGGTGGACATGAAGACCGCCCGGGAAACCCTTGGACGCCGGCTGACCATGCTGGGCAACATTGCCCCTTCGGAGCTTCTCAATGCGCACCCCGGCCGGATCAGGGAGCTCTGTGCGGAGGCGCTTTCCGGCAGGGAAGGCCTTGGGCTGGTACTGGGGGCGGGCTGTACGATGGCGCCGGATACGCCGGAAGCCAATATCAGGGCAATGGTCGGGGCCGCGGGGGAATACGGGGTCTACGAATGAATCGCGTGCGGTACTGCCGAATATTTTGTAAATTTACTTGACAAAATATCAAAGCGTGGTATCATTTTTTTATGTCCTCTAAAGATATCAGGATCATCGGCTGCCGGCTTTTCTTCTGTCCTATTACAAACAGGGTTCCCCTGAAATTCGGCCCCGAAGTGACTACATCGGTAGTATGCGCCAGGACGAAAATTACCATTGCCGGCGCGGAAGACGCCACCACGGAAGGGACGGCACACCGGGAAGATTCCGGCTGGGGGGAAACGCCGCTTTCCGTGGCCTGGGTCTGGCCCGGTGGCCTTTCCCACGAATACCGCCTTGGGCGGCTTAAGGGTTTTTGCGTCAGGCTCTCGGCGGCCTGGAATCATTGCGCCTACCAGGGGCATCCTCTGGAAATAGGCAGGCGGTTCATCGACCGCGAGTTACAGGAACTCTGGAAGGATTTTAACCGGGACTGCGGCGCGGAGAATGAAATGCCCTGGCTTGCGGCGCTGGTCTGTAATTCGCTTTTTGACATTGCCCTTCACGACGCCTACGGCATGTACCACCGGATCGGCAGTTGGGATATCTACAGCCCGGAGTTTATGAACCATGACCTTTCCTGGTATTACGGAAAGGATTTTGAAAAAATCTTTAAGGGCAAATATCCCGCCGATTACCTGACGCTGAACGGCGCCTGTAAAAAGGACATCGTGGCCTGGCACCTTGTGGGGGCAAAGGACGTGATAAGCGACGAGGATCTTACCGGCGAAGAACCCGACGACGGCTATCCGGTAAAGCTTCGAGACTGGATCAAAAGGGACGGTCTCAAATGCCTCAAGATAAAACTTACCGGCGTTGATCCCGAATGGGACTTTGGGCGTCTTGTCAGGGTCGGAAACATAGCCCTTGAAACGGGCGTGGAATGGCTCAGCGCAGACTTTAACTGCACCGTGAAAGATCCCCGTTACGTCTGTGAAATTCTCGACCGGCTCATGGCCGAAAATCCCGCGATCTATAAGCTTATCCTCTATGTGGAGCAGCCCTTTCCCTACGACATTGAATCGTATCCTATCGACGTCCGCTCGGTGAGTGCCCGCAAGCCCCTCTTTATGGACGAGAGCGCCCACGACTGGAGCTTTGTCAGAATGGGCCGGGAACTGGGCTGGACCGGCGTTGCCCTTAAAACCTGCAAGACCGTCACCGGGGCGATCCTTTCGCTCTGCTGGGCAAGGGAATATTCCTTTACCCTTATGGTGCAAGATCTGACCAATCCCATGTTCGCCCAGATTCCCCACGTCGGACTCGGTGCCCACGCGGGAACCATCATGGGGGTAGAGTCAAACGGCATGCAGTTTTACCCGGAAGCCTCGCGGGACGAGGCGCGGATACATCCGGGGCTGTATACCCGGACGGGGGGCAAGCTGCGGCTTGATTCCCTGGGCAGCGAAGGTTTTGGCTACCGGGCGGAGGAAATATTCAGGGCCGCCGAACAGAACGGGGGGAATAAAAAATGGGAGGAAGCCGCCGTATGAACTGGCTTAAAAAACTCCTTCCCAAAGTATTATACATCGCGGTTTTTACCGCCCTCTGGCAGGCGGCGGTAACGATCTTCAAATTAAAGGTGTATATACTGCCCGGCCCCTTCAAAGTGCTGAGTACGATTTTCGGGCCCGGCATGCTGGAGAAAAACCAGTGGTTCAGACACATCGGCGCAACCCTCACCGAAGTGGGCGGCAGCCTCCTGGCGACGGTAGTCGTCGGCATCGCCCTGGCTATCCTCATCACCTGGTCAAAGATGTTGTCCCAGCTCCTCATGCCGATTATCACCATGTTCAACTCCTTGCCGAAAATCGCCATGGCGCCCCTCTTCCTCCTGTGGTTCGGTTACGGCCTTTTGCCGAATATCCTCATCGCCATTCTGTCGGCCTTCTTCCCCCTGGTGATCAACGCCGTCACGGGCCTCAACGCCGTGGACGACGATCTCCTGAATCTCGTAAAGTACCTCCACGCGTCGAAGCTGCAAATTTTCATCAAGATACGCATACCCAATTCCCTGCCTTACATTTTCGCCGGCATCAAGATTAGCACCACCTTCTGCGTGGTAGGTTCCATCGTGGGAGAGTTTATCGCGTCGGAAAAAGGCTTAGGCTATCTTATCTGCGACGCCCAGGCTTTTGTTGACCTCCCCACCATATTCGCGTGCCTTATCCTTCTTTCGCTGATGGGGTTCTTTTTGTTTACGGCCATTGAGCTTATCGAAAAAATCTGTATGCCCTGGAATCACAGGAAGGCGGGCGTATGAGTATACGGGAATCGGAATCGCGTAAACTGTCTTTGGGCCGCCGGGTCCTTTATCTTATTGAGGATAATTACCGTTCAGTGCTGGTCATCCTCGGTTTCTTTTTGGTCTGGGAAGTTCTTGTCCGCCTTTTCCATGTGCCCGAAGTAACGCTTCCTACGCCGTCCAATTCGCTGGCCCACCTGTTCTTTAAGCAGGCGGACGCCAATTACCACTGGGCGTTGAATATCCGGATAACCCTTACGGAATTTATTTTGGCGTTTCTCATTACCAGCGTATCGGGTATCGCCCTTTCAATCCTGATTGTCTGGTCAAGGTACGCGAAAAATATTCTTATGCCCGTATTCATCTTTATCAACAGCCTGCCGGTTATCGCCATCGCGCCGCTCATCGTTATCTGGATGGGCTATGGCATAACGACGAACATGTTCGTAGCGTTCCTGGTGGGCTTCTTCCCGGTGGTCATCAACACCATCACCGGCCTTGATTCCATCGAAGAGGATTTACTGGATCTTATACGCTATCTGCACGCATCCAAATTACAGATTTTTGTGAAGATACGCATACCCAATTCGCTGCCCTACATTTTTTCGGCGCTGAAAATCTGTGCTACCATGAGCATTATCGGCGCGATAGTCGGGGAATTTGTCGGTTCCGATAAGGGGCTCGGGTATGTGATCATCAACTCCAAGTATATCATGGATCTGCCCCCGGTATTCGCGTCGCTGATTATCATTTCGGTGTCAGGCGGCGTTTTGTTTTTAATCATAACCGTCCTTGAGCGGCTGCTCATGCCCTGGGTGTTCACCAAGGAACGGGTATGAAATATATTTCAGGGAACTTATCAGGAGGACTTATTATGAGAAAAGCATTAATTGTACTGTGCCTGGTTCTGGCGGTCTGCGCCATCGCGGCCGCCGGAGGTAAAAGCGAATCCGCACCGGGCGGCGGCGGACAAGCGGCTCCGCAGAAGGTTGAATTCCTTTTGAACTACACGATCTCCGCCGATCATTCTCCCTATTATATCGCCACCGAAAAAGGCTGGTATAAGGAAGAAGGCCTTGACGTGAACATCATCGTGGGCAAAGGCTCGGGCTATTCGGTTCAGATGGTGGACACCGGAAAGGCTGACCTGGCTATTGCCGATGCGGCCAACCCCATTGTTATGCGGAACGACGGCGCCAATGTAAAGATCATCGGCGTGGTGTTCGACAAGATCGGCAACTGCGCCTGGTTCTGGAAAGACTCAGGTATCCAAACTCCGAAAGACCTGATCGGCAAGACTGCGGCCCTTCCCGCCACCGACGGGCACAAGGTTATGTGGCCGGCGTTCTGCAAACTGGTCGACATCCCCGTTGACAGCGTCAGATGGATCAACATCGACGCGGCCGCCAAGGTTCCGTCCCTGGCTTCCCGCAACTGCGACGTTACCTTCGAGCTGTTCTATACTCTGCCCTTCTATGAGAGGGCCCTGGGCAAGGACAAAGTCGGCTATTTCCTGTGGAACGACTACGGTTACGACGTGTACGCCCATTCGTACATCGCCAGCGACGACACCATTAAGAACAACCCCGAACTGCTCAGGAAGATCCTCAAGGTGAATTACCGGGCCTGGCAGTACGCCCTGGAGCATCAGGATGAAGCTATCGAAACCCTGGCCAAGTACCACCCCATCAATATCGACGAATACAAAGCCAGCTTTGCCTACATGACCGAGCTTTTTAAGACCGACCGCTACAAGAACCAGGGTATCGGCTACATTGATCCCGTCCGCATGAAGCTTACCTATGACACGGTAAACGAGTACCAGCAGAAGCTGTCGTTCCCGGCCGAGGACGCCTACGACGCCAGCCTGCTCCCCAGCCCTATGTATAAGTACAATTTCTAGGCCCGAAGGAAGGTGACGCTGTGGAAGACCGGAAGCCCTTATTATCAATACAAAATCTAAAAAAGATTTTCACCACCCGGGACGGCGTTCTTGAAGCCCTGGGCAGCGTCACCTTTGATGTGTACCCCGAAGAATTTGTTTCGATTGTCGGCCCCTCGGGCTGCGGTAAGACCACTCTGCTGAAAATAATCGCGGGGCTTACCAAACAGAGCGAGGGGGAGATAATCGTAGACCGGGAAAGTTTTGACCCCAGCAGGGAGGTGGGCTTTGTGTTTCAAAAGGCCCTGCTCCTTAACTGGCGCAGGGTTCTGGACAACGTGCTTCTCCCCATTGAGATACTCAAGCTGGACAAAAAGAAATATGTGTCCAAAGCCAGGGAACTTCTCTCCCTCACCGGCCTTGAAGGTTTTGAAAAGAGTTACCCCAACGAGCTTTCGGGCGGCATGCAGCAGAGGGTTTCCCTGGCCCGGGCGCTGATACACAATCCCAAGGTGATCCTTATGGACGAACCCTTCGGCGCCCTTGATGCCATTACCCGCGAAAAAATGAATCTGGAACTCCTGCGGATCTGGGCGGAATCAAAAAAGACGGTAATCTTCATCACCCACGAGATCAACGAAGCGGTCTTTCTTTCCGACAGAGTAGTTGTCCTTTCCGCCAGGCCCTCCCGAATGATCGAGGCCCTGGATATTGATCTTCCCCGCCCGCGGACGCTCGACATTCGCACGTCCCCCAAATTCGGGGAATACGCCCTTAAAGTCTATCAGATGCTGGAAATATAAACAGGTGAGGCTCTTCCAAAAACTTCAGTTTTAAAGGACTTCAAGATAAGGGAACGCCGGGGTTCACCAAGAGCAAACCGGCGGGGGGCGACGGGTGGAGTTAAAAGCCTATACCCTTGCCGGCACGATAAATGTATAGGAATCTATACCGTCTGCTTGCCGTTGTATATTGGCGGAAAAAGGCTCCTATACGGAACACGCCCGGAATACTAAAGATAAAAATTTCCCTCCGGCAGGGCGGGCTGTGGAAGTTGCTAAATTTTTAAGATTTTTCTTGACATTTGTTATTTCCTTGTTACAATTAAACGATTATTGGGAGTAAAACCCCAAAAAGATCAAAATTTGGAGGAAAAAATGAGATTAGAAAAGATTCTCCTTGGTGTCACTTTCGCAGCCATGGCTGTGCTTGTGGCCTGCGGCGGCGCGGCATCCACAGCGTCTGCAGCCAGCGGCGAAGTCCGGACTATAGGGCTTCACGGTTCGCCTGATGAAGAGTATTATCAGGTGCAATTTGTTTCCGGCGTAGAGTACTGGTTCCCTGTCTATGAAGGGTTCAAGCAGGCCGGTAATCTTCTGGGGGTTAAGACCTTTTATGTAGGGTGTACCGAATATGACGCCAACAAGGAAGTGGAAGTATTCGAGCAGACCCTGGCGAAGAACCCCAAGGGCATTTATCTTTCGCCCATCACCGCGGAAGCTTTTAAAGAGCCCGTTGACCGGGCCATCGCCCAGGGCGTGGCAATTGTTACCATGGCTTCCGATTCTCCGGAATCGGCCCGGCATGGCTACGTTACCTCCGATAATGTCAATGAAGGCCGTCATGCGGCCCGTTCAATAGCCCAGGCTCTGGGCGGTACCGGCAAGGTAATGACCCTGCGCAATCCCGGCCAGACTAACCATGATATCCGTATTGATACCTTTATCGCTACCCTGAAGGCCGAATTCCCCGCCATCCAGGTGGTCGCGGATTCACCGACCAACCAGGACCCGGACAGGGCTTATTCCGCGGTTATGACTGTTGCCCAGATGCATCCTGATTTGGGCGCTGTCTTCATGCCCGAAGCCAGTTCTGCCATGGGCGCTTCCCGCGCCGCGGTCGAACTTGGCGGCGGCTCCGCCAAGATTAAGGTTATGTGCTGCGATGTCAACGAGCAGATCCTTGATATGCTTCAGACCGGGGATATGTTCGGCGCCATTAACCCCGATCAGGGAATGCAGGGCTGGTTCGGCATGCTCGTTCTCTTTACGGCTGCCCATCCCGAGATGATCAACCCCATGAACGGGAAGAAAGATATGGGGCTTAATCCTACTTATATCCCTTATCTTGACAACGGCCTTAACCTTGTAACGGCCGAGAATGCCAAGTATTTCTACGTGGACGAATACGCCAGATCTCTAGGTTATTCAAGCGTCCAGGATATGCTGGGTCCGGGCGTTCCCGTAAGATAAGAATGATTTTAGCATTTTAGGTAAAGGAGGTGTCCGGGAACCGGGCCTTGGCCTGTCATTGGTTTCCGGGCGGCTCTTTTGCCCGGCTCGGGAAGGGGCTGTAAGAGCGGTTCTTTTAATTTTTCTAAGGAGCGGTGATTGATTTGAGCGGACATCTTTTGGAAATGAAGAATATCTCCAAGTCATTTGGACCCAACCAGGTTCTTTTCGGGGTAAATTTTGCCCTGGACTACGGGGAGATTCACGCGATCATCGGGGAAAACGGCGCCGGCAAGTCGACTATGATGAATATCATTGACGGCCTTTTCGCGCCGGATTCCGGGGAAATATATCTTGAAGGGGAACCGGCAAAAATAAGCAGCCCCATTGACGCCCAAAAACTGGGTATAGGTTTTGTACACCAGGAAATTGCGCTTTGCCAGGATGTGTCGGTGGCCCAGAATATATTCATGTCCCAGGTTCCCATGGATGTAGGGAAAAGGGTTTTGATGAATTATAACGCGCAGGCAAAGGAAGCCCGGACCCTTTTAAAACAGCTTGGCAGCGATGCAATAGAACCTGCCGAACTGGTGATGAACCTGACTATTTCAAACCAGCAGATTGTGGAAATTGCCAAGGCTCTATCCAGGCAATGCAGGGTGCTGATCCTGGATGAACCAACGGCTGCTTTAAGCGAGACAGAGGCAAACGCGCTTTATAAAATTATGCGGCAGCTTGCCGGCCAGGGTATAGGGATTATCTATATAAGCCACCGTATGTCGGAGATTTTTGAAAACTGCGATACTGTATCGGTTCTCCGGGACGGTTCCATGATATCCAAATATAAGGTAAAGGAAGTTACATCGGTACAGCAGCTGGTCAACGATATGGCCGGCAGGGAAATAACGATGCTTTATCCGGAGAAGCGCAAAACCTTCCGGACAGAAAACGATCAGGTGATGCTGGACGTAAAGAATCTGACCGATGAGAACGGCAGGTTCGCAAATGTCAGCTTTAAGCTGTACAAAGGTGAAATCCTTGGTTTTTCCGGGCTGATAGGTTCCGGACGCAGTGAGACCATGCAGGGGATTACCGGCCTGAGACGCGTAAAAAGCGGGAAGGTGGAATTTCTCGGAAAGGATATCACCGGCCAGAAACCCGGGAAGATATTTTCCCAAGGGCTGCTTTACATGTCCGAAGACCGCAAGCAGACGGGCCTCTTTCTTGATATGAGCATTAGCCCCAATATCAGCGCTATGCACAGAGCCCTAATCGCGAAAAACGGGGTAATACAGGCCGGGACCGAAAGGAGTCTGGCCAAAAAAATAGTAGAGGATCTGAATGTCAAAGCCTACGGCATAGATCAGTTTGTTATGGATCTTTCCGGCGGTAACCAACAGAAGGTCTTCCTTGGTAAGCTTTTGGCAAAAAAACCCCAGGTTGTAATACTGGACGAACCTACCAGGGGTATTGATGTGGGATCCAAGGCGGAGATCCACAGGCTGCTCCGGAATTTGGTCGCCCAGGATATCGGGGTTATCATTGTTTCGTCTGAACTCAACGAAATCATCGGTATGTGCGATCGGGTTGAGGTGATGAACGAGAAGGGCTTGGTCGGAGAAGTGGAAGGGGGAGATATTAATACCACCAGTATTATGTATTTTGCCTCGGGCGCTTACAGGATTGGCGGCAGCCAAACCGGGAATGGCGCTTCGAATGAATGACAAGGCGGGTACGGAGATGGCGAAAAGCAAAATATGGTTTAATTTAAAAAAGCTGACTATTTTTCAGATGCGGGAAATAAATCTGCTTGTAATACTTCTGGTGCTGGTTACAGGGCTTAGCTTTGCTTCCCCGTATTTTGCCAAATGGGCAAATATTAAAGTTGTGCTGGGTTCTCTTTCGATAGACGGTATTGTCGTCATAGGGATGACCATCATACTGATCTCAGGCGGCATTGACCTTTCCGTTGGTTCTATGATGTGCCTTTCCATGACTATTATCGCAAAGTTCTTTCTGGGAGGCATGAACCCCTGGCTGGCCGCGCTGCTGGCAGTCCTTATTTGCGCTGCCATCGGGGCGTTCATGGGTTTTCTGGTTACCTATGTCCGGCTAAGCCACTTTATCGTTTCCCTGTGTTTTATGGGCATTGCCCGCGGCATTGTGCATACCCTTACGACAGGAACGCCTATTTCGCTGGTCCGGGTTTTAAGCAACGCCCCCAGGTTCCGTTACCTGGGGCAGGGGCAGATCGGTGGCCTTATGCCCATGACGGTCCTCATCTTTATTATCATCGCGATAATAGCGGAAATTGTCGTCAGAAAATCCCTGCTTATGCGCCTGGTTTTCTATACCGGAAGCAACGAAAAAGCCGCCGCTTATTCGGGAATCAACGTTAAGCGGGTCAAGGTTCTTACCTGTATGGTCTGCTGCGTATTTTCCGCCATTGCCGGTATTATCTACGTGAACAAATTCTCCGGTGTCCCGGTAACCGCGGGTACGGGGTTGGAGATGACCGCTATCGCTTCCGCCGTTATCGGGGGTGTCAGCATGAACGGCGGCAAAGGTTCCATTTTGGGCGCTATCCTGGGGCTTTCGCTCATGGCTCTGGTACAGGACGCTCTGACCCTGTTTAACGTTCCTGCTTTCTGGCAGGAACTTATACGATACATCATCGTATTGGGCGCTGTGATAATTGACGCCTTAAGGCAGAATATCGCGGTACGGCGCACGGAATAATGGCTAAATACATTGCTGCTGCTGTGACGCTGCTTTTGACTTTCTCCTTTTTGACGGTATTTTCCTGTACTGAAAGCGGCGCTGCAGTCGTAACTCCCATTAATACCTATTCGAAAGAGGATATCCTTGAAAAAGCCGGGGATTATTGTAAAAAATATGGTATGCTGCCCGCCGAGGTAAAAGCGGATCAGGAAATATGGGATCGCCTTATTGATGACGTGGTAAGGGAATTTGTATACGCGGATCTGAGCCTGATAAACGCCGAAGAATTTGATACGGAAGCGGAAATAGAAGTAAGCGAGAAGGATATCCGGGACAAATACAAAACTCTTCTTTTATCACAGAAAAAATATTTTTCCGATAAAAAGGAAATTGTAAGCGCCGCGATAACATATCCCAGGGATACTGTCCTCTATTACCCTGAAGGGCTTAAGTGGGTTAAAACATTTACGGTGCCTTTTGAAAGTGAGGTCCGGGGCCGGGCGGCGATACTTCTCAGCGAAGGCAAATACGGGGATTATGAAGAACTCGTAGCCGCTGCGGAAAACAGCATGGCCCCTTTGATACAGGAACTGCGCCAAAAACTCGCGGGCGGGGCCGGTTTTGACGGTTTGGCGGCTGAATACGGCGCCGCTGGTTACGATGACAGGGAAAAGCTGCTCTATGACGAAGACGGCGATCTTTTCGCGGCCCAGCTTGCCGCAATGAAAACCCTGAAAGAAACCGGGGATATTGCGGAATACAATATTTACCAGGGTCATGTGTTTATGATCTTTGTTCGGAAGCCCGATTATATTGAAGTGCCTTATGAAACAGCCAGAGACAACATTGAGGCTTCCATCAGGGAGGCGAGGACTGTCATTCAGCATGACCGGAAGATGAAAGAGCTCTATGCCGAAGCGGTCGGGAACGGATCGGTGAAGATTAGAACCAAGGGAATATAATAGGAGAAACGCTATGAAGTGTTTAATGGGGATTGACATGGGCGGTACCATGGTAAAGGCGGCTTTGTTTAGCCCGGAAGGCAAGGAGCTGGCTACTAGGGGAAAACGGCTTGCAATTCTGTACCCCGGAAAAGACATGAATGAGCGCGATATTGAAGAAGCGGAACAGATGGCTTACAAAGCCATACAGGAGGTGCTGGAAGCGGCTAAAGTTGATCCCGCAGACATAGCGGGTATCGGGGTAACCGGCCAGGCAAACGGCGCCTATATGTTCGACGCAAACGGAAAACCCACACATAACGCAGTGTTGTCCGGCGACTTAAGGGCAAAGAACTACATTAAAAAATGGTATGCCGACGGCACCTATGAAAAACTGCTTCCCAAAATACGCCAGGCAATTTGGGCTGGCAATGTGCCTGCGGTCATTGCCTGGTTCAAGGACAATGATCGGGCGGTCCTGGACAGGACCAAGACCATCGTGACGGCTAAAGATTATATACGCTATCTTTTGACCGGCGTTTTCTGCCTGGAATTAACCGAGGCGTCCGGTATTGCCGGCATGGATCAAAATTCGGATGCGATAACTGAGGAAATATTTTCCGCCTATGGCATTTGCGAATATCTGGACAGGCTGCCGAAGAAAATAGCCGCCTGTACTGAAATTGTAGGGTATGTTACTGAACAATGTGCCCGGAAAACGGGCCTTAAAGCGGGTACTCCCGTGGTGGGCGGCCAGATGGATACCGGCGCTTCAATCGTGTCTGTCGGCGTGACCGATGAAACCAAATGGGGAATCATAGTCGGCACCTGGGGCATCAACGCTTTTCTGAACAGGGCGCCCATCGTTTCACCGGATATCTTTATGGTGTACCACTACTGTATTGATGAGTTTTGGCAAATTATGGAGGGAAGCTCCACTTCCGCTACCAATCTGGAATGGTTTATTGATAGTTTTCTGGATCGTGAAAAAGAACAAGATATTTATGAAAAATGCAATCAGATGGTGGAGCAGGCTCCCTGGCGGGATACGGTTCTCTTTCTTCCGTTTCTCTATGGGACTAATGTCAACATTGATTCCAAATCAACTTTTATAGGGCTTAAGGGAAACCATAGCCCCGCTTGTATGGTCAGGGCAGTCTATGAGGGCGTGGTGTTCTGTCACTGGTATCACCTTGAACGGCTTCAAAAATTCGCGCCCATGCCCGGCGTGATCCGTATGGCCGGAGGGGCTGCCCGGTCAAAAACCTGGATGCAGATGTTCGCCGACATTCTGGGTGTCAGCGTGGAAGTTCCGGAGGCCGAAGAACTGGGCGCCCTGGGGGTTGCTATGCTGGCCGGAGTAGGAGTAGGGATGTATAAAAACGTGGTAGAGGCCGCGAATATCTGTACCAAAATCAGCGCACGCTACGAGCCGGATACGGAAAAACATGCCTATTATACAAAAAAATACGCCGTTTATAAAGCGCTTATTAACGCGCTGGATCCGGTGTGGGAGGCGATGGACGCCCTCGGTTAATGGTGAATGTGTTTACAGGAGGGAAGCCTCTGGAAAAATCGGGGGCTTCCCTCCGCGCGGGTCCTAAATCTCGATAACTATTTTTGTTACTTCTTTCTTGTTCTGGATATTGGTCGTAAGCGCTTCCTGGAGCTGTTCCAGCTTGAAACGGTGGGAAACAATATCCCGTACCTTAATGGTACCGGAGCTTATGGCGGACAGGGCCGCAGGATAATTGTGGCGATAGCGGAAATTGCTTGCAATAGTCGCTTCTTTCATCAGAAGGCCGTTTAAGTCTACCGCCTGGGTCGGTTCGCCGAACATTCCAATAAGGACAATTACGCCGCTGCTGTTGACAAGTTCGACGCTTTGGGTAACCGCCTTTTGCGAGCCGGTACATTCAAAAACCCGGTCAACTCCCCCGCCGGACAATTCTTTTATCCGGGCCACCGCGTCTTCATCATGGTCGTTGAAAATATGGGTAACTCCAAGCGCCTTTGCCTTTTCCAGGCGGACCTTGTGGTGATCCGTAAGGTAGATCTCGGTAATCCCCTGGGCTTTCAGCACCTGGGCTACGCAGAGGCCTATGCAGCCGCC
>JAISBR010000093.1 GCA_031266095.1 Treponema sp. | reverse complement strand
TAACGGGCACGGTCCTGGCATATTCGCTGTCTATTTCATTTCTGATAATCCGCACCGCTTCAATGCCGTCCATGCCGGGCATCATGTGATCCATGAAGACCGCGTTATACCGGGGTTCGCTTTTCCGTATCAGGTCTATGGCCGCCCGCCCGCTTCCAACGCAGTCCACGGTCATACCGTAGGGTTTCATGATGCCCCGGGCAAGATCGAGGTTGGTTGCCACGTCGTCCACAACCAGAACCCTGGCATAGGGAATGCGGGTCCGTATCAGCTGCTTGTTCCTGTCCTGGCGGGCCATGATATAGCGGAATTCCCGCAGGTTTTCGGCAAGCTCCTTTCCGATAACCGTGTCGCTGACAAAGCCCTGGAGTATGCGTATGCTGAAAACGCTCCCCTTCCCGTACTCGCTGGTCACGGAAACGCTTCCCTTCATCATCTCAACCATCCGTTTGGTGATCGCAAGGCCCAGGCCTGTTCCCTCGATGTGGCGGTTGCTTTTGACATCTATCTGGCTGTAATCGCCAAAGAGCCTGTCCAAGTCCTCTTCCTTTATGCCCATGCCCGTGTCGGACACGGCGCAGTTCATCCATACGCCACCGCCGTCCTGTTCACAGCGAATGCGGAGAACCACCGATCCTTCTTTGGTGTATTTGAAGGCATTGGAAAGGAGGTTGTTGAGGATTTGTTTTATCCGCAGTTCGTCACCAAAGAGCCTGGCCGGCAGGTTTTCGTCTATGTCCAGTTTGAACGTTATGGGCTTGCTGCCTATGCGGACAATGTTAAGCACCACCGTGTCGTTGATAAGGCTGGGCGTATCGTAATTGACGGGGACCAATTCAAATTTTCCCGACTCGATTTTGGATATGTCAAGAATATCGTTGATAAGGCCCAGAAGGGTTACGCCGGAGCCGTAGATTTTTTCGAGGTTTTCCCTGGTCTCCGCGGGGTACACGGTTCCTTCTTCCCCTTCCTGTTCTTTTCCCAGTTCCAGCTCCGCAAAACCGATGACCGCGTTCAGGGGGGTGCGCATCTCGTGGCTCATGTTGGCCAGGAAATTGCTTTTTGCCTCCGATGCGGATTCTGCCACCAAGGCGAACTCCTTCATTTTTTCAAAGGGATGGGCAATAAAGCTGGCGGCGATAAGGGCCGCGATGATCCCCAATCCAAGGAACACCGCCCCGGAGATCAGAAAGGCGCTGGTTACCTGAACGAGGGGGCTTTCGGTGATGGGGCTTACCACGCCCAAAGACCAGCCGTCGGTGCCCTTAATGGGACGGTACGCGCAGATACGGGCGACTCCGGCATAGTCGTATTCGCCCGTTCCCGTTTCTCCCCGGGTCATACGGGAAAAAACTTCGGCCAGGTTGCGGTATTCGGTTTCACTTTCCCTCTGGATGATGTAGTTGCGGCGTCCGTAGACCAGGTGGGGCCTTATGTTGGCAATCATCACCCCTTCATGGTCAAGGGCGAAAATATTCCCCGATTCCCATATACGGAACTGGGCCAGCACATCGCTTATCACCGTTCCGGGGAGGCTTGCCACTATGGTTTTGCCGTCCTCCAGGGGCAGCCAGAAACGCATAATAAATTCCCCGTAGTCATTGTATTGGGTGGTGCTCATCACGGTTTCGCCGTTAAGAGCCCGGCGGGCGTTTGTGTTTTCTGGAAACTTGTAATTCGGCATTTTGATGCCGATGGAAAGGACCTTACCGTCCCTGTCTATAATCGCCATGTCCTGGTAACTCTGGTTAAGGATCTCTTTGAGTAAAACATCCTTAATCTGCGCGTCATCCAGGCCCCGGCACTTTTCCGCCGCGAGCCGCAGCCCGGTACGCACGTGGGCGACTTTTTCCGAAATAAGTTGTTCGGCGATAACGGCGGATACACCCATATCATTTTCAATGGTTTTTACCAAATTACGGCGGGTTAAGCTGATGCCGATAATCACGCTGGCCGCGGTCATTCCGGCGATTATCGCCGAGATGATGAGGATGACCCTGGTACGAATGGATAATGACATTTTTTTCTCCTTTTTAATAATAGACTTGTTCGATAACTTCAGTTATCGAACAAATTCTTTATAATAACGGCAAAATACGGAGCATTTTGCGAGACTTGGCGGACTTTAGTCCGACGACAACTTAAAAAACAGCGCCTGTCCGCAAAGCCGCGTACTTTGCGAACTCCCAATGGCTTTGCGACCGCCGGCCGGCCGCCGTGTTTTTATTCGCGCTCTCCCATCATGGAACCGAAAAATCGCGATACTTTGTTAGCTTAACTGTAGAGCGGGTTGTGTGGACGGAATACACCTAAAAATAAAAAAACTCTAAAAAAATAAAAATAGGGGAAACCTGCTGAACCGGGAATTTTATGCCAATGGAAGGGGAAAGAAATGGGTATTATGGTACTAAAGGTACAACGTCACTTGTCCGCATATTCAGGGTGGCGGCGCAAAGGCTTCCGCTTGATATAAACATAGAAATTTGCGGGTCTTCTGGAAAAAACGAGAGGGGTGTCAAAAATCGCCGTCTCTGGCAATCGTCTCACGCTACTATCAACGTCGGTTATACTTTTTCGTCATTTTCAAGTATTTCTGGCGGTATAGGTATACCACGCGCCTTGCAGAAATCAAAGAAGCGCTTTCGTCCCAGCTTGCTTGGAACAACTTGTTTATTCTCCCACCGGTTGATTGAGGAATAACTGACGTTAAGCGCCTTCGCCAGCGCTTGCTGGCTCATTTCTATACTATGCCTGACTTTTCTTATATATTCTGGTAAGGTCATACTGATATCTCCTGACAGCGGCTCTACCGCTGAGACATATTATAGCAGATGGGATACGAAATTTCAAGGGGAATTTGAGCCTATTCAGCAATTCCGATTTCGGAAAAATTCCGGATTTGATATAGTTTTAGCGAGACTTTTTTGATTTTGGGCGCATTTTTGCTCCGTAAAAACAGTGCTTTCCGCTCCAATTTGCTTCGTTAGGCTTCGCAAATTACGCTTTAATTGCTTGTGCCGCCTAAAATTGTCTTTTGTCATAAAAGTTGACGCCGATTTTCATTTTGAAATCGGAATTGCCACCGGTTTTCTCTCGACTGTTTTTTGATAACATGGTATACTTTATCAGTAAAGGGGGCTGTTCCAAAACTTCAGATTTTTGAACACGCTTAATATCTCTTAACAAGAGGAAATTTGTGGCTGAGATCGGAAAAATAATCCCTGTCGCGATAGAAGATGAAGTAAAAAACGACTATCTTACCTATGCCATGTCGGTTATTGTGGCCCGGGCCCTGCCGGACGTGCGGGACGGCCTTAAACCCGTGCACCGGCGGCTCCTCTATTCCATGGACGATCTGGGGCTGCGGCCCAACACGGCGACCAAAAAAAGCGCCCGTATCGTCGGCGATACCATGGGTAAGTACCACCCCCACGGTGACCTGGCCCTGTACGATGCCCTGGTCCGGATGGCCCAGGATTTTTCGCTCCGCTATCCCCTTGTTCACGGTCAGGGGAATTTCGGTTCCATGGACGGGGACCCGGCGGCGGCCATGCGCTATACCGAGGCAAGGCTTTCCAGGATCGGGGACGAGATGCTTGCCGATCTGAAGAAAGAGACGGTGGACTTTGCTCCCAACTTTGACGAGTCCCTTTCCGAACCGGTGGTCCTCCCCGCGGCGGCGCCGAATCTTCTGGTAAACGGTTCCAGCGGCATTGCCGTAGGCATGGCCACCAACATGGCCCCCCACAATTTAACGGAAGTCTGCGGCGGGGTCTGCGCGTATATTGACGATCCCGGCATCTCGATAGATGCCCTGGCGGGCTATATCCAGGGGCCGGACTTTCCTACCGGGGGAATTATCTTTGGCCGTCAGGGAATCCGGGATGCATACAGAACGGGCCGGGGACGCATCCTGGTCCGGGGCAGGTTTGCCCTGGAAACCGGCAAGGGCGGCAAGGAACTTATCGTCTTTAATGAAATCCCTTACGGGGTGAATAAAAAACTGCTGCTGGAACGGATGGGCGTTCTGGTCAAGGAAAAGGTAATCGACGGCATTGCCGGTTTCAACGACGAGTCGGACCGGGACGGACTCCGCATCGTTATTGAACTTAAGCGGGGGGCAATTATTAAGGTGGTGCTGAACCAGCTTTTTTCCAACACCACCCTGCAGACAACCTTTGGGATCATCAACCTGGCGCTGGTCAACGGCAGGCCCCAATGCCTTAATTTGAAAGAGCTGATCCGCTACTTTGTGGAACACCGGGTGGATGTGGTAACCCGCCGGACAAAGTACGAACTCCGCAAGGCGGAAGAACGGGCCCACATTCTGGAAGGCCTGGTTATCGCCCTGGCGAATATTGATGAAGTGGTGGCGATCATCAAAGCCAGCCGGGATATTGGCGCCGCCAAGGCAAAACTGCAGGAACGTTTTGGGCTTTCGGAGATCCAGGCCCAGGCCATTGTGGACATGCGCCTGGGCCGGCTTACCAGTCTGGAAATTGAAAAGATAGAGCAGGAACTGGCGGAACTGAAGGTTCAAATCGCCTACTATAAATCACTTTTGGAGGATCAGCAAAAACTTCTGGGGGTGATCAAGGACGAAATCAGGATCATCTCCGAAAAGTATGGCGACAAGCGCCGGACCGAAATTGTGGACGGCGAAATGGAGAACATCAACATCGAGGATCTGATCAAGAAAGAAGAGATGATGATCCTTATCTCCAACCTGGGTTATGTAAAGCGGGTGCCCGTGTCGGCGTACCGGAACCAGGGCCGGGGCGGCAAGGGCATGCAGAGCGCCAGGCTGACGGAAGATGATTTTATTGAGCAAATCTTCGTGGCTTCCACCCATGAGTATATCGTGTTTATCACCAGCGCCGGCAAGGCCTACTGGATGAAGGTCCACGAACTGCCCGAAGGAAGCCGGACTTCCAAGGGAACCCATATCAAGACCCTTCTGACCGTTTCGCCTAACGAAGAAATTACCGCCGTTGTTTCCCTTAAGGATTTTTCCGACAGTCAGTTTTTATTCATGGGTACCGCCCGGGGGGTGGTGAAAAAAGTAACCACCAGCGAATTCAGCAACGCCAAAACCAGGGGGATTATCGCCATCAGGCTGGACGAAAGCGACAGGCTGGTCAGCGCCCTGTTAACCGGCGGCAGCGACGAAGTGGTGTTTATTTCCAGAAAAGGCCAGGCCCTGCGGACCGGCGAAGATCAGATCCGGCCCATGGGCCGTTCGTCCAGGGGCGTTACGGGAATCAAGCTGAAAAGCGACGATGAACTTTCCGGGGTACTGCGGGTGGATAAAGCTTCCGCCGGGGATACCGCGGAACGGATGCTGATCGTTTCGGAATACGGTTACGGCAAACGGGTGGATTTTACCGGGTTCAGCGCCCACAGCCGGGGTACCGGCGGACAGAAGATCTATACCGTTACCGATAAAACCGGCGAAATCGTGGGCTGTGTGAACGTGCTGGACAATGAAGAGATCATGTGCACTACCAGCCAGGGCAAAACCCTCAAGCTTAAGGTAAAAAGCGTCCGGGTTATGGGCCGCGGCGCCCAGGGAGTAAGGATCCTTAGTATTGATAAGCCGGACTTTGTAATCGGGGTGGACCGGATAGTCAGGGAAGATGACGCCGACAACCAGGTCCCGGTGACCCCGGAACTTGGTTTTGATGAGCCGGACGCCGGACCGGAAAATAACGGTCCCGCTGAAATAGGTTTTACCGATGGGCTTCAACGATAAAAATTCGCTTTCGGGCAGCCGGGGCGGGACGGCGGAGGCCGTTTCCTTTTCCGCCTCTCTTATTGATCAGGGCCGTTACGCGGAAGCGTTTAAACTTTTGGCCTCTTTGCGTTCCGCTGAAAATTCCCTGCCGCCGGAACTGCGCCCTTCCCTGTACTTTAACCTTGCCCTCTGCCTCATGGCGGCGGAGCAGCATACCAAAGCGGCGGCGGAACTGGAAAAAGCGCTGGAAGCGATTAAGCATCTTGCCTCCGCCGGGGGCGTCCGCCCGGCGGGCGCGGGTTTTGGCGCCGTGCCCGATTCGGGACCGCTTCCGTCCGCCGCGCCGGCGCTTCCCCCGGAACATACCGAAGTGTGGCAAAAACTCCGCAGCGCCGAACTGGCCGGCGCGGTCCGGCCCTTCCGGCCCGATTATCCGGGCAATTTTCCCCGGGAGGCCCGGGAGGATATTACCGTCGCGCTGATCGGCGCCTATGAACGCTGCGGCCTTGAGGAAAAGGCAAAAACATTGCGCTCCGCGTTGACGGGGCCGGAGTTTGAGGAATACAAGCGGCAGAGGGTAAAATCGCTTTTAAACGAAATACAGCGTTAAATGCAAAGGAGCGCACGATGAGCGACATGGACAATGTTTTTTTAACCGCCTGTAAAAACGGGCAGAAGGGTGTCGTAGAAGCCTTTGTCAAAAAAGGGGGACGCAACTACAACAAGCGGGATCAGGCGGGCAACACCCCTCTCTTTTATTCGGCGGTCCGGGGCGCCCGGGATATTGTCAAGCTACTCCTGGATAACGGTGCCGATCCCCAGTTGGCAAATAACGAAAGCGCCGCGCCCCTGCACAGCGTCAGTAAAAGCGGCAATAAGGAAATTATGAAGATGCTCGTAGACGCCGGGGCGGACATTAATTTTTGTGACAAGTTTGGCAAGTCCCCGTTGATCTACACCCTCCAGGAAGGCCGTACCGAAGCGGCAAAATACCTTATCGGTCTGGGAGCGGACCCGGCGATCAAGGATGACGAAGGCCATACCGCCCTGGATTACGCCACTTCCCGGGGCCTGCGGGACATCATTCCCCTGCTTAAAGGAGAAGGGGAAACCAGGGATTCGTCGGGAAATACGCCGCTTCATCTGGCATGCTTTAACGGCCAGACCGAAGTAATAGGGGCCCTCCTCAAATCCGGTTCGGACCGCGACGCCCTGAATGACGCGGGTCAAACGCCCCTGGTTATCGCCTGCATGCAGTCCAACCTGGCCGTGGCGGAACTCCTGCTCAAGGCCGGTTCCGATCCCAACCTGGTTCTCCTTGACGGTTCCGGCGCTCTCCATTACGCCGCCGCCGCGGGAAACCACTTTGTGGGGAAAGCCCTGATACAGGCGGGAGGCAGCGTGAACCTCCGCAACCAGGACGGCGAAACGCCCCTTGTCGTGGCGGCCATGAAAGGCCAAAACGATTTTACGGCCCTCCTTATCGAACATGAGGCGGATGTTAATGCCGTAGACAACCTGGAACACAGCGCCATGTTTTACGCCGCCGAAGGGGGGTATACGGAAATTACCGAACAGCTTATCGCGGCGGGGGCGGAAAACTAACGGTTGTTCCTGCTGTAAGCAGGCCGAAGGCGATATAACGCAAGCCATTTCATATTTTTCACCTGTTATGCAAGGTTTGGCATTTTCTATATTAATATACCTTTAATTCTTTCAAAATCTTTATGCGGATTTTTCCTTTCTTTCAAATTCCAATTAGCTATCATAATGTATCCCCATAATTATCACTAGGCTCAACTATATTATTAATTCGGTTTATATTCGATATTTTCCCATGGTAAAAAAGTCATATATACACCTCAAATAGTATTATATTTATTTTATAAATATTTGGCAATGATTTTACCATAATTTTAAAAAATTTTAGTACAAATATCGTATAACGGTCCGATTGTATGCGACGTTTTTGCGGTTGCGATAAAGGAAATGCGGAGCACTTCCGGCAACCGTAAAAATGTGGCGGAGAAAAACCGTATAAAGGCCAAAGGCCGGCTGCGGTTTTTCGTAGCCCGAACCGCCGAAGGCGGCGGAGCATATACAGTCCTGTTATGCGCAGTACGGACCGTACTTTATTAGACTTGTTTAATAACCACAAGGATGTCATAATAATGGCATGAGAAAGAGAAAAAAGGCAGCGGATGCCAAGGTAGATCTTTTTAAACGGCTGTACGGGGTGAAACCTGTTACATTT
>JAISBR010000194.1 GCA_031266095.1 Treponema sp. | reverse complement strand
ATAGGAGTACGGTGCACCACGCCCGATACGAGCTCCTGGTCCTTATTTTATCCTAAGGAGCGGCATGATGAAAAGCGGAGAACGACGGTATGTGGGGATCGACCTGGGGAAGCGGACCTATACGATGGCGGTGATAGGGAAGAGTGGGAAGGTCAGCCACAGCAACGGGAGGACGGACGGCGGGGGACGGGCGGCGTTGTACCGGAAGCTGGAGAAGAGCGACAAGGTTTCTGGACCAGGAGCAGTCAGGGAAAAAACTGAAAAAACATCAGATTTCCCTTGACACGAAACATAGGAGTCGAAAAAGAGCGTATCCCTTCCCTGTTTTCCTGTCGGGCCTTAACTTGCCGCGATTAAGTTGTATGCTATAGTTATAGCAGGAGGTTTCGTACCCGGTAATGTTCCAAAAGATGCCTTGTTTTATTCACGCGGACCTTGACGCCTTTTATGCCTCGGTGGAGCAGCTTGATCATCCCGCATACCGGGGTAAGCCGGTCATCGTCGGCGGTCTTCCCGGCGACAGGCGGAGCGTAGTAGCCGCCGCGTCCTATGAGGCCCGGCGTTTCGGAGTCCATTCCGCCATGCCCATCGCCGAGGCCGCCAGGCTCTGTCCCCAGGGTGTCTTCCTCCGGGGAAGGATAGATCGGTATCGGGAGAAATCGCATGAGATTATGGCTGTTTTTGACAGCTATTCCCCGGAGGTTCAGCAGCTTTCTATTGACGAGGCTTTTTTGGATATTACCGGAACCGAAGCGCTTTTCGGCCCGCCGGCAACGCTTGCGGGGAAACTGAAAGAGCAGGTCCGCGCCGAAACGGGTCTTACTGTTTCCGTAGGCATCGCCGTGAATAAATACATCGCGAAAATCGCCTCAGGCCTCTCCAAACCCGATGGTCTTTCGGTGATTGTAAAAGGCAGCGAGGAAGCCTTTATGCGTTCCCTTCCGGTGGGGAAAATTTGGGGCGCCGGTCCCAGGACCCAGGAATTGTTCAAAAAGTACCGGCTTAAATCCGGCGAAGATTTGTACCGCTTTTCAGAGAAAGCCCTTGCCGCTATCTTTGGGGATGCCTTAGGCATCTTCCTCTACAGGGCGGTCAGGGGAGAAGCCGCTACGGCTTTTAATGAGGAACGGGGAACCCATTCTATGAGCGCCGAGCGTACCTTCGCGTTTGATCTCTGCGACATGTTCGCGATGGAAACGGCTCTTTTTGATATATGCCAGAGCCTTATATGGCGACTCCTGGACTGCCGCTGGTATAGCCGCACGGTTTCCATCAAAATCCGTTATGGGGATTTTTCCACCGAGAGCGGCAGGGAGACTTTTCAGAATCCAATACGCGGTTTCAGTGAACTGTATGAACGGCTCCTTTCTCTCTTTCACAAAAAGTACCGGCGGGGAAGAAGCGTGCGGTTGCTCGGAGCGGGCCTTATGAATCTTGAAACCCGGCTCGTCTCTCAGGGAGAACTGTTTGACGGGAAAACGCCGAAGGCCGAAAAAGAACGGCATCTTGAGGAGGCCATTCTTGCGATCAATAAAAAATTCCCCGGCTCCGCCCTGCGGCGGGGCCGTTCCTGGCTTGGGGACTCATAACCGCAAGAGCTTGTTCGAAAACCATGCGCTTTAGCGCATAGTCAATTAGTTTTGGAACAAGCTCAATTCTCCAGAATGGTAATCTCTACACGGCGGTTTTTGCGCATCCCTTCCTCACTGCGGTTATCGGCGATGGGCCGCTCCGCGCCATAGCCCCGTACCACTATGCGGCCGGGGTCGCGGACTTTTTGGGCTATCAGATACTCAGCGACTACGGCGGCGCGTTCCGCTGAAAGCCTCATCCGGCCCTCCCCGGTACCGGCAAGGGCGGTGTGTCCCGTGACCAGGATATCCCGATCAGGGTAACGCAAAAGGATTTCGGCAATCTTATCGAGTTTTTCCAGCTCACCGGGAAGCATGACAGCGGTATCGGCCTGAAACTGGATATTTGCAAGACTGATAGTTATACCTTCCTCAACCACCCGTACCGAGGCGTCGGGGATGTGCATGCGGCTGATCTCGCCGGTTATTTCTTCGGCGATTTTTTCTTTGTTCATTTCCGGGGACTCAATTATCTCCGCTTCGGCGCTTCCCCGGTATTCCACAGTACTGCCGTTGGACAGGGTAAAAACCATACGGAACTGTTCCTGATACGCGGCGGCCTGGCCCAGGGCCTTGTCCCAGTACACCGTTTGATCCGACGCGCCCATGATACGCCGGGGCCAGATCCGGCCCTGGACCCGGCTTGGTTCCGAGAGGATGCGGTAGTTCACCGAAAAAGCGGGATAGATCTTGTCCTTCCAGAGGCGGTTTCCCAGGAACGTATAATGCGCGGTAAAAGGTATGCGGTAAGGCTCGCGGATGCCGAAGCTGTCCCTGAAATCATGCATCTCGTGACCTTCAGCGCTCCACTGCTCGCCGGGTTGCAGATCCTTGCCGGGGAATACCGGTACGTTCCGAACCACGGGCATAAAGTATCCGCGGGCAATGGTGATATAGCCCAGGCGGTCCCGCTCAAACTCGGACTCGTATTCCCTGGCCCACTGAAAACTCTGCGTGCTGGGAACGCCGCTCCCGGCGCCAAAATCCGTGATAGCGCGTTCCGATGTCTGGAATACCGCTCTGTGATTACCTTTCCCGTCCGCCGCTACACCGGTAACTTCCACGGCGATACGGTTCAATATTTCCGCCCGATGGCTCAGTTGGTAATCAATATACACATCCTCCTGTACGGTGGAGAGAATCCGGTATTTGTCACCCGCTTCCTGCTTGTAAAAAAAATCTTCAGCCCCGGCTTGCGGGAACAGGGCGCACAAAAGGCCCAAAATCATGGGAAGAAAATATCTAAACGCCGGCTTATGTTTTTTTTTCATACAAATACTGTTTTAGTATCGGCAATTCGGGTGCGGCCCTGAAAACCCTTCTTTGATAAGGACTCCTGTACTAGAATCGAAGAAGGGGCAAGTATTGAAAAAAATCATCAGAAAATTCATTGAAAAATTCATTAAAAAATATACATTATCTGATAATTTGTCACTGGAAACACGGCTGCTGAACATGGTAAGCATCGTGGGTATGGTGGGTGCCCTTGCGGCCGCCGTCACCCGGCTCGTCATGAACCACGAAATCGTCATTGTCCTGATAATGTTCGGGATAGTCTTTTCTTTAATGGGGTTTTTCTTTATCAATAACTATTCCCATATACTCCGAAGAAACCACCGGTATTTCCTGGTTGTTCTGGGGGATATGCTGTTCCCGCTGGCCTTTTTCTTCCTGGGGGGGATGGACAGCGGTATGACAGCATATTTCGTGGTGAGTATTACGGTAATATTTATGTTTCCCAAAAGCAAAAACCACATGGCTTTTCTCATCCTGCATCTGGCGGTCATTGTAGGCATCTACTATGTAGACTACTATTTCCCCGATCTGATTATGCCCCCTTCGCCGATACAGCGGCTTTGGGGTAATATACAGTCCGTTATCATAGCCGGGCTGTCTACCGGCATTATGCTCATGTTTCAGAGCAGATTGTACCTTCTGGAAAAACGTAAAGTGCTCCACGCCAACAAGGAGGTTTTGAGGCAGGACCTGCTGCTGCGGGGGGTTAATAAAACTGCGGAGATTCTGCTCTCCACCGACGATAAAAAAGCGTTCGAGGATACCCTGTATAAGAGCATGGCGCTGTTGGCGGACTATGTCGACACAGATAACATCAATATCTGGCGAAATTATCAACATGAGGGAAAAGGCTGCTACAGCTGTATCTACAGCTGGGAATCGAATGCCGGACAGCAGGACGGCCGTAAAGCGCCGGTACTCGCGTTCTCCTATGAGGATACTTTTCCGTCTTGGGAGCGCAAGCTCTCCAAGGGCGAAAGTATTAACGGTCCTGTATCGTCCATGTCAGGTATTGAGATTGATCGGCTTGACCACTATGGTATCATGTCGATCCTGGTGGTACCGGTGATCTTGCAGGAAGAGTTCTGGGGCTTTGTGAGTTTTGCCGACCGCCGCAACGAGCGTAGATTCCCCTCCGACGAGGAAAGTATACTCCGTTCCAGCGGCCTCCTTTTGGCAAACGCCATAGTCCGTAATGAACTGACACACCATCTTATCCAGGCACGGGAAGAGGCCTTACAGGCTTCGAAGGCAAAGACTGAATTTCTGGCTAATATGAGCCACGAGATGCGTACTTCCATAAACGCTATTACCGGAATGACCTTCATCGCCAAATCAGCCGGGGAAATCGCACGGAAAGATTATTGTCTTAATAAAATTGAAGACGCTTCTACCCACCTGTTAGGCGTCATCAATGAAATCCTTGATATATCAAAAATCGAGGCAAATAAATTCGAGCTTTCCATCGAGGAATTTGATTTTGAGAAAATGCTCCAGAAATCGGTCAATATTATCAATTTCCGGACTGAGGAAAAACAGCAGCACCTTTATGTTGATATTGATAAAGAGATACCCCGGTATTTGTTAGGTGATGATCAGAGGATCGCCCAGGTCATTACCAACCTGCTTTCCAACGCGGTAAAATTCACTCCTGAAAAAGGCTCTATCCGGCTTATCACGAAGCTGCTGTCCCGAAATGATGAGCAATGCGTTATACAAATTGAGGTGATGGACACCGGCATCGGCATCAACGAAGAGCAGAAGTCCAGGATTTTCATGTCTTTTGAACAGGCTAACAGCAGCACATCCCGCACCTTCGGCGGTACCGGCCTGGGACTTGCCATCTCAAAAGAGATTGTGGAGATGATGAACGGGACCATTCGGCTGGAGTCCGAACCGGGTAAGGGCAGTGTCTTTATATTTACCATACAGGTGAAAGAGGCGCCGGAGAAACAGGGCGGCTGCTTAAGCCCCAATGTTACCTGGGGCAATATTCGAATCCTCGCGGTGGATGACGATCCTGAAGTCAGGACTTTCTTTAAAAATATCGCGGAACAGCTTAAAATTTCCTGTCAGACCGCCGCCAGCGGAGAAGAGGCGGTTGAGCTGATTGGGCGGAACTCCGCTTATGACATCTATTTTGTGAACTGGAAAATGCCCGGTATGAACGGTATTGAGCTTTCCCGCCGGATAATCGGCGCCTCGAAGTCGCAGCCGGTACAGCCGGTCGTTATAATGATGTCTGCGGTAGAGCAGAACCTGATGGAAACTGAAGCTAAAGATGCGGGGATCAGCCAATTTCTCTCCAAGCCTCTTTTTCCTTCAAGCATAACGGACTGTATTAACGAATGTCTGAGAGTGGGATGGCTGGATAAAAAGAACGAAACCCGGACAGATAACTTCGCCGGACACCGGATACTGCTGACAGAAGACGTGGATATCAACCGGGAGATCGTACTCACCATTCTGGCGGCCACCGGCCTGGACATTGACTGCGCCGAAAATGGCGTCGAGGCCCTGCGGATGTTCAGTGAGGCGGAGGACGCCTACGATCTGATCCTCATGGACATCCAGATGCCCGGAATGGACGGTTACGAGGCCACACGCCGTATCCGCGCCCTTGGCACGCCCAAGGCGAAAAAAATCCCCATAATCGCTATGACCGCCAACGTATTTCGGGAGGATATTGAAAACTGTCTAAAAGCCGGCATGAATGATCACCTGGGCAAACCTTTGGACCTTGAGGATACAATGGAAAAACTACGGAAGTATTTAAACTGAGGCTGTTTCAAAACTTCAGTTTTCGGGAGAAAAGCTCCGCTTGTCCGTTAATTTTTATAGTAGGAATTACTGAAAAGCCCCGCTGTTTACTTGAACTTTTCGCTCTCTGGGACTAGAATAATCTTATCCTACCTATACTGAGGAAAGAAATGGCTGAAAAAAACATGGTAATGATTGACGGTAACAACGCGGCGGCTCATGTGGCTCACGCGCTGAGTGAAGTAATCGCGATTTATCCGATTACTCCTTCCAGTCCGATGGGGGAGTTTTCGGATGAATTTTCCGCTCAGGGACGTAAAAATCTGTGGGGAACTATCCCCGAAGTCGTGGAAATGCAATCCGAGGCGGGGGCCGCGGGGGCGGTGCACGGGGCTTTAACTACCGGCGCGCTTTCCACCACCTTTACCGCTTCCCAGGGGCTGCTGCTCATGATCCCCAATATGTACAAGATCGCCGGCGAGCTGACTTCCACGGTGTTCCATATCGCCGCCAGGGCGCTGGCTACCTCCAGCCTTTCGATTTTTGGCGATCATCAGGACGTGATGGCATGCCGCCAGACCGGCTGGGCAATGCTCTCTTCCAATAACGTGCAGGAAGTGATGGACCTGGCGGTTATAGCTCACGCTTCCACCCTGCGCACGCGGGTACCCTTCCTCCACTTTTTTGACGGCTTCCGTACCAGCCACGAGCTGCAAAAAATTGAGGAGACTTCCTATGAAGTGATGCGCCAGATGATCGACAATGATCTGGTGCAGGCTCACCGTCTTAGGGGCCTTAGTCCGGAGAGGCCCTCCATCAGAGGTACGGCTCAAAACCCGGATACCTATTTCCAGGGTCGAGAAGGGGTCAACAAGTACTATGAAAAAGTACCGGGGATCGTACAGGCTGAAATGGACAAATATGCCAAGCTCACCGGACGATCCTATCACGTGTTTGACTACTACGGGGTGAAAGACGCCGAAAAGGTAATCATTATTATGGGTTCCGGCGCGGACACCTGTGAAGAAACCGTAGATTATATGAACGGCAAGGGCGAAAAGGTCGGGTTGTTAAAAGTACGGCTCTACAGGCCCTTTGACGTGGAACTCTTTGTAAAGGCCCTGCCTGTTACGGTAAAAACTATCGCAGTCTTGGACCGTACCAAAGAACCGGGGTCCCTGGGCGAACCCCTCTACGAAGATGTGATCAGCGCCTGCGGGCTTGTTATCCAGCAGGGGAAGGCCCCCTGGAAGCAGTCCCCCCGGATCATCGGCGGCCGCTACGGCCTCGGTTCCAAGGAATTCACCCCCGCCATGGTCAAGGCGGTTTACGACAATCTTTCCGGTAAACAAATGGAAAACTTCGTCGTAGGTATCAAAGACGACGCGCTGGGGAAAAGCCTGGACTACGATGAACATTTTGTGTTAGCTGAAGAAGGTATGAACGAGGCAATGTTCTATGGTCTCGGTTCGGACGGTACTGTAGGCGCCAATAAGAATTCCATCAAGATCATCGGTGACGCCAAACCGGAGCTTAACGCCCAAGCCTACTTCTCCTATGACTCCAAAAAGTCAGGCGGCTTCACCGTTTCACACCTGCGTTTCGGCAAGGGCGCCATCCGCCGGCCCTACCTTATCACCAAGGCGGACTTCCTGGCCTGTCACAAGTTCTCCTACATGGAAACCTACGATATGCTGGCCAACATCAAAGATGGCGGTACTTTCCTTCTCAACAGCCCCTTCAAGGCAGCCGACGTATGGAAAGAAATTCCCGTGGAAGCTCAAAAGCGAATCATCGACAAGAAGGTGAAATTCTTCGTGATTGACGCCGCCGAGATTGCCCGTAATACCGGTATGGGTAACCGGATTAACACGGTCATGCAAGCCGCCTACTTCAAGATTTCAGGCGTGCTGCCCCAGGACGAGGCGGTGAAGTATATGAAGAAATTCATCGAAAAGTCCTACGGCAAGAAAGGCGCCGATGTGGTTGAAAAAAACTACAAGACCGTTGATACGGCCCTGAACTCGGTCGAAGAGGTGAAGTACCCTTCCGCTGCCGAAGGCGGCATCCACATGAAAAAACCCTTTGCTACCACCAAAGACAATTGGATCAGGGAAGTGCTGGGAACCATGTCAATCCAGGAAGGGGACAAGCTCCCGGTAAGCAAGATACCGGAAGACGGTACATTCCCCACCGCCACTACCCAGTATGAAAAACGCTCGGTAGCCGAGCGGGTACCTGTCTGGAATCCTGATGTCTGTATCCAATGCGGCACCTGCTCGGCGGTTTGTTCCCACGCCTGTATCCGTATGAAGAACCTGATCGACGCTGAAACGGCAAGTGCCCCCAAAGGTTTCAAGTCCGCCGCCATTAAACCCAAAGCTGTAGACGGCCGGAAAGCGGCTCTGGTCATTTCCGCCGAAGACTGCATGGAATGCGGCGTGTGCATCAACGCCTGCCCGGTCTCCAAAGACCAGAGCAAGCCCTGCGCCCTGTCCTGGAAGTCCTATTCCGACGATCCTGAATACCATGCCGAACAGGTAGCGGTCTGGGAATACTTCCAGAGCCTGCCCGAAGTTCCCGCGGAGGAACTTAACCTCAGCACCACCAAGGGCCTTGCCTACAAGCGGCCGCTCTTTGAATTCTCAGGCGCATGCGGCGGCTGCGGCGAGACTCCCTATGTGAAACTCCTCTCCCAGCTTTTCGGTGATCGGGCGATCATCGCCAATGCCACCGGCTGTTCCTCGATCTACGGCGGGAACCTGCCCACCACTCCCTACTGTAAGAGGGCCGACGGCCGCGGGCCGGCCTGGTCCAACAGCCTCTTTGAGGACGCCGCCGAATTCGGCATGGGTATGCGCCTCACCAGCGATAAGCTGGCCGTGCACGCCCGTGAAATTGCGGAACAGGCCAAAAGCGAAGGTATCTGCGCCGCTCTTCTCGACAAGATACTGATCAATACCCAGGCCGATGACGCCGCCATTGACGAGCAGCGCAAGAATGTGGACGAGCTGAAAACCGCCCTCAAGAGCGACTCCAAGATTACCTCCAAACTGCTCCTCTCTCTGGCCGACTACTTCATCAGGCGCTCGGTGTGGATACTAGGCGGCGACGGCTGGGGTTACGACATCGGTTACGGCGGCCTTGACCACGTCATCGCCTCGGGCCGGAATGTGAACCTCCTGGTACTGGACACCGAAGTGTACTCCAACACCGGCGGACAGATGTCCAAGGCCACCCCGGTAGGCGCCATTGCAAAGTTCGCCGCGGCGGGTAAGGATATCAGCAAAAAGGACCTGGGCGCCATGGCCATGAGTTACGGCTATGTGTATACAGCCAAGATTTCTATGGGCGCCAATATGGCCCAGACCATCAAGGCCTTCCGTGAAGCGGAATCCTATGATGGTCCCTCGATCATCATCGCCTATTCCCACTGCATCAACCACGGTATTGATATGTCGAAGGGCCTGGAACAGGGTAAGGCGGTCGTTACCTGCGGCCTCTGGCCCCTGTACCGCTACGACCCCCGGCTCAAAACCGAAGGTAAGAACCCCTTCCAGCTTGACTCCCGGGATCCGGCCACGAGCCTTGAGGACTTCATGTACAAGGAGGTCCGCTTCAAGAGCCTCAAAGCCGCCAGCCCCGATCGCGCCGATGCGCTCCTCGCCAAAGCGAAAGCCCAGGCCGAGCGTGTGTGGAAGGAATACAAGTATTTAGCTGAAAGGCCGTTCTAGGAGCCTGTTGCAGTTGTGGGTTTTTGCGGCGCTTTATACCGCAAAAACCCCGATTAACGGGTTCCTACGGACCTCTGGTTCGACGCAGTTTACGGGATAAAATCGACTGATTGGTGATTTTTGAAGGTTTTATTAGTGTGAACACGCCCTGGGGCGGATGCCAAAAGGGCACGGGCGGCTTTCATCAGAGCCCGAGATTGTTTGCCGCTTAATCCGATAACAGGGTATCCCACATTTTACGGCGCCTGGTATATATTCAACAGACCTATTACTCAATCCCCAATTTTTCCGCGATTCGGCGGGCTTTACGGGCCAGGCTCTCGTTTCTGTCGGCGGTGAGAGTCTTTATTTCCTCAGAAAGGCCGGTAAGGTTGTTGTTGGCGGCCAGATCCAAGCCGTAGGATTTTTCCACAATACCCCCGCTTTGAAGGAAGCGGCGGGCGATGGATTCGGCGTTTTCTGTCCGGGCATCGCCGATGATCTTAAGGAAACCGTTATAGAGGGGATTCTGGTTCTTCTGTTTTGCCTCATCCAGTTCGATGATCAGGCGGTCAAGGTACGCGGATGGATCGTTTTTCATCAGCATTTCGGAAGCGCCGAGCCTGATCCTGTCGGAATTTTTTCGTTCTGTGAAAAGGCTGTCCAGAATTGTCATTGCCTCTTCATTGGCAATAGCACCTAACGCGCGGACAGCCTCGTCTTTTACAGCGGGAACCTCATCCTGTGCGGCGCGGTATTTCAGATAGGGAATGGCAGCCTCGAGTTTCCGTTCCCGGCTTGCCTGGGCCGCCGCGAGACGGGTCCGGTAGTAGGGATCTCTGAAAGCCTCAAGGATGGCGTTGTCAACCACGTCACCGGAAAAGGGTCCCAGGGCGGCTACCGCGCTGGAACGGACATTGGGGTCAGCAGCGGAGACACAGGTGAGAACAGCTTCAAGCCCGCCTGAGTCGCCTATTTTGGAAAGGGAATCCAGAGCGGCGATGCGTAACACGGCCCGTTCCTCATCGTCACCGGCTATTCCGGCGAGAAAGGAAACTCCTTTAACCGAACCGGCTGCGCCTACGGCGTTTATTATATCCCGCTTGTTTTCATCTCCCGGATCACGGTAAGTGTAATAGTCAATAAGGTATTCGGCGGCCTCGTCCTCTTCTTCCTGACTGGCCCCGCCGACGCGACCCAAAGCGCGAAACGCGGCGTTCATGTATCGCCGCTCCTGGGCGTCAAGAACCTCCATTAAAACCGGCCTGGCATTGCCGTCTTTTACCTTACCCAGGTATTCAATGGCGGATAGAACCGTTTCGCCGGTCTCGTCATCCCGATCTTCCACAACCCTGGCGGCCCGCTCTTCAAGGCCGCTTTTTTCCCTATCACCGAAAAAAGTAAATAGCCCGCTGAGAATCTTCTGGTTTCTTGTCTTTCCCGCCAGGGCGATAAGTTCGTCATCAAGATAATCGGCGCCCTCGTTTTTCAGCGTCTGAATAAGTGAAGCGATCTCCGTCTCGGTACCGTACTTGATGGTGTCAAGCCGGGCGGACTCAATGATATTCGTGTCTGAGGGTGCCGCGGGCGGGAAGGGTTCCTCCCCTTCCTGCGCGTACAGAAAAGCGCCGAGAAAAAAAACGTTTACCAGAAAAAGGAACCCGCGAAGGCGGTGACTGCCTTCCGCAGCCACAAAAGATCGCCGGTAACCGGCCCGGCCGCCTTCTCCTGCGCTCCCGCGTCCCTGCGAGAGATTTTCGAAGAAAATTTTTTTTAACAGAGGCTGTTCCAAAATGTCAGATTTTGGAACAGCTTCCCTGGATTTAGTGAAAAAACCGGGCTTTTGACCGGTTTTTCCAAGAACTTGTCCAAAACCAACCGGGTTTTGGAACAAGGTCAACAGATTGTTCATTTTTGCTCCTTCCTGTACCGGGAAAGGAAATCTTTTTTAAAATCAAGGAACCGGTCTGTTTCAATGGCCCTGCGGGCATTGAGAACCAGGTCGTTAAGAAAATACAAATTATGGTAAGTAGCCAACATGGAACAGAGTATTTCCCTCGTTTTGAACAGATGCCTGAGGTAGGCCCGGCTGTAGTGCCGGCATACCTTGCACCCGCACTCTTTATCTATCGGCGAAAAATCAAGCCGGTTTTCGGCTTTTTTAAGGGCAAAAGGACCCTCGCGGGTATATACCCTGCCATTTCGAGCCTCTCTGGTGGGAAGTACGCAGTCAAACATATCGATGCCGTTCTCTATGGCCTCAAGAATATACTCCGGGGTACCGATGCCCATCACATAGCGGGGCTTCTCTTCCGGCAAGAGGGCGGCGGTAAGGGACAGGTATTCGGCAAAAACCTCGGCCGGCTCCCCTACGGAAAGTCCACCGATGGCTATGCCGGGCGTACCGGCGTTTACGCATGCCTCCACGCTTCGCCGGCGCAGATCCGGGAAAAAGTTCCCCTGGACAATACTGAAGAGGACCCCCCGGTATACGCCGCCGGCAATTTTTCCCTCCCAGGTGGCCTTTGCCCTGCCCAGCCACTCACTGCTGATATCCAGGGCCTTTTCAGAGTCCCGACGGGAACTTCCCCATCCATTGCAGACATCAAGCTGCATCTGGATATCGCTGCCGATGACGGTCTGAATGTCCACCGCCTTTTCAGGACTGAGAAAATGCCGGGAACCATCCACGTGGGACTGAAACCAGGCGCCCTCAGTGGTAATTTTACTTAAGGCCGAGAGGGAAAAAACCTGGAAGCCCCCGGAATCGGTCAGGATGCTCCGGTCCCAGTTCATAAAACGGTGCAGCCCTCCCGCCCCACCGATGACCTCAACTCCAGGCCTCAGGTACAGGTGGTACGTGTTGGACAGAATTATCTCAAAACCGATTTCCTTTAAGTCTTCGACGGTGAGGGCTTTTACGGCGCCGCCGGTTCCCACCGGCATAAAAACCGGGGTGGAAACCGTTCCGTGGGGAAGGCTTAGAATTCCGTTCCGGGCAGAACAGGAAGCATCGTACCGGTGAATCGTAAAAATCATATTATGTTTTCGCGCTCCGCAGCAGAAAAAACCCAATGACAATAAAGACGCCCACTGGAAACCATGCCCCGATAAAAGGTGGAATATAGCCCAGCTTGGCCATCATCATGCTGATCATCTCCATGACGTAAAACACAACGGCCACGGAAAGGCTTGCCAGGAGGCTCATGAGGAGGATATTTTTCCTGAACCTGCCGCCCATAGAAATGGAGAGGAGCATTACCACAAAGGAAACCGTGGCGTAAGAAAAACGGTGATAATAATCCGCCTGGGCCTCAATAAAGGGCAGGCCCGCTTCCATAAGATCCTTTACCAGCAGCCCCGCTTCCCCGGCGGGGAGTTCTTCCGCTTTTACCGCGTTCCGCTTGAAAATATCCGGATGCTCCCGGTACCCGGTACTCTGGAGAAGCGGATTGACTCTGAGAAAACCGTCCCCCCGTTGATAAATAACGGCGTTTTGCAGATCCCAATACTCACCGGTCCAGACAGCCTCGGTGGAGCGGACCAGGGAAATAAATTGTCCCTCCTGGTCCAGTTCCACAATATTGATGCCGTTCAGTACCTGGTCGGTAAAATCGTAATAATCCACCGAATAGATAAGCCTGCCGTTTCGGGCCTTGATGACAATATCCGAAGTATTTTCCGCACTGTCCTGCTGCAGGTAATACCGGGAAAGCTCGTTTTTGGTCCTGAGTGTGGGAATGACAACTATGTCATCAAAAAAAAAGGAAAATATTGAGGCCGTAAGGCCGATGAACATCAGGGGTAAGCTGAAACGCCCGAAGGGAATCCCCGATGAAAAAATAGAGGTCAGCTCATTTCTGGAGTAGAGATCTCCCAGGGTATAGGCCGAGGCGAAGAGCAGGGAAAGAGGCAGGGCATAGGAAAAACTTTTGGGCAGGTAAAACAGGCTCATCCGCATAATCTCCGCGAAGGGAACCTCGTAATTAAGATACCGCACGAGATTGGCGAAGAGATCGATCAGGGACATAAGGAACGCAAACATGGTGGCGGCTACGGAAAAAATCGGCAGGAACTGGCGGATCAAATACCGATCCAATATCATTTTCGCACCCTTAAAAAGGCCAAAAAAATACCGATACTTAAAGCCAGTACATTGGGCAGCCACATGGACCAGAAGGGAGAAACACTCATTCGTATTCCCAGGGTCTGTCCGCCCAACAGGAGCGCCCAATAAATTACAGAAATTAAGAGGCCTATGATGAACCCGACGGTCTGCCCGCTTTTTTTCGCCATAAAGCCCAGAGAGACCGCCAAAAAAATAAAAGAAAACGCGCCAAAGGGGATGGAGAATTTTTTGTAATATTCAAGCCAATAAATAAGGAGAGTACGATCCCTTCTCATTCCTTCCAGGGTTATGACCTCCCGCTGGTAATTCATAAGAAGGGAATTCCGCCGGTTCCAGGCCTCCATCCCGGGCCCTTCCCGCAGGCTTGCTTCCAGCGTGAGGGCCTGGACCAAAATCCGGTTTCGCCGTTCGTTGAGCTGTACATCAAGCTCGGCAATTTTTTTCTGTATTTCCTGGTGCACGTCACGGGAACTCATCTCACGGGGGCTTATGGAGGCTACCGCCTGGAGCAGATCCTCCTGGGGCACCCAGTAATAGAGGGCATCCGCTGACGCGTAATCGTAGTCTTCCCGGACAATTTCCTTGGATGAGTGGATAAAGGCCCCTTCCAGTTCCAGACTGAGACCGTCCTTCCCCGCGTCCTTAAGTTCGGCGCTGTTGGCCATGATAAGGCGGCGTTCCCCGTCACCGGTTCTGTCCATGATCAGCACGTCGCCGATGGTGTTACCCGACACCGTACTGGTAACTATTACCGTATCCTTGAATCGCTTGACCGAATTGGCCTCAAGTTCCAGGGCGGGAGTGGCTACGACGATACGACGGTACAGGCGCGCGAACTGTACCGTTCCGGCGGGAAGCAGCACGTCATTGGCGAAAAAAGAGAGCAGGGAGATGATAATCCCCGCGGTAATGGTGGGAATAAACACATTTTTATACGAGAGCCCCGATGAAAGCATCACCAGGATCTCGTTATCGCTGGTAAGACGCCCTACAGTCATCAGGGTCCCCACCAGGGAAGCGAAAGGCGCCGACATCGCAATAACCCCCGGAAGGGAAAACAGCACCAGGAGCGCTACCTGGTTGAGGGGTACATGCTTGGCAAGGATCTCTCTAGCCATGAGCAGCAACTGATTTACAAAAAAAATAAAAAAGAAAAAAAGAAAGGCGATCAAGAATGAAAAAAATGTCTCGGTGAGAATATACCGATAAATGGTGGGAGACACCGCCCGGGTGTTTTCTCTTTTCCGTTCCGTTTCCCGGTGAAAAGAATCAACACTCAAAGAAGAAACATTTTCCATATGCCATTACATTCCGGTTGATCCAAAACCACCGTCCCCCCGCACGGTCTCTGAAAGCGCCGTTATTTCCTCAAGGCGCGCCCGGCATACCGGGGCAATTACCAGTTGGGCAATCCGGTCGCCGTTCTTTATGGCGTAAGCTTCGTCACCGAGATTTACAAGAATTACCTCCAGGGCCCCCCGATAATCGGAATCGATAGTCCCCGGTGAATTGAGCACCGTAAGCCCTGAACGGGCCGCAAGCCCCGATCGGGGCCGTACTTGGGCCTCAAAACCGGCCGGGATTTCAATTTTAAGCCCCGTGGGAATTTTCGCCCTCCCCAACGGGGGTATGACCAGATCAACGGCAAGGAAAGCCCGCAGGTCCATGCCTGCGGCGCCCTCGCTTGCATATTGGGGAAGGGAGATACGGGGGTCAATTCTTACTACTTTCAGCGCCGGCTCCCCGTTCATGGCCTTCCTCTTTACCGGCGAAGATTGTCCCTGGGGCGATCATTTTGGTGACCGCCTCTTCCTGCGTTATCCCTGCCATTCCGGCCGGCGCTGCTGCCCTCGTCCGCGCCGTTAGGGTCAATAGCGTCGATATAGGAAAGGTTGAGCCTGCCCATTTTGTCAATCTCAATCAGCTTAACCGGGATCTGCTGGCCCTCTTTAACCACATCGGTGACCTGGGCGATCCGCTGCCGGGAAAGCCTGCTGATATGCACCAGCCCTTCTTTACCGGGAAGAATTTCCACAAAGACGCCGAAGTCCATTATGCGCTTTACCACGCCATTATACACGAGGCCAATCTCGGGATCCGAGGCGATGCCAAGCACCGCGACTTTGGCGTCCTCGGCGTCTTTGGTATTTTTTCCAAAGATCGTAACGGTACCGTCATCATCGGTATTGATCTTCACGCTGTACTGCTCGCAGAGGGCCTTGATGTTCTTTCCACCGGGACCGATGAGAGCGCCTATCTTGTCGATGTCGATACGCAGAGAAACGATCTTGGGGGCAAATTCACTGATATGGTCTTCGGGCTTGCTGATGGTCTGATTCATTATAGAAAGGATATGCAGCCTGCCCCGCTTCGCCTGATCCAGCGCCTTGCGCATGATCTCCGGGCTGACTCCGGCTATTTTGATGTCCATTTGGAAACCGGTGATCCCGTCCTCGGTCCCGGCGACTTTAAAGTCCATATCGCCCAGATGATCCTCTTCACCCAGAATGTCGGATAACACCGCGTAACGATCTCCCGGCCCGCCCTTGCCCTCGGTGATAAGTCCCATGGCAATACCGGCCACGGGCTTTTTCATGGGAACCCCGGCCTGAAGCATGGAAAGAGTTCCGCCGCAGACCGAAGCCATTGAGGATGAACCGTTTGATTCCATGATCTCGGAAACCACCCGTACGGTGTAGGGGAATTCCTCTTTCGAGGGAACCATCGCTTCCAGGGAGCGCCGGGCCAGGTTGCCGTGGCCGATTTCCCTGCGGCCGGTTCCCATGCGGCCCACTTCACCTACCGAGTAAGGAGGGAAGTTGTAGTGGAGTATAAAATTTTCCCGCTTGTCACCCTCAATATCATCGAACACCTGTTCGTCAAACACCGTACCCAGAGTGGTCACCACCAGGGCCTGGGTTTCCCCCCGGGTAAACAGAGCCGAACCGTGAGTACGGGGCAGAATCCCCACTTCGCAGGTAATATTCCGAATGTCTTCGGTTCCCCGGTCGTCTACCCGGCGGCCCTTATCAAGAATTGAGGAACGGAGTATCTCATACTGCATATCTTCGAATAACGCATCGAAGAGTTTTTTCTGGTTTTCATCCTCAAGCTGGGCTGCATATTGAACGGCACATTCGGTCTTGACCGCCTTTATGGCGTCATGCCGTTCCAGCTTGGTTTTGAGGAAACAGGCTGTTTCCAGTTTGGGCCGGACGGCGCTTTTGATGGCGTCGCTGTTTTCAAGTGAGATCAACGATTCGCCGAGGGGGAGCTTCGCTTTTCCCGAGATATCCCTCAGCTTTTCCTGAAGCCCGCAGAAGTCGATGATCACCTTGTGGGCTTTTTCCAGCGCCTCGATCATGAGATCTTCACTCACCTCTTTAGCGCTGCCCTCCACCATGGTGATACCGTCTTTGGTACCCGCCACCATAATCTCAAGAGTAGCGTTCTCGATCTGTTCGTAGGTGGGATTTACCACCAGTTCGCCGTTTACCTGGCAGACCCTCACCCCCGCAACAGGACCGTTAAAGGGAATGTCCGAGATGTGTACCGCAGCCGATGAGGCGATAATCGCCAGGATATCAGGCGGATTCACCTGGTCCGTGGAAAGCGTCGTGGGGACAAGCTGTATCTCCCGGCCAAAACTCCTCTCAAAGAGAGGCCGCATGGGCCGGTCAATGAGACGGCTGACCAGGATTTCCCTGTCTTTGGGACGGCTTTCCCGCTTGATAAAGCCGCCGGGGATTTTTCCCGCAGCGTAATACTTTTCGTTGTACTCAACCGTGAGGGGCACATAGTCCAGACCCTCAACCGATTCCGGGGATGAACAGACAGTGGCGATTACCGCCGAGCCCGCGTACTGCACGAACACAGCGCCGTTTGCCTGTTTGGCGAGTCTGCCGGTTTCAAGAATCAGGTCCTTACCGGCGATTTGAAGTGTTACTCTTTGAACCATTATTTACGGAGACCCAAGTCCTTGATGAGTTTGCGGTATCCTTCCAGGTTGGTACGCTGAATGTATTTCAGCATCCGCCGGCGTTTGCCGACCAGGATCAAAAGTCCCCGTTGACCGGACTTGTCTTTTTTGAACTGTTTACAGTGTCCGGTAAGCTGGTTGATTTGTTCAGTCAATAACGCGATCTGAACTTCCGAAGCGCCCGTATCCTTCTCGTTTTTGCCAAATTTGGTGACGATGGATGTTACGCTTTCTTTTGTTAAAGCCATATATAATCTCTCCTATTGGGTACTCTGTATGAATTCAATCATTTCAGCCTTGAATCCGTTTCCGCCCGGCATATCCGGAACTAAGACCTTGCCATTACTAATGGAAATAAGTGTCTCTATTCCGTCGACGGAATCGGCGCCGTACACCAGCGCCTTATATCTGCCCCCACATGGGATTATCCTGAAAGCCGCCGCCGCGTCATAGCAACAGCCACTTTCACTTCGGGATGAAAGATCAATAGGAAGCTCCGACAGATCGAGCGCGACCTTTCTGCCCAAGAGCTTTTCCGCTTCCTCAAGCGCACCGTCGCTAATCGCCTGCCTGATCCGGCTGGAACTTATCCGCCGCTCCCCTTCCATCACCGGCGCGACGGCCCAGGTTTCAATGCCCAGCGCCCCGGCCTGTTCCCGAATTTCCCGAACCCCGGTGTCCAGCCGCCGACCGCAACGAAAATCGCGCCCCAGGGCCAGGAACCGCAGCGGGCAGACTTTAACCAGCAGATCAATAAAATCCCCTCCTCTTATTATACTAAAATTCTCTGAAAAGTCAATGAGGATGACCTGCCTTACCCCCAAAAGCTCAAAAGCTCTCAGTTTTTGAGCCAGGCTGAAAATATCCCCCACATACCGCCGGGGCTTGAGTATTCTAAGGGGATTTTGTTTGAAGGTAATTACCGTGGGGAGGTAGGGACCGGAACATATCCGCTCAATCAAGGCCTGGTGGCCCCGGTGGACCCCGTCAAAAACCCCGATGCTCATGGCCAGGCCTTTATCCGCCGGGCCTGGTCTTTGGGCGATAAAATCTTCCCATTCTATAATCCGCATGCTGTATGTGTATCAAGTGGCGCTCTCGCCATATTATGTAGATTTACCATAAAATTTTCAAGAAATCAACCCAGGGGATTATAGGTCCCATCATACTGACAACACTGACTTTCACCGGTATTTGTTATTCGGGTTTAATGCTTATGAACCTCTTCCAGTCCGAAGGGGAAACTCCGGTCTTATTCTTGAAAAGCCGGGAAAAATAATACTGATCGTCGAATCCCATCTTGAAGGCCGCTTCCTTGACCGAGATATCCTTCCGCTCCAGGAGATTCTCGGCCTTGTGTATCTTGATATGAATATAATATTGATAGGGAGTCATAGAGGTATAAGTCTTGAAAATTTCATTGAACCGTGAGGTGCTAATCCCCAGGTGCTCGGAAATACCGGAAAGATTAATAGCGCCGTAAATATTCAATTCCATCAGGTATTTTGCCTTTTCCACAATTTTCTGATAATAATTGGGCTGTTCCTTACGCCGTTCCTTAGTCAGCACCTCCGCGATCAGTGAGAGTATGCACGCGCAGGCTTTCATCTGGTACAGGGGCTGCTGAGTTCTCACCTCGTCAAAGATCTGGTTGAAAATTGAGAGAATGGAGTCATGAAGGCCGGCCTCAAAGAAAACCTGTTGAGGAGAGAAACGTCCTTCCTCAAGGAGGCCGGTGAAATAACTCCCCTTAAAACCGACCCAGTATTCCTGCCAGCCGGTTTCAATGGAGGGCCGGTAGCGGTGTTTAATACCCGGCAGGACCAGCAAAAGGGCGCCTGGTTTTACCTGATACGTTATATCGTCTGAAACAAAAATCCCTTCTCCCTGGGTGATGTATACCATTTGGAATTCCGATAAAACACGGCCTTCCGCTACCGTTCTGAACAGGGCGGGATGTTCGTTTTTCCGCGGTGGATATACGATACCGGGCTGTATGCTGGTAGATCCCGCGGTGGTACAGAGCATACCCAGTTTTTCGTCTTCTTCACTGTAGGGCAGGTAGTGCAGGAAAGAGTCCCAGGTACCGCCGTCGTTCTGTGCCATAGCCTGTTATTGTACCGCTTTTTTTCCATCTTTTCAATTGAATTGTCCATTCGCGGCGGGGAAAAAGAAGGGTAAAATAAATTATGCATATTGGTTTAATGGGTATAGGTCTCGATACTTATTGGGCCCAGTTCGAAGGTTTGCGGCAGCGGCTGGAAAGCTACATCGATTTGATCGACAGAAGACTGCGCGGTTTTGGATTGGATATTGTTAACGCGGGGCTGGTCGATAATCCGGTTAAGGCCCGCCATGTATCGAAGCTCTTCCATGAACATCGTGTTGAAGCGGTATTTTTGTATATTTCAACCTACGCCCTTTCACATACGGTTCTGCCGGTAGCCCAGGGACTGGGAGTACCGGTGATGATTCTCAACCTCCAGCCAGTACCCGCCATTGATTACGCGAAATTTAACGCCCTGGGAGACCGGGGAGTTATGACCGGTGAATGGCTTGCCCATTGCCAGGCCTGCGCGGTGCCGGAAATAGCAAATGTCTTTAATAACGCCGGCCTGAAATATGATATTGTAACCGGCTGGCTGGAAGAAGAACAATCCTGGGAAAAAATCAGGGACTGGTGTGACGCGATACGGGTCTGCGCCGTGCTGCGTGACGTCAGAATAGGCGTTCTGGGGCATTACTACTGCGGGATGCTGGACGTCTATACCGACATAACCCGGCTGGCTTCGGTATTCGGCAGTCATTTTGAGCTGCTGGAAATGGATCTGCTCAAGGCTTATTGGGACAAGGCCGGTCCCGAAGATATAGCCCGGAAGCGGAAACAGTTTGATTCCGAATTTATAGTTTCAGCCGAATGTGACGAATACGAGCTTGACCGGGCCGCAAAAACTTCCTGCGCCCTTGACGCTCTGGCGGCGGATAAAAATCTGGGGGCCATGGCCTATTATTACGAGGGTTACGGCGGTAATGAGCACGAAAACATTATCAGTTCCGTCATCGCGGGAAATACCCTGCTGACCGCTCATCATGTTCCGGTGGCCGGTGAGTGCGAAATCAAGGCTGTGGTTGCCATGAAGATCATGGATTGTCTTGATGTTGGGGGATCGTTCTCGGAATTTTACGCCATGGATTTTATCGATGACGTGGTTCTCTGGGGACATGACGGGCCGGCCCACGCGGCGATTGCGGAGGGTATGGTAAAGCTGGTGCCGCTTCCGGTCTATCATGGAAAGCCGGGTAAAGGCCTTTCCATCCAGATGAGTGTCAAACATGGTCCGGTGACTCTCCTCTCGGTGGTACAAGGGCCTAAGGGTTCTACCTTCCTGCTTTGCGCCGAGGGGGAATCCGTTCCCGGCCCGGTATTGGAGATTGGAAACACCAACAGCCGTTACCGCTTTTCCCTTTCGGCCCGTGAATTTGTGGATCGCTGGTCAAAGGCGGGACCCGCGCACCATTGTGCAATAGGATTAGGGCATATCGCGGGTAAGATTGAAAAATTGGCGCAGCTCTGGGGCGTCGAATGCAGGAAGATCTGTTAGGGGCAAAATGGCGGAAAATATTCTTGAATTATCGTCTGTTTCCAAAACGTTTCCCGGGGTTAAAGCCCTGGAGGGGGTTCATTTTGAACTGCGGCCCGCCGAAATTCACGCGCTGATGGGTGAAAACGGCGCCGGTAAGTCTACCTTTATCAAGATCATTACCGGCGTTTTCAAGCCCGACTCCGGCGAGATGCGGCTGGACGATAAACCCGTGGAGATCAGAAGTCCCTTGGACGCTCAGGCCCTGGGTATCGCCGCCATTTATCAGCATGTTACCTGCTTTCCGGATATTTCGGTCGCGGAAAATATTTTTATGGGTCATGAACAGGTGCGGGGCCCCTTCAAGCGGGTGGACTGGCGTACCATGAACCGGAAAGCGGCGGAACTGCTTGCACAGCTTGACGCTAACTTCGACAGCCGCGCTCTTATGGGAAGCCTCTCCGTGGCCCAGCAGCAAATCGTAGAGATCGCAAAGGCTCTTTCGTCTAACGCCCGGATCATCATCATGGACGAACCCACCGCCCCTCTTTCCAACCGGGAAAGTGAAGATCTCTACCGCATTACCGAAGGTCTCAAGCAAAAAGGCGTCTCGATTATTTTCATCTCCCACCGTTTTGAGGATATGTACCGTCTTGCTGATCGCGTAACAGTCTTGCGGGATGGAAGGTACATCAACACCTGGGATATTACCGATGTGGATGACAATACCCTGACCTCCGCCATGGTGGGCCGGGAGATTGTACAGTTTTTCCCCAGGCGGGATGTTACCCCGGCGGAGGAAATCTTTCGGGTAGAAGGGCTTTCCAGAACAGGCTATTTCAAGGACGTGAGCTTCAGCCTTCGCAAGGGGGAAATTCTCGCCCTGACCGGCCTTGTCGGGGCGGGCCGTACCGAGGTCTGTGAGGCTATTTACGGAATCAACTCCTACGATTCCGGAACCATCTCCCTAAACGACAGGACCCTGGATCACCCCGGCCCGTCCAGGGCTATCGGGGAGGGTATCGGCTATCTACCCGAGGACCGCCTGAAACAGGGCCTCGTACTCCGCTGGGAAATTGCCAAAAACATCAGTCTGCCGGTGCTTGATAAATTTACCAGTTACGGCTGGCTTGACCAGGGTAAAGAAAACAGCGCCGCGAGAGATTTCGCCGAGAAGCTCAATGTCAAAGCGTCTAGCGTTCATGACAAAGTCTCCACCCTTTCCGGCGGCAATCAGCAGAAGGTAATTGTCGCTAAGCTGCTTACCGCCGACATGAAGGTAATTATTTTGGATGAGCCGACCAAAGGTGTTGACGTAGGGGCAAAGACCGCGATTTATACGATCATGAATGATCTGGTTAAGGCGGGCTACGGTATTATTATGATTTCCTCGGAGATGCCTGAAGTGCTGGGCATGAGCGACCGGGTGGTGGTGATGCGGGACGGCAGGGTTACGGCGTCCATGGATACCAAAGATGCGACACAGGAAAAAATACTCCAGGCCGCCATGCAGCGGGAATAGGGGGCATCCGTGGAAAAAGGGAAAACAAGACAGGCCGAGCGGTTTCGGGAACTGGGGCTCGTTGTTTTTATTATTATCATCAGTATACTCATTGAGTTCCGTAACAAAGAATTCCTTACACCGCTTAATATTCGCAATCTACTGACCAATACGGCGGTCTTGAGCATCCTTTCGGTGGGAATGATGATGGTGCTCATCACCGGCGGCATTGATCTTTCCATAGGGGCGATTATGGCCTTTTCAGGTATGGTCACCGCGCTCTCGGTACGGGACAATGCGGCTCTTTCACCGGTTCTGTTGCTCCTTGAAGGGACCATAGTGGGCGCCCTTGTCGGATCCCTGACCGGCCTCCTGATCGCCCGGTTTTCGATTTTGCCGATCATCGCGAGTCTCGGTTTAATGAATGTTACCCGCGGGCTTACCTATGTGGTATCGGGCGGACAGTGGGTCAGCGCCCATCAGATGCCGGTATCGTTCAAAAACATCGCCACCGGGAGCATATTGGGTATAAACAACCTCGTATTTATTGCCATCATCATCTATACTGTCTTTTATTACTTTATCAACCACACCCGTACCGGCAGGCGCATTTACGCGGTGGGCTCAAACCCGGAGGCCGCCGAGGTTATCGGCCTGCCGAGGCGGCGGATCGTCTGGATGGTCTATATGCTCATGGGCGCTCTGGCGGGACTCGCGGGAGTGCTCTGGGTCGCCAAGTTCGCCTCCGCCCAGGGGGATACCGCCGTCGGCTATGAAATGAACGTAATCGCTTCCTGCGTATTGGGCGGGGTAAGCGTTTCAGGCGGACGCGGCAGGATTCTCGGCCTGCTCCTGGGGGTGATTCTCTTCGGGATTTTGGCCAACGCCCTGCCCCTGATAAACGTCTCTTCTTTCTGGCAGCAGGCCATTCAGGGCATAGTGATCCTGGCGGCGATCATCACCAATGTGCTGATCAAGCGGAACAACGACCGGATGGCACTGCGCCGCCGGGTAATCTAGGAGCCTGTTGCGCTTGGAGGTCTTATGCACGAAGTGCAACAAGCTTCTGGGGCTGTCGGATTTGACTATTTTTTCAAGGCTGGAGTGCACGGAGCGCTGCAGACTCTCAGGAGTAAACGATGAGTGAGAAAACCATGCTTGCGGACAAGCCCTGGAACTGGAAGTCATTTTTCTTTCAGTGGGAATGGCTGCTCTTCGCGGTCTTTATCCTGATTAACATTGTCAACAGCTTTCTTTCTCCCTATTATCTTAATATTGATACTTTTTTCACCGCGCCCATGAATTTCCTGGATAAAGCCTTCATTGTCCTTCCCATGATGCTGGTGATCATTTTAGGCAATATCGATATTTCGGTGGCTTCCATTGTGGCTTTTACATCGGTTATGATGGCGGTTATCTTCAACGCCGGAGTGCCGATGCCTCTGGCAATGATGGCGGCGCTGCTTATCGGTACGGTCTGCGGCGGGCTCAACGGTCTTTTGATGATTAAGTTCAAGGAACTGCCCGCCATGATTGTCACCCTGTCTACCATGACGATTTACCGGGGCATAGCCTACGTGATCCTTGAAGACCGGGCGTCGGGCGGTTTTCCCGGCTGGTTTTCCTTTTTTGCCTGGGGTTATGTGGGACCGTTCCCGTTTATTCTCATTGCCTTTATTGCGGCGGCGATCTGTTTCGGCCTATTGCTTCACAAGACCTCTTTCGGCAGGAAGATATTCGGTATGGGAAGCAACCTGCTCGCGTGCAAATACTCCGGAGTCAAAACCGACCGGATTCTCCTGACGGTAACACTGTTGACCGGTTTTATGTCGGCGGTTACCGCCATTTTTCTTACCTCACGGATGGGAAGTACCAGGCCGAATGTAGCCCAGGGCTACGAACTCGACGTAATCGCCATGGTAGTACTTGGCGGGGTGAGCACATCGGGTGGATCCGGTAAAATAGCCGGGCCTCTTTTAGCGGTTTTTATTATCGGGTTTTTGAATTACGGCCTGGGCCTCAAGAATATTTCGGCCCAGATAATATTGATCATCCTCGGAGCGCTGCTGGTACTTTCGGTACTGGTCATCAACCTGAGGGTTAATAAACGAAGTATTAAATCCGTCAAATCATAAAGACGGATTTAATGTGTAAATTCATTTTAGGAGGATTCTTATGAAAAAACTGGCAACGAAAGTGATGGTACTTTCGACGGTTTTGGCGGTACTATGTTCCGCCGTGGTATTCGGAAGCGGGCAAAGGGCCGGCGGCGGGACAAGCGCCAACACCCACGCCATCGTGTTCAAGAGTACCGGCAACCCTTACGGAGAGCGGCAGATGGGCGGCTTTGAAACCGGCATTAAAGAGCAGGGAGGAACCGCTATCCTACGGGCGCCGGACCTTCCCACCGCGGAAGCCCAGATCCAGATGATCGAGCAGCTTATCGCCCAGCGGGTAGCCTCGATTTGTATTGTGGGGAACGATTATGATGCCCTCCAGCCGGTTCTGACCAGAGCCAAAAATCAGGGCATTAAAATCTACTCGCTTGACTCGTCGGTTAATCCCGCCAGCCGGCTGACCCATGTGAACCAGGCGGATACCCAAAGGATTGGCGAGACACTGGTGGAAGCCGCTTATGACATGGCAGGAGGGTCAGGTGAGATAGCGATCCTTTCCGCCACAAGCCAGGCGTCAAACCAGAACGCCTGGATCGCAGTAATGCAGGAAACGCTGAAGCAGCCCAAGTACGCCAATCTGAACCTTGTGAAAATCGCCTATGGTGATGATCTTCGGGATAAATCGGTTTCCGAAACCGAGGGTCTCCTGCTTTCATACCCCAACCTGAAGTGCATCATTGCCCCCACCACCGTTGGTATCGCCGCCGCCGGTAAAGTTCTCACCGACAGGGGACTCAAGGGCAGAGTGGCCCTCACCGGACTGGGGCTGCCTTCCGAAATGGCCGAATACATTGACAACGATGTCTGTCCCTACATGTACCTGTGGAATCCCATTGATGTAGGGTATCTTGGCTCTTATGTTGCGACCGCTCTTACCAGCGACAAAATCACCGGCAAGGCGGGAGACAGCTTTACCGCAGGCCGGCTTGGCAATTATACCATTGTCCAGGCTCCCGACGGCGGGACCGAAGTACTCCTCGGCCCTCCCTTCAAATTTGACAAGGCAAATATTAACGACTGGAAGAGCGTGTATTAAAAAAGGAGTGTTAGGGAGCGGGGTATGTCCCCGTTCCCTTTGAAAAGGGGAACATGGATACCAATCCCGATGAATCCCCGGTATCCGATACGCGTGAAGAAATGTTTCATTATGGATTAAATGATGAGTATAGCGGCACTAGTAGAAATATCCCGTTATTACGGCGCCAATCCCGACTACATCCTGGCCGGGGGGGGAAACACTTCCTTTAAGAATGAGGAAACGCTTTATATCAAAGGCTCCGGTATGTCCTTGGCTGAAGCGACATCTGAGGGTTTCGTCCAAATGGACCGGAAAGCACTGGCCGCGATTTGGAAAAAAAACTATCCCCAATCCAACGCGGAACGGGAAAGCGCGGTCCTCGCCGATCTGATGGCCGCGAGAAAACCCGGTGAGGAACAGAAAAGGCCCAGCGTGGAAACCTTGTTACACGATATTCTGCCCTTCGCTTTTGTGGTACATACCCACCCGGCGGTGGTGAACGGCCTCACCTGTTCGGGGCGGGGAGAAGAAGCCAAAGCGGAAATTTTCGGCGATGCCGCCGTCTGGATACCCTCTGTTAATCCCGGTTATGTGCTTTCCAAAACAGTAAAAAACGCGATGGCCGATCACGGCGAGAGGTACGGCAGGCCCGCCGCGATCATTTTTTTGCAGAACCACGGTGTCTTTGTTGGAGCGGACAGCCCTGACGGAATAAAAGAAATATACGGTGAAATTATGCGGAAAATCGGCGGGCGGATAAAACGGTCGCCTGATTTTTTAAATGAAATAAGCGAAAAGGGCAATTCCGCTGAAATTGGCCGGACGCTCTCAACTCTTGCGGGAGGGGCCGCGATATTCTTGGGTAATAATGAAATTACCGCCTTAGTCAAAGATCGCGCTTCCTTCAGGCCTGTCTCCTCGGCGTTCAGCCCTGACCATATTGTCTATGCCGGAAGCGATCCCCTGTTTACCCGCGCGAATACGGACGCCGCGCTTCGGGAAGCGTGGAAGGAGCATACGGAAAAAACCGGCAGGGCGCCCAAGATCGTTGCCGTTCAGGGCCTGGGGATCTTTGGAACAGGACCTTCGGAAAAAACCGCCGTCCTGGCGCTTGAGCTTTTCAGAGACGCGATCAGGGTAGCGGTTTACGCTGAATCCTTTGGCGGACTGCGGTTTATGACACAGGACCAAATTGATTTTATCAATAATTGGGAAGCGGAGCGTTTCCGCTCATCTGTTTCGGTACAATAAGGGCCTTGAAATTGTAAGTTTTTAAGGTCTTCTTATCAAATATTAAGGAGAACGTATGAAATCTTATCAAAGCCGGGAAACCATAGAACAAGCCTACGTATTGGCGAAGGCCGCCTATGCCGCTTTTGGCGTTAATACCGACAAAGTAATCAAAACAGCCTTGGATATTCCCATCTCAGTACAATGCTGGCAGGGCGATGACGTAACCGGTTTTGAGGGAGCGGATGGTTTATCAGGCGGCGGTATCCTCGCCACCGGTAACTATCCGGGCCGGGCCAGGAATGGGGACGAACTGCGAACGGACGCCGAATTCGCTTTTTCCCTTATCCCCGGCAAAAAGCGGTTCAGCCTCCACATGCTCTACGCCGAACCCCAAGCAGTGGTTTCTCGTGACTCGCTTGAACCGGAGCATTTTAAAAACTGGATGGACTGGTCAAAGAAAAAGAAAATTCCACTGGACTTCAACCCCAGTTTCTTTTCCCATCCCATGGCCGATTCCGGCTTTACCCTGGCCAGTCCGGATCCCCGGATACGGGCTTTCTGGATTCGCCACACCATCGCCTCAAGGAAGATCGCCGCCGCTTTCGGCGCAAACCAGGGATCTCCCGCAGTGAACAATATCTGGGTCATAGACGGCTCTAAAGACCTGCCTGCGGACCGCCTCTCCCCAAGACAGCGGCTTAAAGACGCGTTAGACGAAATTCTTGAGGTCAAACTGGACTCTAAAACTATTACCGACGCGGTAGAGTCAAAGCTCTTTGGCATCGGAAGTGAGGCCTATGTGGCTGGCTCCCATGAGTTTTATCTGGGTTACGCAGCTTCCAAACAGATAAAGCTCTGTCTTGATACCGGTCATTTCCACCCAACCGAAACCATCGCCGATAAAATTTCCTCGACTCTGCTTTTTGTGCCTGGCCTGCTTATCCATTTCAGCCGGGGAATCCGCTGGGATTCGGATCATGTACCTGTCTTTTCCGATGAACTGCGGGATGTCTGCCGGGAAATCGTCCGGCAGAAATGCTTTAACCGTATTGATATCGCCTTGGATTTTTTTGACGCTTCGATCAACCGTATTGCCGCCTGGACTATTGGGACACGGAGCCTGCGTAAGGGCTTGTTGGAAGCCCTCTTGGAACCGACCAAGCTGCTGACAGACGCCGAAAAAGCCGGGAAAAACCACGAACGTCTCGCCTTGATGGAAGAGTTCAAGACATTCCCTTTCCCCGCCGTCTGGGATAAGCTCTGCCTTGACGCGGAGGTTCCCGCGGGCGCCGATTGGCTGGAGAAGGTAAATGAGTATGAGAAAACGGTTCTGGTAAAACGCTGCTAAATATGGTATGTGATCAGGGTACGGGATAGTTCATTATTCCGGTAAACGATGGTATAATGCTAACTCTGTTTATAATTCGGGTCTGTCCGCAAAGCAACCGACTTTGTGGACAGACGCTAATTCAGCGATTGAGGAGTGGTATATGAAAACTAAGGCAATTCGTCTGCACGGCGTCGACGATCTCAGGCTTGAGGAGTTTGATCTTCCCGAAATTCGAGACGATGAAATATTGGCGAAAGTGGTTTCCGATTCTATTTGTATGTCCAGTCACAAGCTCGCCATGCAGGGGGCGAAACACAAGCGGATCCGTCATGATCTCAGCAAAACACAGCCTATCATCGGCCATGAATTCTGCGGCGTCATTGAGAAGGTGGGCGATAAATGGAAAAACCAATTTAAGGCGGGGGATAAATTCGCTATTCAGCCGGCGTTGAACTATCCCGGCCCCGACGGCGTTGCCACCCTCTGGTCCCCCGGTTATTCTTTTGAGTTTATCGGCGGTGATGCTACATACATCATCATCCCCAAAGAGGTGATGGAGATGAACTGTCTCCTTGATTACAAGGTGGATAATTTTTTCATGGGTTCCCTGGCGGAACCGGTTTCATGCGTTGTAGGGGCTTTTCACGCTCAGTACCACACCAAAGGCGGCTCCTATATTCACTCCATGGGGATTGCCGAAGGAGGCTCTCTGGCGCTCCTGGCCGGCGTCGGCCCTATGGGACTGGGCGCCATTGATTACGCCATTCACAATCCCCGCAAGCCTTCATGCCTCGTGGTTACCGACATTGACGAAAAGCGCCTGGCCCGGGCCGCTCAACTCCTCCCGCCGGAAGAGGCGAAAAAAAACGGTGTGGAGCTTACCTATATCAATACCAAAGATATCGCCGATCCCGTGGAACATCTGAAATCCCTGAACGGCGGAAAACTCTACGACGACGTATTTGTCTTTGCCCCGGTCAAACTGGTGTTGGAACTGGGGGATCGCCTCTTAGGCCATGACGGTTGCCTCAATTTCTTTGCCGGCCCCACCAACACCGCCTTTTCCGCCGATTTCAATTTCTACAATGTGCATTATGAATCACACCATATAGTGGGTACATCCGGGGGTAATACGGACGATATGAAAGAATCCCTTGCCATGATTTCCCAAGGCCTGCTCAATCCAGTGTTCATGATCACCCACATTGGAGGACTCGACGCGGTGGCCAAAACTACCATCGAACTTGATAAGATCCCGGGCGGCAAGAAGCTCATCTACACCCACAAAAAACTCAGCCTTACCGCTATTGACGATTTCGCGGTAAAAGGCGCGGATGATCCCTTGTTTGCTAAACTCGCGGAGATCTGCGGACGCTACAAGGGCCTGTGGAATACGGAAGCGGAGCATTACCTGTTGGAAAACGCGCCGGAAATTTAGCTCTTAATGCAGCATCACCTGCCCGCCGGTAACGGGAACGGCCTGGCCGGTTTCGTATTCCTGTTCCACGATGTAGTAGATCGCCCGGACGAGGTCTTTTCCGGTACAGCCCCGTTTCATGGGGACTTTGGATTCGTAGAAGGCTCGCACATCGGCGATGTTTTGGGCGCCGGGGACTTTGCCGGTTTTGAGGTATTGGACAAAGAGGCCTTTCTCCGGATCCGACCAGAGCGGACCATCCAGGAAATTTCCGGGGCAGATAGCGTTCACCTTGATGTTGTATTCCACCAGTTCCATGGCGAAGCTGGTCACGAGGCCTAACCCGCCAAATTTGCCGCCCGCATACGCACCGTTTTTGTTTGAGCCTTCCAGTCCCGATTTAGAATTGATCTGTATGATGTCGGTTTTCCACCGGGGGGCGGTCCGCCACTGGGCTCTTAACAACCTGCCTATGAATTTGGTGATGATAAAAAAACCGGTATAATTGATATCGGTGACAAATTTAAAATCAGCCAGCCCTTGTTCAAGAACGCTGGCCGCCTTGAGTACTCCGGCGTTACTGACACAAAGGTCAAGGCCTCCGACGCTCTCCGCCACGGCCTTACACATCGCCTCAACCGACTCTTCATCTGACACGTTCACCCGCAGGGCCAAGGCGGCGGTTCGGTTTTCCATAACGTTGACCGCTTCCGCCAATTTTCGCGCGCCCTCAAGATTGAGATCCGCGATAAACACCAACGCCCCTGCGGCGGCCAGGTTCCGTACTATCTCCTCACCAATACCCTGTGCGCCGCCTGTTACCAGGGCCACCCTGTTCTTCACCACTCCGGCCCGTTGAGCCACATTGATGAACGATTCGGTCCCGGTGGACGATTCCACCCTGGGAGAATCGTCACGCCCCACTAAGCGCTTTCGGGCGGAATCAATATCACTGTCAATCCAGTACAAGGCCTCAAGTTTTCCGTCAACCGTCAAGGCCGCAGAGGAGGGAATCAAAACCGGGGCCCCCCCGGTAGACGATACTGGTTTCCATGCGGCATAGGCTTTCTGAATAATCTCCGCCATGTTTTCCTCAGTATCCCCCCCGGTGATTTCCGCACACAGGGCGCGGAGAGGTATCTTTTCCTCTTTCGCGGATTCATATACAACGACTTGGGGTTTTCCTGACAGATTGATACAGAGTCCCCGGATCGCGGCGGCGATATAACCGTAATTCATACAATCTCTCCTTTTTCGATTTCAGCCGCCAGGGCGGCAGCGGATACCTCTGGATGAAACAGATCCAGCTTTTTCCCTAAGGCGGCGTAAGTACTGAGCCGTCCGGAGAGGCTTGCCCCGGCAAGGGGATTTTCCGGTGAGAATAGGCCGTAGCGTTTGTCGATTGAGGCAAGTTTTTCGTGGGCAATGAGCGCCCAAGTGGTGTCCAGCAGGTGCCGGAATTCATCTCGCAGGACTTCGGGACAATTGAAGGACTGACGGGAACTGTTAATATCCACTCCGGAAATTTCCATGAAACTCCACTTCGCGGAAAGCCGGCGCAAATTACGGAGCTGCTCCGGAGTATTCCGCGGGGGCATATACGTGACCGCTTTGTAGCCCAGGCGAGCTAACTCCGGAAAAAGCTCTTCAATAAAATCATCCTCGAATCTCTCCGCCCGTTTATCCCCGGTGGGGGATTCTTTCACATCACCCAGATAGGCATAAGCCGGAACAGCGGCTATGGATTGGGCAAAGGCCGTTACGCGCTCCGCCGGAATACATTCTTTTTCGTCAGGCTGAATAAAAATTTTTTGCAGAAACTCGGACTTAAGTATACCCAGCAAATCGAACAGATAATGAGGATTAGCCGTGTCGGCAAGCAGCGCGCCTTGTTTGGGCGAAACGGCAATCCCCAGCTTCACCTTGAGGGCTTCCGCAAGCTCCGGCCCTTTTCCGTATTTCAGAACGAATTTTTCCGCCACAGCCGCCAGGAGGTGCCGCTCGGTGATCTCCCCGCCTTCCCGGTATTTCGATTTATCCAGAATATCGCGGTCAAAATCAATTTCGTCTAAGCCCGCTTCCCGCAGCGCCGCGTTAGCCGCAAGCGCTATACTCCTGGTCCGCTTGAGCCGCTCTTCCCTGATGGGGTTGAGGAAATCCGCCGCCGCCGGAATGTCCGGCCGGGGTATCCCCTGCACGGTCATGTACGCGAAACCTTCTGAATCAGGGTTGTTGATCTTCCTTCCGGCGAAAGGACCCGGCCCGCCGTCCGCTCCTGTTTTGAAGCTGACCCGCACTTCAAAGCCCACACAAGCGCCGATACCCAAAATGGCGCAGGCTTCAAGCATCTCCTCTGCGGCGGCAATGGAGTCGTGATCTACCGAGCCGGCCGCGCCAAGACCAGCGTCCCGCGCCAGCAGGGCCGCCATGGCGGGGGTATAAGGACTGAAGCTGTAAATCGTGTGGATGTGGTTGTTTATTTCACCGAAGGTCCGTATAGGACCCGGGCTAAGAGCCGTTCTTCGTACTTCCACCTCCCAGGATCGCAGGGCCGCAAGACGGTCCGCCCTGTCCATGCCGGGATCATTAATAATCTTTAGATATTCCGTCATAGTCTTCTATTATATTCAAATTACAATAACTTTCGCAAGGTAACGAATTAGAGCTCTTCAATCTCGTTCGATAGGAAGTTTATAATACCGTCTGGTTTGACACCAAATTTTCGGAGGCGTTGCTTTATTTGAGCCGGAGCAGAGCTCGGACCTCCGGTCCGGCGGGGTATTAAACCAGGCTTTCGAATAAAAACTGTAATAAAACTTGTTGAAACTGGTTTAGTCAGGTATACTTTATCTAAGAATTACGAGGGATTGGGCTGTTCCAAAATGTGGATTCTGGGATGGACTCAGCTATTGTAATTCCCAAAGGAGCGATCATGAAGATAAAATATTTGTCAGGTTTTTTACTGGCGGTCTCACTTGTGTTGGTGAGTGTCTCCTGTAAATCCGCCCCGGCGCCTATTCCGGAGGAACCGTCCGTTGCCGACTCGGCCTCTACGCCGGAAATCCCGGTGCAGCCCTCGGGACCGGCTCAGGCCTCTCTTGAAGCCTTACAAGAAGCCGTTGCGAGGGCGGAAGAGGCCCGGAAAAGGGCCTTGGATTTTGAAAGCCCATCCTATTTCCCCACTGAGTGGGAGACTGCCGAGGCTCAAAACACGGCCGCCGGGAACCTGCCCACAAGTACCGACACCGAGGTCCAGGAGGCCGTTGCCGCGTATAAGGCCTCGGCGGATGCCTTCGATGAACTTTTTAGCAAAACTATTCCGCTCTATGCCCAGGCACGGGAAGACGAGGTACTCGCCGCCAGGAACGAGCTTATCGCTACCGGCTTGACCGATACCTTTCCGGAGTACCTGCGGGAGGCCGATGAAACCGCCCTCTCGGCCCTGGATCAGTACGAGCAAAAGGATTACTACGCCGCCAGGGATACTGCCGGGAAGGCCATGGGAAAGTATGTGGCTCTGAAAGTAGCCGCCGACGCCTGGCTCACGCGGGAGGAAATTGTTAACAATGATTTCGCCGCCCGTGACGGTTTTGCCGAAGCGGATGAAACCGCCCTGGCCGCGATAGACGCCTACAGCGGCGGGGATCTTGATTCAGCGCTGCAGGGCGCCGAGGAAGCCCGTCGCCGCTATACCCAGGTATTAACTTCCGCCTGGGCCGCCTATGCCGCAGATATGGGTGAGGCGGCAAGAAGAGCCAGGCAGACCGCGTTGAATCTTAAGGCCAATGTCGCGGTCAGGGATACCTTTAATGAGGCCGAAGGGTTCTACACCCAGGCCGCCGCCGCCCTGCGGGACAGCCGCGATAAAGATGCGGCGGGTCTCTACACCGAATCCGAAATTCGTTTTGTGCTGGCGGGCCAGGCCGCCTCTGAAAAGCGCCAGATCGCCGAGGAGGCTATCAGGGAAGCGGAGAAAAAAATAGAAGACAGCGATGAAGTCGCTTCGCAGGCTGAATTATTCATCCAGGGAGGTTCTATATGAGCCGTCATATCACCGTTGTGTTATCCGTTATTTTGCTTATAGGTATACAGCCCCTATTCGCCCAATATGAGCCTGGAGAACCGGAGTCGCAAGACTCATTTCTGTTTTCCCCCGTTCCCCTCGCTGCGGCGGCCTCCACCGATGAGAAGCCAATCATACCGGGCTATATCCGTAACAACCGGTACTACCTTGAGAGCCTCAGACTGACTAAACTTGCCCAGGACACCTATGAATATGGTGATTATGACCTGTCCACCGAATATGCCAATGAGGCGATCCGCTATGCGGAACTTTCGGATGAATACGTTTCGTTGCAGCTCAAAATAAAAGAAGCCAACGACACCATAAGCGCCGCCAAGCAGCGTCTTGACTGGACCGTCTCAAGTGGGGCGGCCGGTTACTATCCCGTTGAGTATGGCGAGGCCCGGCAATACTATGAGGACAGCCTGGCGGCCCGATCCGCAGAGGAATGGGATGAGGCCATAGCCGCCGCGCGGCAGGTTATCAACATACTGGCTTATATCCAGGTACCGGTAGCCGAGGCCCAACCGGAGAACGCCGATAGCGCCGACACCGGCGGCCAAGCGCCCCTGCAGGTCTTCCTGCCGGCTCAGTACACCGTCAAACCCTGGGCAAGCTCCAGAGACTGCCTGTGGAATATCGCCGGCCGTCCCTGGGCCTATGGGGATCCCAACGAATGGCGGCTCCTCTACAACGCCAACCGGGCGAAATTGCCCGATCCGAACAACCCCAACCTGATTCTTCCCGGTATGGTACTGGATATCCCCAGTATCAGAGGCGAGGAACGGCAGGGCATGTGGGACGACAGCAGATAGGCATGTTAAAGCGGTAGGGGGTTAGCCTGAGCGGCGTTCTTGGGTCTGCTGCCAATACAGGGCAAGAGCGCTGCCCATAAGGGCGTGGATATAGGGTGGCCGCCCTATGCCGAGTATAACCTCGGCCTCGTCAACAAGTACGGTTTCTACGTATTCATCCTCGTCAAGCTCCTGGGCGCCGGTGTTCGTCAGGTTTTCGGCGAGGAAAAAGTGTACATGGTTTGACATAATCGCCGGATTGGGGCTGAATTCCCCTATCTTCCGGATCTTCCCCGGCGCGTATCCGGTCTCCTCACGCAGTTCCCGCGCCGCCGCATCGGCTGGATTTTCGCCCGGCTCAAATACGCCGCCGGGGAATTCCAGGCTCAACTCTCTTGCCCCATGCCGCCACTGCCATACCATGACAAAACGCCTGCCCTCAGGCCCGTCTATAACCGGAATAATAATCGCCCAATCAGCGGCATCTATGACCGTGAAGATCCTCTGCTCATTGTCCGGCGACCGGCAGCAGTTCTCCCGAATGGAAAATACCGGGCACTTAAAGACACACTTACTTGCCTCTTCGTGCCAGATAAGTTGTCGTTCGTCCATTGATTAGTCGCAGCAATTTACGCGCACAATTTTTTGGCGAGCTGGGCGGCGCTCGCCGCGTCGGGAGAATAGCCGTCCGCGCCTATCTGATCCGCGAACTCCTGGGTTATGGGAGCGCCTCCCACCATCAGCTTGAAACCCTGTAAGCCGCTTTCCTTTACCGCTACGGCGGTTTCCTGTAAGGCCGGCATCGTGGTGGTTAACAGGCAGGACAGAGCCACCAGCTTCGCGTCGGGATTCTCTTTGATGGCGTCGATGAATTTATCTACCGGCACGTCAACGCCCAGATCGATGACCTCAAAGCCGGTACTCTCTATCATCAGGGCTACAAGATTTTTACCGATATCGTGCAGGTCCCCATGGACCGTACCGATAATACATTTACCCAGACTGATATTCGCTTTGTCCGCCAGCAGGGGCTTCAACACCTCGACACCTTTTTTCATGGCCCGGGCGGCCACCAGCATCTCGGGGACAAAAATTTCGGATCGCTGGAATTTCTCCCCCACAATACCCATGGCGCTGATCATGCCCTCATTGAGGATTTTTACGGGATCCAGCCCTTCGTTTAGGGCGTCTGTCACCAGTCCTTCAATGATTTTTGACTTTCCACTTTGTACAGCCTGAGCAATTTCTTCAATCTTTGACATATTCTCTCCTTAAAATAAGATTAAAATGTATCCGGCTTTTCCCGAAACAAAGGTATATCAATCCGGGCCCGCGCCTCGACCGCTTCCCGATTATTGCATAACATATTATCATCAGTATATTAATCTGTAAAGAAGGAAAAGCAGCTATGACGGAATACCAGTGGATCGATACCGAAAAGGCGCGGCGTTTTTGTGAGAATGTTTTTCGCACTTACGGTTTTACCCATGATGAGAGTCAAACAATCACCGATGTACTGCTGCGGGCCGATTTGTACGGTATTGAATCACACGGCGTACAGCGGTTGATACGTTACCATAACGAGATTGGCGCCGGCCTGGTGGATGTACGGGCGAAACCGGAAATTGTGCACGAGACGGCAATTTCCGCGGTTATTGATGCCCGCAAGGCCATGGGGCAGCTTGCCGCCATTCGGGGCATGCAACTGGCCATACAGAAAGCGGAGGCCGCGGGCTGTGGCATGGTGACGGTACGCAACTCAAACCACTACGGTATCGCCGGTTATTACAGCGGCATGGCCGCGGATGCGGATTTGATGGGGATATGCATGACCAATTCCGAGGCCATCAGCGTGCCCACATTCGGCCGTCAGGCCATGATCGGGACCAACCCCATAGCCATTGCCATGCCCGCCGATCCGGTTCCTTTTTCGTATGACGCCGCCACCGCCGTGGTCCCCCGTGGAAAACTTGAGGTTTACCACAAAAACGGCACAGCCCTGCCGGACCAATGGGCCCTGGACGCCGGGGGCAGGCCCAGTACCGACGCCGCCGAGGTTCTCTACAATATCATCCATAAGCTGGGCGGCGGCATAGCCCCCCTGGGCGGCGTGGGTGAATTGTACGGCGGTCATAAGGGTTACGGGCTGGGCCTTATCGTCGATATTTTTACCGCCGTTTTTTCCGGGGGTCTGACTTCCAATTATGTGAATGTCACGCCGGGGATAAACGGTATCTGCCATTACTTCATGGCGGTGGACTACGGACTTTTCGGCGACAAACAGTCGATAAAAGCGCGCCTGTCCGTTTTTTTACAGGAACTGCGGAGCAGCATGAAAGCCGAAGGACAGGAGCGCGTCTATACCCACGGTGAAAAAGAGGCGGAAATGATGGCCTCCCGCCTTGCAGGGCAAATCCCGGTGAACGGGAAAACCCTGGCGGAAATGCAAGAAATTGCCGCGGAGCAGGGAGCAGCATGGGAGTTTTAACACGCTGTCGGGTTTTCTTCAGCTAAACGTGCCTGGCGCCGCTGCACGGCCTTATATATAGTGTCTGAAGATCCTAAAACAGACTTTTTCGACAGTCTCGTTATGTGCCGTTGATTTTTCTCAGGCCAGGGGACTGTCCAAAAAGCAAGGCCAGCTTCTCATCTTTCAGCAATTTTCCATCAACATCCGTCCATGCTGGAATACCAGGAGCGGTTGAAACGGAAGAACGAACGGTGCAACGTACAGGCCATTCTGAGGGTAAACAAGATACCCAGCGCCAACCACATAACGCGGTTGCTGGACGAAATCACTCCTGAGCATTTTTTCGCCGTGTTTACCGTGGAACTGCAAACGGCACAGCAGTACGGCGCGCTGGACCGGTATCAGGTGTACGGTAACGGAAGATAACGCTCAATCTCATTCGGCTGGAACCGACGGAGAAATACAGTAGCCGGAAGTTTTCTCGCAACCGGAAACGACTCTATGCTTCCTACGAACCTGATTTCCTACTCAAAATCCTGCTCAATTTATAATGCGGTTGCCCTGCTTATATGAGGTCATCGTCGTTATCATTCTGGCAGTCATAGCTCTGGCCCAGGGCTGGGAAGACAGTGAGCGGTATGGGAAGGCGAAGGAAGCTGGGCTGAGACGATTGCTGAAACTGGAGTATGGGATATCGCACCATGATGTGTACCGATGGGTGATAAGCCGGATAATGCCTGAGGAGATCGAACAGTGTTTTATGAATTGGGTGCGGGTGATCACAAAGGAGTATGAACGGGCGATCATCGCCATAGACGGGAAGACGGTTCCCGATTACGCAAGGATAAGGGACCTGAAAACATAGCGATATTGAGGAAACTGGCATTGACGGTAGCCCGTGCGGATACAGAAACGAAAAGCAGTATCATCGGGCGGCGGAAACAGATGGCGTGGTCGAATGAATATCTTGAACGGTTGCTTTTTCAGTCTCCCTTCACCTCCGGTTCAGGGTAATTTATATGCACTCGCCCTGGGGTGCGCCGGGAAGAGATCTTTGTCACAAACACATTCCCCGCCGCTTAGGGCGGGGAATCGATCTTGGTTAAAGCGGCTTTTACTATAGACTCGTCATTGAGAGTACCATCGCGAAGAGAGCGACGGTCTCGGCAATACCGATCACGGCAATGTACTGGGCAAAGCCCTTACCGGTTTCACCCAGGGCATCGGCGGCGGCGGCGCCGGCTTTTCCCTGAGCAATCGCCGAGAAAGCCATGGCGAAACCTGAGGCAAGGCCAAAGCCGACATAGAGCCACCCGTTGTCCGGGTTAACGAGGGCTGCGGCCTTGATCTGGCCCATCAGAATATAGCCGTAAAAGGTCTGGGTCAACGGCGCGCCCGCAAAGGCGAGCAGCGTCATTGGTGCGGGTTTGTTGGCAATATAACATTTCTTCCAGGCTCCGATTGTTGCCTGACCGGCAAAACCAATGCCCAGACCTGATCCCAGGGTGGCAATACCCATCACCAAACCGGCGCCCAATAATCCTAAATTCAACATTCTCTACTCCTCTTATTTTGCGACTATGATACGCCGCAAACAGCGAATAGGCTTCCTGACCACTGACAGGGACTTCAAAGCCTTTACCTTTTTACCGTTTCAGCAAATGGCCTGTACGCCGTGCCCGCCCAGGTCAGCCCGATATGCCCGGAGAATTCCAGGGTATTGAGCCGGACACCGTGTACCAGCACCGACAGTACATTGAGAACTATATTCAACCCGTGTCCGAAGACCAGGAGAATAACCCCCACAAAAACCAGAAAGTTCCCTAACATGGGGCCAACCATGCTGTTCACCGTGGTGGCGATTGAGGCGCCGGCAAGGCCGACAGCCCACAGCCTGATGTATGACATAATATCGGAGAACACGTTGGTAATGCCCAACACCACCGATATGATGTTCTTGAAACTGGTCAGAATCGACTGGAGCACGCTCCCCTCGTAGCTTCCGAACACAAAGGTCAGGGCAAAGCCGCCCGCCAGGAGATACATTGAGACCGGCAACAGGGGGAAGCTCCGGGCATTGTTGCTCACCACCAGAAAGAGCACCACATTGTACATACCCCAGAGCATGGCCAGGGAACCGATTTCAGAAAAGACCTTGGGAGATTTAATGGTCCGTGCGATACCTTTAATATGGGCTATCGTTAGCTGCAACAAGGCCAGGGAGAAACAAAAAATCTGCAGATTCTGATCCACCGTGGCCTGGTCTGTTTTTGCCGGCGATATATACGACAGGGATATGTCTCTGAGGAACTGGGGGAGCTTCGAAATGTCAATACCGAACCAGGTACAGGTCAGCGTTCCCCAGAGTATATTGCTGGCGCTTAAAAGCATCAACATTTTCAGCGCGCCGGGGACTCCGGTCTTTGCGGTTTTGATTACGCCGAAGAGGGCAACGATAAAGAGCAGCGAACCGTAGGCCGCGTCACCGAAGATCATACCGAAGAAGATACAGAAGAAGAGCAGAAACCAGCCCGAAATATCCACTTCCCGGTAACCCGGCACCACTTCAAGGAAGTCGGTGAGAGGATAAAGGAGCTGTACCAGCCTGTTGTTCTTGAGCTTGGTGGGAACCTCATCATCGGGTCCGGGATCATCGGCCGTCAAAGCCCAGTCGTTTTCCGCAGCGGCCTGTTTGAGCCGGTCCATATCTTCACTGGGCGCATAGCCGGTAAGATAGGAGAAACCAAATTCAGCGGGAACATCTTCCACCTTTACAAGCTCGACCCTGGCAGCCTCAAAATCAATATTACTCTGAATACCCGTCATTTCCTTCTGGAGCACCGGGCGGCGGTCCGCAAAACTTTTGATTCGCTTATCCATTTCCCCCAGATTGTATTTCAACTCTTTCAGTTCATAGTCGATCTGGGAAAGGGCTTTTTCCGGCAGAGGAAAGGCCGGCAGGCCGGGAATTTCCTTGTCCAAAACAACCAGGTATACGGTGGTCTTGTCCTCTCTCATTTTTATATAGCGGGTCTCTTGCGGTATACCGGCAAAGGCTTCATGAGTCAATTCATACAGAAAGAGAGAAATCCCTGACTCGGCGAGTTCTTTTATCATGTCGGGCTCAAATTCACCCCAAGCCTCAATCCGGGTCCGTTCCCTGGTGAGGAAGGTTATGCGATCTTCCAGGGCCTTGCGGTCCCTGCCCATGCCCACCATCAGGTCCACGAGATCCGGCCTTTCCGGAGCGTTAATAGCGTCTAACGAATAGGGTTCGAGTTCTTCAATACCCATAAGATCGGCGGCACGCCGGCCTCTGCGGCTGCCGGAAGTCCTCCGCCGTTCGCGTTGCTGCTGCTGGACGGGCTCTTTCTTTTTCTTGGGCGTCTTGTAGGCCTGAATAAGGCCCATAGCGTTTTCCGCCCTGTTCTTCCGCTCAATTACTTTGGCAAGAAGATCGGAAGAGGCATTGTTCCTTTCAAGGTGCATCACCCCGATTTCACGCAGCCTGGTCAGGGCTTCATCCTGGTACTTGTCCCGCACTATAAGGCAGACCTTTTTCATGGGTACTATCATTCCGCCGCCCTCTCAAGTCCGCTCTTGGCGATCTTGCCCCGCACCACCGCGGAGGTCTGCTGATCGCCCAGGTATACCTGAATTTTTTTAATATATCCCCTGGTTTCGGGGATTTTGATTTTTTCAAAAAGGTTCACCCGCTGAGTAGTTATGCGCAATTCATGATCCAGCCGTTTTCGCTGCTCCTCCACGATCCGGGCTTCCAGGTCAAGCAGGATCACCAGTTTCATTTTTTCAACCGCGATGTCGAGCCACAGGGGAGTACGGGCCAGATCATAGAGAGCGGTCTCGAATTCGGCGCCCTCGAAAATCGGAATAGACACGCCGGCTATATTTCCCTGACCGGTCTTGAGACTGGTGATTTTCAGTATGTCACCGGTAAATATCCCCTTCTCACCGAAAACGCCGACCCAGTTCTTGAACGATTCGTCAAGCAAATCCCGCTCGGTACGCAGCTCTTTTATCCGCAGTTCCGTGATCCTGATTTCCCCCTGAAGCTGCTGCTTCTTGAGCATCAGAGTCGGCAGGTACCGCTGATACATCTTGAGGGAATCTTTCTGCTTTTTCAGCTCGTTTTTGGTGAGCTTGATTTTTGCCATGAGCTATCCCCTCAATTTCTATTCCGTTTTGGGCCAGAACTGATTGATAAGTTCGGTACGCAGTCCGGTTTCCTCATGACTGAAACAGGCGGACAGAATTTCCCAGCCCAGATCCAGGGCTTTTTCCAGGGGAATATTCACCGAAAGGTCCATCATCTTCGATTCAAACTGCCCGCCATATCTGAGGAGCTTCTCGTCCCAGGAACTCATGATGAAGCCCATAGCCTTCTTTTCCAGGGTATCCCGGTAAGCCGAATAGAGCTTGATCATACCGTCCATGAGGGCCCGATGATCGGCGCGGGTTTTGCCGTTGACCTGTTGTTTAAGACGGGACAGGGAGCCGAACGGTTCGATGCGGCCGTTTTTGAGGTAGTATTGGCCCTCGGTGATGTAACCGGTGTTGTCCGGTACCGGGTGAGTCACATCGTCACCGGGCATAGTAGTAACCCCCAGAACGGTGATGGAACCGGCATCCTCAAAGTCAACCGCCTTTTCGTAGCGGCTGGCAAGCTGGCTGTAAAGGTCACCGGGATAACCCCGGTTCGAGGGAACCTGTTCCTGGATGATTGAAATTTCCTTCATGGCGTCGGCAAAGTTGGTCATGTCGGTGAGCAGCACCAGCACGTCTTTGCCCTGCAGGGCAAACTGTTCCGCTATCGCGAGGGACATATCGGGAATCATGAGGCATTCGACAGTGGGGTCACTGGCGGTATGCATGAACATAACGGTACGGCTCAACGCACCACCGTTTTCAAGGGTATCCTTGAAGTAGAGATAGTCGTCGTATTTAAGGCCCATGCCGCCCAAGACAATGACGTCAACTTCGGCCTGCATAGCGATACGGGCTAAAAGTTCGTTATAGGGTTCGCCCGAAACCGAGAAGATCGGCAGCTTCTGGGAAACAACCAGGGTGTTGAACAGATCGATCATAGGGATACCGGTACGGATCATCTTGCGGGGGATGATACGCTTCGCCGGATTAACCGAGGGACCGCCGATGGAGATCAGATTTTCGTGTAAAGCCGGGCCGTTGTCGCGGGGAGTACCCGAACCGGAGAACACCCGGCCAAGCAGATTCCCGGAGAAGGGAACCTGCATGGGATGTCCGAGAAAGCGCACGGTATCGCCGGTGGAAATGCCCCGGCCGCCGGCGAATACCTGAAGCGAAACCAGGCCGCCCTGGAGCCGGTTTACTTCGGCCAGGGAAGTCCCGAATACGGTGTCCACTTCGGCAAGGTCTCCGTAGCGGATTCCGTCGGCCTTGACGGTAATAACGCTTCCGGTTATGGATTCAATCTTGCTATATACCTTTTTCATGATTCCGTCCTATACCAGGATTTTTTCTGCTGCCTTGTCCAGGCCTTTTGACTGACTCTCAACCGCTTCCGCAATTTCTTTCTGTAAGCCGTTAAACCGCTCGCTCTGCCACTCGGAGCCGTTGTAGTCAAGGAATTTCTGCCTGAGCCGGTTGAACCAGATACGGGCTTCGTTCTTATCCGGAAAGCTGAACCGGGAGGCGAGAATTTTGAGTAGAATGGCGAAAATATGTTTCTGCCGCTCAGGGCTGACCGCGGCGTCAACCGCGTCGAATGAGTTCTGCTGGAAGTAGGCCGAGTCGATAAGATCGCCCTTGAGGTAGATCACGTAGTCTTCGATACTGGTCCCTTCCTCTCCGACGACCTTCATCATCTGTTCAACATCGGAGCCCCGCCGCATAAAGCCGTGCGCGTAAGCGACCTTGCCGCTGTCGATGATGCCTTTGTACTTGGACCATGAGTCCAGCGGATGAATGGCGGGGAACTTTCGGGCATCGGAACGCTCGCGGCTGAGGCCGTGGAAAGCGCCGACAACTTTGAGAGTCGCCTGGGTGACCGGCTCCTCAAAGTTACCGCCCGCCGGGGAAACCGTACCGCCGATGGTAACCGAACCGACTGAACCGTCTCTAAGCCTGACAATACCGGCCCGCTCGTAGAAACTCGCAATCGTGGATTCCAGATAAGCGGGGAAGGCTTCCTCACCGGGGATTTCTTCCAGACGGCCCGACATTTCACGCATAGCCTGCGCCCAGCGGCTGGTTGAGTCCGCCAGGAGCAATACGTGGAGGCCCATCTGCCGGTAGTATTCGGCCAGCGTTACCGCGGTATACACCGAGGCCTCACGGGCCGCGACGGGCATTGAGGAAGTATTACAGATGATAATGGTTCGTTCCATAAGAGAGCGGCCTGTTTTGGGATCGGTAAGTTCGGGGAACTCTTTAAGGGTTTCCACAACCTCACCCGCGCGCTCACCGCAGGCGGCGAGGATAACAATATCAACATCGGCGTGGCGGCTGGTGATCTGCTGCAAAACAGTCTTACCCGCGCCGAAGGGGCCGGGGATACAGTAGGTGCCGCCGCGGGCCACCGGGAAGAATGTGTCGATAAGACGCACCCTGGTAACCATAGGATCGGCGGGTTTGAGCCGCTCCTCATAGCAGTCGATAGCCCGCTTTACCGGCCAGCGGAAACTCGCGGTTACCGGTACGATAGTACCCTTCTCGTCTTTAAGCTCGGCGAGGGTATCATGGATCTTGTAAGCGCCGGGACCTTTAATAGAAGCAACGGTATAACGGCCGTATAAACCGAAGGGCACCATGATCCGGTGGGTAAAGGCCCCCTCCGGCACCGTACCCAGGGTATCGGCCCGCTCCACCGTATCACCGGCTTTGACCATCGGCGTAAAGTGCCACGCGGTGTTTGCCGGCAGGGGATCCATGTAGACACCCCGTTCCAGGAAGTTACCCGCCGCCTGGGCAAGCTGGGGAAGCGGATTCTGCAGTCCGTCATACACCTGGCCCAGAAGCCCCGGCCCCACTTCCACCGCCAGCATGTCCCCGGTGTATTCCACCGTGTCACCGATAGCAATGCCCTTGGTGATCTCGAAGACCTGGAGCTGACTGATGTCGCCGCGAATACGGATGACTTCGCTTTTAAGCTGTTTATCGGCAACCTTGACATAGCCGACCTCGTTCATGGAAACAGCGCCGTCAAAACGGACACTTACCATATTGCCGTTAACGGCTACTACCGTTCCTTTTGTTCCGATCATTTAGGTTCTCCCATGGGTAAGGCGTCCTGCCCGGGCAAGCGGCCCTCCCGCACGCGATCCAGGATGGAAGCGTAGAGTGATTTATATTCCGCGAATCCTTCTTCAGTTTTAAATGAAGCGCGGCGCTCAAGGATCATCAATTTGAGCAGATACGCATAGACAGTATTGCGATCAAAGTAGTCGATACCCTGCAAATACTCAATCGCGTTCCAGCGGGCCTTATCAATGAGAATCTCCGCCTCAAGAGGAGATTCGGTTGCCACCACGGCTTTTACCGCCGCCGCCGCCGCGTCCGCCGGGTATATGGGCGCCTCAACAGGCGCTCCACCTTCCCGCTTTGTCTTGATGGACCGGTGACGGGCCATATTGAGGCGCAAGCTCCGCTCCCATTCCCGCCAGTTATCGATAAAATCGGAACCGGAAGCGGAGGCGTTATCAGCATATGAGGGTCCCTCATCTCCGGCTTTTTTCAACTGAGGATCCAGATTGACCAGCTCCAGCAGCGCCGAGTCCTGGTCATTGAGCAAAGATTTTGCCAAATCCCTGAAAGCGGCGGATGACATAGGCGGCGTCTGGCCATAAATGAGATAGGGGAGCTGGGATGTCAGATAATAGTAAGATCCCACGTATATACCCTTATATTCCCTTTACGGAAGTTTTGAGGATCTCCGCCAGACGGGGGTTCAGGTAGGCGGAGAGCAATTCCGCCACAGAGTCCGCGGAAAAATCATAATAGGCGGAACCGTCCTTATTGGCGATACGGAAACCACCGGCCAGGTTGCGGTCGGACCGTAACTCAAGGCCCTTCTTGATTTCCCCGGTGAGCTTCTCGTTGAAGAAGCCCCGGAGCCGGTCCAGAGAGCCTTCAGAGACTAATACCGCAAGGGAATCTTCCCCCTTCGCGGCCCAGGCCTTGAGCAGTTCCGGCAGCACGGCCTTGAGGACATCCTCGTTATAGGAAGCGCCCACCTGCAAGCCGACGAGTTTATCCAGCAGGGCCTGAATCTCGCCCTTAAAAGCCAGAACCAGGTTCCGGGAAGCCTGTTCCAGGGCGGCAATCCCCGCTTTTTCGGAACGTTCCGCGTCCTGCCTGCCCCGGGCGATAATCTCCTCCGCCTCTTTTTGAGCGGCTCCGACGATTTGCCTCGCCTCTGCCTCCGCCTGGGTTTTAAGCCGGGCCGCCTCTTCCGAAGCTGAATCAATCCCGTCTTTTTTTATTTTGTCAATGAGTTCCTGAACCTGGATATCCATGGCTTCCTCTTTTTGTCCTTCATATAAAACGCACAGGCGTTTACTATTTTTTTAGTATACTATATCCTCCAATTCTTATCAACTGATCAATTGCCGGGAAGTTTCACTTGAACCTGCCGGTTTTGGGGAAAAGCGCTGTTCACGGTCCGTTTCGGAACATACATGCAGGGAGTCTGTTCGAGGTGGTGATGAGAGAGCTTATTCGAGCTAATTGAGGTCCCCATTCCAGGCGGCAATCGACCCCAATTCCAGCTGGCAACCGACCCCCATTCCAGCAAGCAACCGACCCCCATTCCAGCAAGCAACCGATCCCTATTCCAGTAAGCAACCGATCCCTATTCCAGTAAGCAACCGATCCCTATGCCGGCAAGCAACCGACCCCTATGCCGGCAAGCAACCGACCCCTATGCCGGCAAGCAACCGACCCCAATTCCAGCAAGCAACCGATCCCTATGCCGGCAAGCAACCGATCCCTATGCCGGCAAGCAACCGACCCCTATGCCGGCAAGCAACCGATCCCCATTCCAGCAAGCAACCGACCCCTATTCCAGCTGGCAACCGACCCCAATTCCAGCAAGCAACCGTCCCCTCTGTCTGCGACAGAGGGGGTCCCTATTCCGTGCCGGAATAGGGAGCCTTTTCGAGGCGGTGTCGAAAGAGCCTTTTCGAGGCGGGGTGGACAGAGTCTGTTCGAGGCGGGCGTCTTATTCGAGGGCGGTGTCGACAGCGCTTATGCTCAGGCGGCGAAAAAAAACCCTCCGGACGGAGGGTTTGGTGGTTGGGCGGCGGGCGCTCAGTTCGGGGCGGAGACGGTTAAGACGGGGGTAAAGTCGATGGTGCGGGGGTCTTTGGTGAAGGTACCGCCGGTGGTGTACTGGGTGATTATCCGTAGTTTCCATCCGCCGGCGGCGAGGTTGGGGATTTTGCCGATGATTTTGCCGGGCGTGTTTTCCGCGTAGTGCTCGTCGACTTTTTCCCGGTACACGGGGTTGCTCGCCAGCACGAAGTACACGCCGTTGTCTATGTGTGTCCCGGCTATTTTCAACTTGTGTCCCTCGATAACAAACATGCCGCCGGGCGTCAGGGTCTCGTTCTCCGCCTCCGTGGATACGTCGGTGAATTCGGCGACATAGCCGGAGCCGTCGTGGACGCCCTCGATGACCACTTCGATGTGGCGGGTGATGTCCCGCAGGGCTTTGAGGGTGTGGAAGCTGAAGCGGACCGGATGTTTCTCCCGGTCCCAGGGTTCGACCGCGTTCTTGAACGCGCCGCCGATGCGGGGGCGTACGGTGAAGAAGCCGCCGAAGTTGACCGAGAACCCGTCGCAGAGCTGGTAGGCGGCCTCTCTCATGAAGAGGCGGTTGTACTCCACGGCGTCCTCGTACTCGCCGGTAAAGCCGCCGCGGTTTTTCATGGCGGCGCAGACCTGCTCGATGGTGAGGGCCGCCTCGTCGTCGGTGCGGGCGATGTAGGCGCCCTCCACCGTGGAAAGGTAATTGGGATAGAGTCTTGCCCGGATACGGTGCAGGACCTCGGGAACATCATCAATGACTGCCATAATGACCTCCTTAATTGGACTTCATGATTAAAGGGGAGTAGTGAGCGGCTGCCCCGTACTCCCCTGTTTGAACATTTTTGTGTTCCTTTAGCGCAGAGCGATGGCGTTGGCTTCGCCGCCTGTCCCGGCGGTATTATAAGGGAGAGACTGCTTTTTGCCGTTGAACCAGTAACAGGGCTTGAGGACGCTTGTACTATTCTCGTAGCCCGGGATACACACATCGGAGCCGGAAACAGCAATGCCGTTGGCTCGGCCCTCTAACTCGGTAATGGGGAGGGACTGTTTTACGCCGTCGATCCAGTAACAGGGCGTGCCACTGTCGACGCCCGCGATATACACCTTGCCGCCGGATACGGCGATGGCGTAGGCGGAGCCGTATATCCCGGTAAAGGGGAGGGTCTGCTGCTTTACGCCGTCGATCCAGTAACAGGGCGTCGTGAAGTTATAGGTAATTTTATCCTGCTCAAGGCCCACAATATACACCTTGCCGCCGGATACGGCGATGGCGCCGGCGAAGCTGTATGCTGTGTTGGGGGTATCGGGGAGAGACTGATATGCGCCGTTAAACCAGTAACAGGCCGTGCCGTAATTGTCGCCCGTGATATGCACATCGGAACCGGATACGGTGATGGTAGAAGCTCGGCTATCTGACACGGCAAGGGGGAGGGGCGTCTTTGTGCCATTGAGCCAGTAACAGGCCTTGTCTACGCTCGAAATACTCTCGGCGCCCACGATATGCACATCGGAGCCGGAAACGGCGATGCCGAGGGCTCGGCCCGATGACTCGGTAATGGGGAGGGACTGTTTTACGCCGTCGATCCAGTAACAGGGCCCGTCATCGTCGTGGCCGGCGATATACACCTTGCCGCCGGATACGGCGATGGCGGTGGCCTTACCTGACCCGGTAAAGGTGAGGTCATGCTTTACGCCGTTAAGCCAGTAACAGGGTTTGTCATTGTCGAAGCCCGCGATCAATACATCGGCGGGGGGTACCGGCGCTAATGTGATGGGAGCGTTTGAAGTTGCCAGCGCCGCGTTGGTATCATCTTTGACCGTACTTCCAATAGTGATACCGCTCAGGTCTTCGCCGCTTATCTGGACCGTAATCGTTCCCGACGCGTTTGCGGGCCGCAGGGTAAGCGTGACGCCCGCATTGCTAACGGTCCCGCTGCTGGTTTTGGTCCCTGCCGGCGGGCCAATCAATGTAATCGTTAATACATACTTGTCCCCCTGCTTTGCGGCATATTTCGCGCCGGAGAGGGTTTCGGTGATGAGTAACTGGTATATGTTACCGTCAGGATCCACGCTGCGATACTCTAGGGTCTGGGGCGTGGCAGCAATGGACGCGCCGCCGCTGCTGTCACTGCCGCCGCCGGTGGGGCAGCCCGTACCGATACCCATCATCAGCGCGATAAGCGTGATGAAGCCGAAGAAGAGCCGTTTGCCGCTTTTCTTGTTCATGAGAAGCTCCTTTGTAAGGGATTGTAATACCAAAAGCCGGTATGCCCCACGGGGGGCATCCGGCATGATATACGGGAAGGGTCCAGCTGGTAATTAGAGAGCGAAACTATCGATAGGGGGGGGGGGGGGGGGGGATGAGAGAAAAATATTACTTATGGCGTCAGGTTCGCGCAACATGGGGGTAGTATAGCACAGGGCGGGCAAGGACGCAAGTACAATTTTTCACAAATGCGTAAGCGGGGAAGCTTATTCGAGGCTCATTGGGGGGGATGATTCCAGGTGGGAAGCCCCTCTGCTGGTATGTGGTCAAAGTGCTTGTATACGCGCCGGCCCGGTATACATACGGAAGTCAATTGCGGCGGGCGGAACCAGGGAGCCGTCGGCCAGAGCCTGTTGCGTCTTTGCTTCCGCCGCCGGGCGGGGCATGCCTCCCGCGGTAAGACGCCGGATTTCCCGTTCGGTCCATATATCGATAAGGAGCGTGTTACCCTCCCTGATATGGGCGGGCTCAAGGGAAAAAAGCCGGTCCAGCCGGGGTTCGTCCTCCTTCTTGAGGGCGATCCGGGCCGCGGCTTCGATAAGCGGCACGGATGCGGCTTCCAGGAACGGGGAATGGCGGATACAGGCCTCCAGTTCGGCGGCCGCTTCGTCCTCTTTTCCCGCGTCCAAAAGGAGGGGAATGTACTCTTCCGCGAAGGATTGATCCTCACCGCCGGGTAAACGGAGCGCGCGCCGGTAGTACGCCAGCGCTGTGTGCGTGTTTCCCTCCCCTAGGGCGGCCAGGGCGAGATTCCGGCAGGCCCAGGGGTTTTCCTGCGCGGTGAGGGATTCCTCCCAAAAGGCGGCGGCCTTCCCGGCGTCTCCCCGTTCAAAGGCGATAAGCCCCAGGTGATACGGGCTGAGCCAGTCTCCCTTCCGCGCGGGACTTGCCGTGAGGAGGGTTTCCCAGGCCGCGTCAACAGCGAAACTTCCCGGCCCGGCCTCGACCGGCCGGAGGGGGAGCGCGCCGGTCCGGAGCAGTTCGGCCCAGGGCTTTTCAGCCTCGCCGATGGATTCATCAGGGAAGGAAAGGCCCGGCGGGATGTGCCGTTTCGGTAAACGGCGTTCGAGCGCGCCCCAGCCGCTTCCCATGCTGAGGATCTCCGCGTCCGCGCCGCTGCGCGCGCGGGCCTCTTGCAGGGCCTCTTCCAGCATACGGGGCCGGAGCCGCCGCGTCAGGCGATCCTCGACATGCCGCGCCGCGGCCCGGTAATCCGTTTGATGGGCCTGCGCCGGGTCCGCCTGAAAAGCGCTGAAGGCCTGAATCCAGTCCACGGTTTCACCGCCGGCAATCCCGGCGCTGTGCAGCTGGGTCGGGGCCAGGCCCGCCTGCAGTTCCAGGTACTCCCGTCCCGGCAGTGAAAGAAAGTCCTGCCACCGCCGTCCGCCCCGGCCGCTTCCCCAGCAAAACATCTTCCGGTAGACGAGGGGCGCCGTTGCCATTTCTCCATAGGCGTAACCGTCTTCGTAGACGGCGCTCTCCCAGGGCGCCGGTGAGCCGTGGTGGTCATTCTGGAAAAAGTACTCGTTGGAATAATCGAATAAAGCGGGATAGCTCGCGTCCCTGCCGGCCAGGACCGGCAAATCCGGCAGGCGGCCGTAGTCCATGGTTTTGGCCGTTCCAACGCCGGGAACGATGTAGATCACCTCGTCGGAGGCGCTGAATACCCGCACTCCGGGGCGCTGGGGCACGGCCGCGTTGGTCCACCAGTACAGAGGCTTGGCCTGAGCGTCCGGGTTTTGAATACAGGTATAGGTGAAAAGCGCCGGGGAATCGGCGGGAAGAGTACATTCGATACGCCAAAAGAGCCGGGTCTGGCGTTCAAATTCCCAGAGCCGCAGGACCGCGGCTCCCTCCGTCTCGAAAACGCCGGCAAAGACCGGAGCGCAGGTATGTACCGTATGCCCCAGGCGGCCGATGTTCCATTCGATTCCGCCCGCAAACCAGGCGTCCCGGATGGCCAGGTTCGCGGGCCTGAACACCGGATTACGGTAGAGTATATCCCGGTTTTGTTCCTTATCGAACAGGGACCAGAGCCTTCCCCCCAGCGAGGGGATGAATTCGGCCCTGAGAAAATCGTTCTCCATTACTACCGAGGGCAGTTCCATATCGGTAAGTTCCCGGGTGTAGCGGTCCTGCATGGCGTATGGCAGTACCCGGAAACCGGTCTCTTGGCCAAAACCGCGGTATTTGTCCGGGGGGAAACCGGGCCCCCCGCTTACCGGGAGGTCGGGCCGCCTGAAAAAAGGCTGGGGATTTTCCGCGCCGAAGCCGCCGCCCCGGCCCGCAAGGGGCGAACCTTGCAGGACCAGCCTGCCCCGGCGGACAGAGGAGATTCCCACCTTAACCTTTGATCGCTCCGGCGGTTACACCCCTGATGATCTTGTCCGAAAGGAAAATGTACAGAATAAAGGTCGGCAGAAACACGATAACCACGCTGGCGAACATGCCGCCCCAGTCCCCGGTATAGCGCATAGACTGGATCATATTATACAAACCGACCGCTACGGGCCGGACGGTGGTCCGGTTGGCGAAGATGAGGGACATAAAATACTCGTTCCAGATGGTGATGAAATTAAAAATCGTAAGCGTTACCAGGCCCGGCTGGGCCAGGGGCAGCATAATGTTCCAGAAGGTCCTGATGGGCGGGCAGCCGTCAATGGCCGCCGCTTCTTCGTAGGTGAAACTCAAGTTCCTGAAAAAGGCCAGCATAAAAAAGACCGCGAAGGGCACGTTTATGGCGGTATACAAAAACATAAGTACAAAGCGGTTATTGGTGAGCCGCAGCGTTGAGACAATACCGAACAGGGGCATGATGATCATAATTACCGGAATGCCCAGGGCCGCGGCAAACATATTCTGAATCAGCATGCTGCCGGGGAAACGGTAACGGGCCAGGGTATAGGCTGCCGGTGAGGCGATGAGGATTATAGCCGTACAGGAAACAACCGTATATAACAGGGAATTCATGAAAAACACCGAAACCCGCTGGGTTCTCCATGCCTTTACGTAATTTTCAAAATGAAGGCCGCTTTTAAACTGAAACATGTGATCGGAAAATATTTCGCTTGAGGTTGAAAGGGAGGCGAAGAAAACCCAGCCGATGAGCACAAAGGTGAATACCACCCAGGCCAGAACCAGGACATGGCCCAAGACGGAGGAAAAGTTCTGTTTGTTTAAAACACTATGTACCGCCATACACTAAACCTCCGCGTCGTCGTTACGGACCACAAACACAGTGGCAAAGAAAACAGCGATAACCATCAGCATGAGAATCACGCCGATGGCGGCCCCGGATCCGGTGTCCCGTACCGTGGTGGCCGCCGAAGAAGCGCCGAACACCAGTTCGTACATATAGTTCATCGGCGCCACCGTATCATTGGAAAGGTTCACCGGGCTGAAGAGCTGGCCCCACACAAAGAAACCGACGGTGAATACCGTCCACATCACGATATTGGTGCGGATAACCCCCCGCATATTGGGGACCGTTACGTAAAAAAAACGCTGTAACACATTGGCGCCCTCAAGCAGAGCGGCTTCGTAATAATCTCTGGGGATCTGTTCAATACCGCTGATAAAGATCAGCATGTGGTACCCGACCATACCGAAACAGTAGGCGGTGAGCATACTCCAGAAGAGCAGGCCCGGCGCGGTCCAGAGAGTTCCGCTTGCCGCCTTGAGGCCCAGCGCGGACAAGACATTGTGCAGCAGGCCGTAATCCGAATTATACACATAGTTGATCCACATGGTTCCCATGGCAACGGCGCTCACCACATTGGGAAGGTAGATCGCGCTGCGGAAAAACTTAGTTCCTTTCAGATTACCGGTCAGGGCGACCGCGAAAATCAGGGCCATGCACATGACGCCGCAGCCGCCGACGAACCAAATCCTGCCGATATTCTTTACCGACTGTATGAAAATCGGCGTGGAGAACAGCTTTTGGTAATTCCCCAGGCCGTTAAAAGACCATTTTGAAACCGGATCGGAAACGCCTTCCACGGCGAAAAAACTCATCACCGTGGTACGGAGGGTTGGATAGAGAAACACCAGCACGTAACACAACACCGCCGGCGCAAGAAAAGTGATGATTACCGGTTTGTTTGGTTTCAGCATTCCACCCCTCCTGAGTGTTACCGCGCCATGGCGGCGGCAAACTGCTGGGCGTTAAGATCGCCCATGATCAGCCTGGCAAAATTCTCCTTGATTTTGGCGTTGATCTCGGCTTTGTCCTCCATGCCCACCGCCCAGGGAAGACGCTTATTGGTGGCGTCTACCACAATTTTTGCCTCGGCAAGGGCCTCAGGCCAGGCGGAATCGTTCGCCATGGGGATGCCCAGGCTTTCCTGCGCCAGCGTACTGTCCCACTGGCCAGTGGTCATCCACACGACAAAGCGGAAGGCCTCTTCGGGGTATTTGGTGTTTTTGTTGATCCCGAAGCTCTGGGCGCCGAAATTGTTGGCGTTGACCCCGTCACCGGCCGCGTCTATGGCGGGCCAGGCAAAAGCACCCCACTTCATGTTGGGGGCATTGCCCTTGATCTCATTGGGGAGCCAGGTGCCGTTCAGATACATGGCGGCCTTGCCGGGGGCAAAGTCCTGGATCTGGCCTGAGGGCCAGACATTTGCCGCGGCGCTGGAGATGATGTAGCCGTTACGGGCCATTTCTTCCCAAATCTGACCAAAGCGGAGTACCTGGGGGCCGGAGAAGTCATTGTTGGCAACCATGTCCAGGGCAGCGTCCAAGCCTGCAATACGATCGATGGTATAGCCAAAAAGACAGGCCATGTAGGCGTCGTCCACGGTGATGCCGGCCACGCCGATGGCCTTGAGTTTGGCGCAGGCGTCGAGGAATTCGTTCCAGGTCTTGGGAACCGCCGTGATCCCCGCCTGATTGAAGAGATCCTTGTTGTAGAGCGTCACATACGCCATGGGCTGGTAGGGAATGTTTTTGATCGAACCGCCGCCGATTTGCCTGGCCAGGTCAAGCAGGGTCTTGTTTACCACCTGCTCAAACGGCTGCCCGCCGGTAGTGGAATAGGACTTGGACACATAGGAATCCAGGGGCAGGAGATAGTTGCCCCAGGTATTGGCTACCCGCTCAATATCCTCGTCAAAGATGTCGATAGTCTCACCGGCGTCCAGAGCGGGCTGCAGGGTTTTACGGATATCCCGTCCGTTAAAATTCACCTCTACATTGATGCCCGTTTCCGCGGTAAAAGCCTCGGCCGCCCGGGCAATCACCTGTCCCTGCGGTTCCGCCTCGTTCCACATGGACCAGTAAACCAGCTGAGCTTCCGACCCGCCGGCCTTCTTGGCGCAGCCGCCCAGGACCAGAACCGCCGTAACCGCGATAAGCGCGGTACAGATCACTACGATACGTTTCATATTTTCCTCCAGAACAATATTTGAGCTTGTCCCAAAACTCAACATTCGGGAACAGCCGCATGTATAAAAGGTTTCAGACCAGGCTGAACCTGTTACCACTTTAAGCGCCGGATAAGCCGGCGGCAATCCGTTCCGCCTCTTTCCATTGAGAATCCATGGAACGGACGAGGGCGATCTGATTCCGTGAGCGGTCCAGATTGTGATCCGGCCGGCTGATATGGTAATACCGATCCCCTTCAAGATAATCGGTCAGGAAACGCAGCGCCATGATATGGGTGATGTTTCTGCCGGCCTCGGCAATAAGCGCCGTCTCGGCTTCGGTCAGGAATTCCCCCGCTTCCGACAGGTAACCACCCAGCAGGGATTCAAAAAAGACCGTATCGAATTGCACCCTGGAAAGATCGCGCTCATCTTCCCGGGCCGTGGCGGCTGCGGTACGGACCAGGTCTCCCACATCGAAGAGACTCGTGCCGGGCATGACCGTATCCAAATCCGCCACACAGAGGGCGCCGCCGTCCCGGGCGTCAATGAGGATATTGTTCATCTTGGTATCGTTGTGGCAGATCCGCTCTGGGATCCGCCCTTCACGCAGGGCGCGGATCAAGAGGCCGCCCCGTTCCTCGTTTTCCCGCATAAAGGCAGCTTCCGCCGCCACCGTCTTGGCCCGGCCGCGCGGATCTTGTTCCAGGGCTTCGTAAAAACGCGCGTAACGTTTCTCCATGTTATGAAAATGCGGAATAGTATCATACAGCCGGGGCAGGGGCAAATCGGCAAGCTGCTTTTGAAAACGGCCGATGCTGGCTCCCAGAAAGCGGGCGTCCGGGGGAGACTCCGCCACTTCCAGGGTACGGGTTCCCTCAATAAAGAGATACGTCCGCCACCATCCGCCCTCGGCGTCCCTGGCATACGGTTTCCCGTCCAGAGCGGGAACCACCGTCAGGGTTCTGCGGCTCCTATCCTGCACTCCGGCGGCCCGCAGTTTTTCCGCGATGTGGCCGGTAACCCGCCGGATGTTATCCATCACCTGGTCGGGATGTATAAACACATGGTGATTAATCCGCTGGTGCAGATAGCGCAGCGCCGTACCCGCCTGGTTCCAGCTGGATACGAAGGTATCGTTAATATGCCCGCCGCCGTAAGGTACGACGCTTTCAAAATCACCGTAAACAGCAAATTGCCGGACCACAGCGGGCAGCGTTACAAGCTCCATTGCCGTAATTATACAATATAACTTGCGTTTATACAATTAAAAGTAAAAGCGCCGCCTCGTATCGGCCCGCGTTGTGGAGGTCTTCCCCCCGCATGATTGCCGCGTCGGACCGGAGGTCCGAGCTCTGCCGCGCGGAGGCTTATTCCCTGCTCCTCACATCCGAATATACCGGAATTACATGCAAATCCTTTGGCGCAATGCGCTTGCTTGACCCGGCCCGGGCTTACCGGTACCATATCAGTCAGGAGAGAAGAACACAAATGAGTGCATCAAAAGTATACTTCACCAGTATGCGGACAAAGGTTGGCGAGAGCCTTTTGGTCAAGCTTGACCGGCTGATACAAACGGCGGGAATCGGGGACATTGATTTCAAGCAAAAATATACGGCGATTAAAATCCACTTTGGCGAGCCGGGGAATCTGGCGTTCCTGCGGCCTAATTTCGCCAAAGCGGCGGCGGACCGGATTAAAGCCCTGGGCGGGAAGCCGTTCCTTACGGACTGCAACACCCTGTACGTGGGGTCCCGTAACAACGCCCTGGCCCATCTGGACGCTGCGCAGCTGAACGGCTATTTTCCCCTGTCCACCGGGGTCCAGAACATCATCGCCGACGGCCTCAAGGGGACCGACGATGTGGATGTGCCGGTCAGCGGCGGCGAATACTGCCGGGTGGCCCATATCGGCCGGGCCATTATGGACGCGGATATCGTGGTTTCCCTTACCCACTTCAAGGGCCACGAGCTTACCGGTTTTGGCGGCGCGCTGAAGAATATCGGCATGGGATCGGGCAGCCGGGCGGGTAAGATGGCCATGCACAATGACGGCAAGCCGCAGGTTGACCCCGCGCAGTGTACCGGCTGCCGGATGTGCGCACAATTCTGCAACCAGAACGCCATCACGTTCGGCGCGGACAAAAAGGCCGCGATAGACACCGAACGCTGCGTGGGCTGCGGCCGCTGTATCGGGGTCTGCAATTTCAACGCCATCAGTAACAGCAGCGGAACCAGCAACGACTCTCTTAACCATAAAATGATCGAGTACGCCAAAGCCGTCCTGGACGGCCGGCCCCATTTCCATATCAGCGTGGTTAATCAGGTTTCGCCCTTCTGCGACTGCCACGGTGAAAGCGACGCGGCCGTGATTCCCGACATCGGCATTTTCGCCGGTTTTGACCCGGTGGCCCTGGATAAGGCCTGCATAGACGCCGTGAACGCCGCCCCCGGCATAGCGGCCAGCATCCTGGGAGAGCGTACCCACACCCACACGGACGAAACCGGCAATACGGACCACTTTACCGATATTCACCCGGTTACGGACTGGCGCGTCCAAATCGCCCACGCGGAGCGGATTGGCCTGGGCAGCGGCCGCTATGAACTGATCACGGTGCGTTAGCGGGGAAAGCCGCCTTCCCTAAGGCTGGAGCGTACCCACCCCTAAGGCTGGAGCGTACCCACCCCTAAGGCTGGAGCGTACCCACCCCTAAGGCTGGAGCGTACCCACCCCTAAGGCTGAGGCGTACCCGCCCCTAAGCCTGGGAAGCCGCCTTCCCCAAGCCTGGGAAGCACCCTTCCCTAAGCGAGGGAAGTACCCTTCCCTAAGCGGGGGCGGTCAACGTGAACTCCGGCTTCAGGGCGAGGTTGTCCATTAGTGCTTCAGGACAAAACACTGAGGTTTGTCTCCCCTCAGAGAATAATCGCCGTTCTTGTTTTCTATAAAGAGATAATTTGTGCCGCCGATGGTGCGAATCTCATATTCCGACACGGTATAGCCGACGAAATCCAAGAGTGTCATCTTATCTTTTGTCCAACTCTGCTGAGAGCCGCCGCGGAATTTACGAGTAAGACGCCGGAAGAGTTAAAGGTTAAACTTTTCAGCCAATTACCGCTCCCGTAGGTAATATCATTCGGATCAAACCAGTCAATGCTCGGAACAGAATCAATAGTGTTCCATGTTCCCTGTACGGCGGGATCGTCGGTAAATCCCACGGGGGGAAGATCCGCAATGGGCGGGACGAGTCTTTCGCGGGGATGCGGATATTTTTCAACCGGTATGTATTCGAGACATGGAAAGACTTTATCGGCCAACATGATGAGCCTGACGGGTAAATGGAGAATTGCTGAAATATGATTCCCTCAGCTTCATGGCAGATGCTTTTTCCATATATATTTCCCGTTGGTTGTCCTTATTTTCAAAACATTCCTTCCATCCAGTCCCGCGTCGGTCAATGCCCTCGATACGGCATCTTCATCTTTATGCAGGGGGTTGATATAGACAACATCATAATTCTCTCCAGAAGAAAATGGAGCGACCTTTACAAGATCATAATATGACGGATCCCAGTCGTTTAATTCGACGGCCTTTAATATATGCGCAGCAACATCCGCACATATATATTCCTGCGCTTCTTTGTACACGTCATTGCCGCCGCCGCCAAATAATTTAAAACCGCCTGAGAATTGCATTAACACAAGGATAAAAACAAAACGGATAAACTTATCCAATCTACCAAAGCGTATGACATTAAAAACAGCAAGGGGCATAACCGAAATTAAAAGCGGCAGGCAAATAGAAGGATAACGCCATGTAAGAATGGGACGTTTAAGCGAGATAAGAAACGCCGATATGAATATGAACGAACTGGCATATACGGCATAATCAAGAAGGCCGCCGCTTTGTGCCGATATGTTTTTTGCCGGTTTTGAAAGCCGTTTTATCAGTGGGAACACAAAACTGACCAACAAAAGCACGATAAATACCAGAAAGTATCTTTTCCCCGGTTTACTAATCCAGGTGTTGAAACTGCTGTCCATGAGTGCTCGCCGAAACGCCGTAACAACAAAGAAAGGCAACAAAGACAGAGAGACAATAACGTTGGCGATAAAAAAAACAAACGTTTTTCTTACGAACAATTGTTTCCTGTTAATAATTATATAATAGATAAAGTTGAATATTATCAATAATACGCCAAAGTAATGGGTGTTTACTATCGCGGCTCCGGCAAGAATATATAAGACGTAATTTTTACAATCGCCTTTCTTGAGCAATCCAAAAAAGAACAGCGATACAAGCGGAACGAGCGTCATTTGAAGAATATAGGCCCTTATTTCGTTTGAACAGCCGATATGTGATGGATTTATCGTCAGGAACAAAGCGGCTAAAAAAGCGCATTTTACGCCGCACATTGATTTTACAAAAATGTAAAGTGAAACAATGCCGATAATACCGATTACGACGCACAGCAGTCGCCCGGACGATTCGGACCAGCCGAATATTTCATGCCAAAGACGCAACAGGAGATAAAAGAGCGGCGGATTGCCCGGATCTTTGAATGTATTCAATAACGGCAGATGCGGATTTGCCGCCACGGTGCTTGAATAGAGTTCATCAACCCCCGAGGAATGTTTTGTCAATCCGTTAATCCGCAGAAGAAACGCGAAAATCAGCAACGCAAGCAGCAGGATCATTTCAAGACGCTTTCCATTCTTTTCTTTAAATTTTTTGATATTGCAAAAATTCGTTTTTATTTCAGTCCATAACAAAGCGACAGCCATAAGTATAAAGGCGAATGCGGCGGAAAACGAGAGCGGATTAATCAAAAAGGCTACCATTTGTTTCAGCACGAAATTTAAATCTCCGTACCAGTTTATCCATGGTTTTATAATGGATTTCGCATAAGGTTCCACTGGTAGTCGGAGCAGAATTCCGTCTTCCGTTTCCCGCTTCTCCCATGTTTCTATCGCGCTTTTCGGAAAATAATACGTCTTATTCCCTATAAACACGGCGATATTATCAATGGCTTTTACCGCTATTTCTTTATAATAGCATTGTACGAATAATTTTTGGATATATTCTCCATGAATCTCCGTGAAAATAACCGCATTAGGCAAATCGTTTTGAGATGAACCTGCGACCTCAGGATTAAAAATTCGGCTATACGGTTCGGCGACAACATCGTAGTTGTTCATGTACGCCTTGTCCACTTCAATATTGACGATAACCGGAGCGAGTAATTCATCTATTGTAAACCTGCTTTTATATGCATAAAATAAGAACGACAACATGGCGGCGCATAAAAGAAGCGCGGCCAAAAAATATTTATTCAAAGGAGGTCTAATACCCAAGATCCCGCCCACCGGTTCGCGGGGAGCCTTACAGCGAGGTTCTTCATTTTTTGCCGTCATGCGTTTTCCTCCACACAAGCGATTTTGAAAGCGTAAAATTGATGATCATTCCCGCCGCGATGCCGCAGGCCTGGGCAATGAATTTATAGGGCGGACTAAAACGTCTGATGACAAACGTCATTACCGCGATATTCGCCGCAAGTCCAAAGAGAGACGCACACAAAAACAACGTCCATTGTTTGATTGACAGCGCCGTCTTTCGCTCCTTGCAGGCAAACGTCCATGTGTGATTGATGACGTAATTCTGCGTTCCCGCAATCAGGAAACAGAATGCGCTCGCCGGAATTTCTGGCAGCTCGGCTTTGTCCACACACAGAAAAAAAATGGTGAGATTGGTGATCGCGCCAAGTCCACCGGTTAATGAAAATTTTATAAATTGCGTAAATGCGGCGTTGCTTCCCGCGATAAATTTAATTTCCCAGATATTCAATAACGCCTCAAAAACTATTTTTTTCGACATTTTTGATTTTCCGCGTTTCCGATCGATAAAAAGGATGGGTATTTCTTTTATGTGGCAGCCCGCGGTATAGGCTTGATACTTCATTTCAACCTGAAATAAATAGCCCTTTGAAACAATTTTAGACAAATTGATCTTCAAAAGAGCGTTTCTTGTCCACATGTTAAATCCACCGGTTAAATCCTTAATGGGGCAGCCTAAAACTATACGGGAATAGAGCGAGCCGCCCTTGGAAATAACATTCCGCGCCGCGCTCCAGCCTTCAACACCACCACCTTTAATATTACGGGAACCGATTACCACATCATGGGTTTGGTTTTCTTTGATCATACCGAGAATATAGTTCGGATTGTGAGAAAAGTCCGCGTCCATTTCGAGGAAGGCGTCGTAATCACGGTGCAAGCCCCAGTCAAAAGCGGCAAGATACGCCCGTCCCAACCCCTGTTTTTCTGGACGGCTCAGCAAATGCAGACGCATGGGATACTGTTTCATGAGGGTTTTGACTATACCGGCCGTTCCGTCCGGCGAATTATCATCAATTACAAGGATTTCCGCGTCAGGCGGAACATATTTAAATACTGATTTGATAAAGGGAGCTATGTTTTCCGCTTCATTGTAGGTGGGAACCGCAATCAGAAGTTTCATTATTGCGGCCCTTGATGAATAGATGAGAAACAGCGAGTCCGCTTACTAAACGCGCCGCATAGCGGCGTGACACGCCTGTTCCACGGCCTTTCCGGAGCAGGCGGATTATCGTACCCCGGTATCCCTGCGTGCCCGCGCCGTTTCTTTCCCGGATACACGGGAACGCGGTATGCCTTCCGGCGGATAAAAAACGAGGAAGCACAAAAAGGGAAACTATGGCACAATGCGCTAAACACAAAAATGTTTAAGGGCGGGGGGGGGGGGGGGGGGGGGGTTAAAAAAAAAACACCAAACACAGAAAAAAACCCCCCCCGGGGGGGGGGTGTGGTTATTGGGGGTGATAAATA
>JAISBR010000087.1 GCA_031266095.1 Treponema sp. | reverse complement strand
CTGCACATCCGACCTGCTCTATGAGTTCCTTCGCCATCATGAACGCCAGGTTCCCCGCTTCCAGCGCGACCTTGTCGCTCTTCTCCAGCTTCCGGTACAATACCGCCCCTGATGTTGTTGCACAATGGTCCGCTCCTTAGGATAAAATAAGGACCAGGATCTCGTATCGGGCGTGGTGCACCGTACTCCTATGCGCGGTCTGCCAGCGTGGCTGGCAGCCGCATCGTGTTTTACGGTGGCCGGTTTAGACTAATCTTCGCGCCGAGGTTCCTCCATCGCTACCCGAAGCACCTCCGGATTTCCTCATGTCGAAAACCAACCTGCCACCGACTCTCCGGCCCCGTCAGACTAGAGTACCACCTCTTCCCGATAATTTAAATCATAGCATCTCCGCGGTTAAAAAATTCTGTGGGTCAAGAATAGCTACTTGCGGCGGGGAAGATTCATCTAACTACAGGCAGAGCGCCCGGATACTTTGAAACCGCCGGACGCCTTTTGTGACCACAGTCACAGCGTCCGGCACTCTCTGCATTAGCGATTATAGAGGCTGGTCCTGGCGTCGGGCATTACATCAGCCTTGAAGTACCGCACATTGTCTTTGGTAATGGCAAAAGCGGTAACGTACATATTGTCGGGGAGGGCGGTAATGCCGGCGGCGGCGTTATCACTGGAAAGCGGTACATTCCTGATGCCACCGTTGTTCCAGTCTTCCATAAGAAGAATCGCCATATACTCGTCGGTCGCGGTTTTGTTAATGAGCGTCGCCGAGATATAACCCTTCTCAATGTAATCAAGGGTGGAAGGCTCTCTGTCATGCACGATAATGGTCGCGGATCCCGCGGGAACGTTGAGTTCTTCCATGGCCTGGGAAATGCCGGTACCGGAAGAGGAGTCAAGGCCGATAATGCCGATCGCGCCGCTGGCCCTGGAGGCGTAGTTGTTGATGATAGCCTTGCCCGCTTCAATAGCAGCGGCGGTATCGGCCTTGTCATCAACTTCGGCGACAATCTGCCAGCCGGGGGCGTTTTCTCTCAGCCAGTCTATCACACCCGCCCGCTTCGCGTCGGTATTGGATGCGCCCCAGTTGCCCATAAGTACCAGTGTACCGCTGGTGGAGCCAGATTGTTTAACCAATTCCCGTGCAGTATCCCTTCCGCAGTCATAGTTATTAAGGCCGATGTAGGTAAGGGCGCCGCCGATGTCATCCTGGGTTTCACCCATTCTTGTTTCGGTAATAACCACGGGGATCCCTGCGGCGGTAGCCTGGCGGATTGCGTCAAGGGGGCTGTTGTCCCACATACGGGTAATAATCCCGGCGGGCTGCCGACTGATCGCCTGTTCAATGGCCTGTGCCTGTGCCTGGGTATCCCACGCATCGGGGCCCGACGCTACAATCCTTACATTGAAGTATTCGGCGGCGTAGCGCAGGCCGATGTGGGAATCGGTAAAGTAGGTATGCGCCTGATGCGAAGAACAAAGATAATAGGTGCGGTTGGGATCAAGATTGGCGTATACACCTTTACTGGTGCTTGATGCAGTCTGTGCTCCGCTTCCCCTGGGCGCGCAGCCAAAGGCCAGAATCGCAACGGCCAGAATCACCGCGAATCCTAAAATTCCGAGCTTTTTCATTCTATTAATCCTCCATAAAAATATTTATCCAGCGCGGAAACTCCGCGCCTAATACCATGTCCATGAATTAGAAACCACCAGGAAAGCCGGCAAACTTACCCGGTCAACAGTCTCCTCCTCATCCCCTGTTCTACTCTTTTCCGAGTTCCCGCCGCTTAAGGATATTCATGTATCCGTCAACAACCACTACGGCAAGCAGAACCAATCCGTTTACCAGGCTCTGTACATGCTGGTTTACCTCGTAGAGATTAAACGCGTTATTGAGCAGCACCAAAAAAACGATACCGAAAACAGCTCCGGGTATATTCCCCTTTCCCCCGGCAAGGCTGCCGCCCCCGATGATGCAGGCTATGATCACGTTAAGGTGGGAATTCTGGCCGGTATAGCGGTTTGCCGCCCCCGTCCTGGCATTGATAAGAATGCCCGCCAGGGCGGCAAGCATCCCGGTAACCATAAAGAGAAATATCCGTATTTTTCGCTTTTTAATCCCAATGGCGGCAGCTGCCGGCTCGTTACCCCCGATAAAGTAGATCCTCCTGCCGGTCCGGCGCCAGAACAGGAACATGGCGAGTACCAGGGCAAGCAGCACGAGCAACCAGAGCATAAAGGGAATGCCCAAGATTTTCCCCTGCCCGATACTCCTGAAACCGGCGGGAAAGTTGCCGTATCCGGCCTTGCCCCGTTTGACCAGGGTGATTTCAGTAATGCCTCTGACTATATACATCATACCGATAGTGGTAATAAGAGGATTCACCCCGGCAACCTCGGTGATAAGTCCATTGAGAATACCGATAACCAAACCCGAGCCAAGTCCCAGGACAAGCGCCAAAGAAGTGGGAAGGCCCGCAGTAAGGGCAATGGCCGCCACGAGACCGCCGAGACACATCACGGAACCGACGGAGAGATCAAAAACCCCGGAAATAAGGAGCATCATCATCCCCAGGGCGACAATACCTTCCGGAGCGACAGCGGTAGCCAGGGAATTGAGATTATGGCTTGAAAAAAAGTAGCGGGGCACGGTGATTCCCAAAAGCAGGATCATGATTATGCAAAGGGCAAGCGAAATCGACTCGGGGCTTTTGCCGACTATGGTTCTGAGGGTTTTTACGGCGCCTTTCAACTTCGCGGTATTCATCATTCCAGGACCTCTGTTCCGGGGCTGTGACGCGGTATACGGGACGCACCGAGTCCGCCGAGGCTTTCTCCCATCCCCATAACCCTTGTGTCTATAAAAACGGTAACAATAAGAATTACCCCTACAATAAGCTGCTGGATCAGCGGTTCAATGTTGTGGACTACCATTCCCGTAGTAATCGTGGCAAGAAAGATGAGGCCCACTACGGCCCTGAGCAGGCTGCCCTTGCCCCCGGAAAGGCTTGCGCCTCCCAGGACCACCGCCGTCAAAATGGTAAACTCAAGCCCGTTCCCTATGGTGGAATCGGCAAACCTGAGCCTTGACCCGACAAGTATGCCTCCAATCCCGGCAAGCAGCGACATAACAGTAAAAATCGCTATTTTCTGTTTTCCCGCCTTTATGCCGTAAATTCTGGCGGTCTCGATATTTTCTCCCACATAGTACATCTGTTTAAAAAACGAGGCTCTTTTCAGTAGCAGCTCCAAAATAATCACTACGGCAATCATTATCAGGGTCGTAAGATGGACACCGCCTATCCTCTGGCGGGCAAGGGCCTCATACGAGGGCGGATAGGGATAACCATAGAGCCAGGTACAGAGCAGATTCGCAAGCCCTCTGACCGAGGCCATTGTTCCCAGGGTTATCATCATTGAGGGAACCTTGAAACGCACCACCAGAAAACCGTTGATAAAACCTATAACCGCCGACAGGGTCAGGGCAACAAACAGGGCGGGCAGGAGCGGCCAGTGGTTCTTCATCAAAAGCCCGACCATCATCCCGCTGAATGCGTAAACCGAACCAACGGAAAGATCCATCTCACCCATGATCATCAGATACACAAAACCTATCGCGCCCCAAAAGTTAATTGATACGCCGTACAGAATGGAAACAATATTATTTACCGAAAGAAAAGTCTCACTGGTAAAGGTAAGGCCCGCCCCCAGCGCAAGAGTCAGTATGATAATAGTAAAAGAAGAAAAATTAACGCCTGTCGAAAACCGCGTCCTGTTGGTGATTTTCACTTATGCCTCCGCCGCGGCAGAACCCGCCGCCCTGGCCATAATCTTTTCCTGACTCATGCCGCCCTTGAATACCTCGCCAAAAATACGGTTCTTCGCCATGACGATAACCCGATCGCAGAGGCTGATAAGCTCGGGCATCTCGCTGGAAAACACGATGACCGAGAGGCCTTTTTTGATAAGCTCAAGAATAAAACGGTGAATCTCCCCCTTGGCGCCTACATCAATGCCCCTGGTCGGCTCATTGATGATGATAATTTCCGGGGTATTACCCATACAAATAGAAAACATCAGTTTTTGCTGATTACCGCCGGAAAGATTACGGGGCCTCTGGTAAACCGACGGGATGACTATGTTGAATTCGCCGATATATTTTTCCGCATGGCCTACCATCTTGCTCCGGTTGATAAAAAAGCCATCGGAAAGCTGTTCAAGAAGCGGAACGGCAAGGTTATCAATGGCCGGTGAGTTAAGCAGCAGCCCCGCGTTTTTTCGGTTGTTGTTAAGGTACATTACTCCGGCGGGGACCAGAACATCAGGGCCGGGTTTTTTTATCAGTTTCCCTTTAAGGTACAGTTCTCCGGTATCAACGGCCTCAAGGCCGAAAATCATCCGACTTACCGTATTGGTGCCGCTGCCTTCAAGGCCGAAGAAACCGAGGACCTCTCCCCGGTGAAGTGAAAAACTTATACCCTCTACCGAATTCTTTTTGGAAAAATTTTTTACCTCAAAAACCACTTCCTCCGTGGCTATGTCGTCCTCGGTTCTGGCCGAATAGAGTGTTCCCGAAAGTTCCCTGCCTACCATATGACCGATAAGCTCCATCTCGCTGAGGGAAGTGTCGTTGACATAGGTTCCTACATAAGCGCCGTCCCTGAGCACCGTAACCCTGTCGCTTATTTCCATTATCTCGTCGATTCGGTGGGAAATATACACTACCGTAATCCCCCGGCTCTTAAGGCGGCGGATGATCTCCATGAGCTTCTTTACTTCTTCCCTGTTCAGCCCCGAAGTCGGTTCGTCCAAGAGTATAATCTCCTTACCCGCACTAACACAGCGGAGTATTTCCACAATCTGCTGCTGGCCCATGGTAAGAGAATCCATTTTCTGCCGGGGTGAGATATTTATTCCAAAAAGGTCAATCAGGGCTTTGGCTTCCCTGTCAGCGCCGCGCTGGTTAATAAAGCCGCCGGGCAAAAGGAAATTGATATTGGGGAAAATATTATCCCCTACGCTCATGTTTTCAAAAATCGCCAATTCCTGATGCACCATAGCGATCCCCGACGCCATGGCGTGGGCGGGGTTAAAAGTCTTTACTTCTTTGCCGTCGATAAAGAGAGAACCGTCACTGGGAACCTCCTCGCCGGAAATAATCTTGATCAGGGTGGACTTGCCCGCGCCGTTTTCACCCAGAAGGGCATGAACTTCCCCTCTCGCTATGGAAAAGCTGACATTTTTAAGCGCGTGCACAATACCGTAATTTTTGGAAAGATTCCGGATTTCAAGAAAGTCATTCATTAAAAAGCCTCACCTTACCGGCCTATTGTAACAGCGGAAACACCGCCTGTCAACAAAATTTTTATGATTTTACAAGAGTTTACATAAAACTACAAATTTTTTGAAGGGAGTTTTACACCTGAGGCTGTTCCAAAACTTCAGTTTTTGGAACAGCTTCCTTTAAAAACCGCGGTTTTGTAGGCCATAGGTCGAAAAACCGCAAGAGCTTGTTCCATCGAACCGAAGGTTCGCACCATGCGCTTTAGCGCATAGTCAATTAGTTTTGGAACAAGCTCACCTTGTTAATCTATTTTGAAAGATTTCAAGCCGGAAACCCCGAAAACTGTTGATCCGGTAATTACTCCCCATGCACGATATTTCTAAAACGCTCCAGAGTCTTTGCGGAATCTTCCGCCTGGAAAATGTTACGCCCGAAAACAAGCCCCGCGGTTCCGGCTGTTACAGCGGCTTCCGCCATTTTGTCAGCTTCTTCATCCGAAATTTTAGATCCTCCGGCTATGAGCAACGGCGCAGGGCAGGCATCCTGCAGTTCTTTTAGTCTTTCCGGCGTATCCGGATATACAACCTTGACAAAATCCGCGCCCAATTCAGCAGCCATACGGGTATTAAGCATCATTGCGTCAAGATTTTTTCTTCCGTCTTTGCCGGTTTCTTTGTTGGTTACTATTCGCGGTTCAATAATATGGAGCAATCCATATTTTTGGCATAACTCATTTACTTCGTAGTTCCGGCGCATTTCATTCGCTTCCAGCCGCGGATCGTCAAAGCCGACGAACAGGTATGTCATAACCCCATTTGCGCCGCTTGCAAGCACGCGTTCAATAGAAGTAATTGACTCGACCGCTCCCTCAACATAACCCAGTTGTTTGCTCGGACGACAGAAACATTCCCATTCATACAACGCATACAACTCCGGGGCATTCTTTCCGGTAAAAAGATCCTGGCAAAACGGCAGGAAGCCCATCGGCACCAGAACAGCGTTCGCACAACGCAGCGCTTTATTTTGCAGGCGGATTTCCTCATTGGTTTTCAATCCTTTCACCGGTCCCATCAAAATGCCATGAGCATAGGCCACTATGATCGTTCTTTTGGACACAGGATTCAACAAACGGCTCATTCTCAATTCTTTCCCGATCTGATTTGTAGCTTTTATCACTGTATATCCTCCTAACAGAGTTTTGGGATTGGCTCTTTTCTTTATTCAAAGCCCAAAAGTCCGCGATTAAACGCGCCCTGGGGATCTATTGCTTTTTTTATTTCACGCAGGATCTTATAAGAAGTTTCCCCAATTTCTTCCCGGAACCATGGCAGACGCTGGCGTCCTATTCCATGATGATGAGCGCCCGATCCGCCGGCTCCCAAAGCCCCTTCCATAACGACGTCCCAAATTTCATTGTATTTTTTTAATGTATCCTCCCTGTCTTTTCCCGTCGCAAATACGATAAAGTAAATATTCGCGCCGCTTGGGTAACAATGCGAGCAATGCGCCCAAAGTTCATCGACTTTGCCTTCCAGTCTTTTTGAGATTGCTTCATACATTTTTGGAAGGACCGTCCAGTTACCGCTGACCTCGATGGCATCCGCGATAATCGTATCCCTTGCGTTTCCTTCCTCCAGCCAATCAGCGTTATAGCGGTGTTGTTCCCAATTGTTGCCGATTTCAGCGCCCAGATCAAAGCCTCCGCGTTTTTGGGAAGTAAGAAGTACCTGTTTGAGCAATTCAGGTACTACCGTTTCGGCTCCGACAATTCCCACAATCATCAGTATCTTGTTTGAACGGTGATTGATTTTGGCATAATGTCCCTGCGCTTCGGCCGGATTGTAGATACGGACTACCGCCGGAACAATATCCCGGCGATAGAATTCCCGGGCAGTCAGAATAGCGTCTTCCATGCTGTCAAATTCAATTCCGCGGAATTCACGCCGTTCAGGCAGCTTCCAAACCTTTAAGGTAACCTTCGTAATAATGCCAAGAGTTCCTTCCGAGCCGATGAACATGGCAGGAATATGCGGGCCGGTTGCCAAACGGGGAACATTTCGGTTTGTAAAAATTTCTCCGTTGGGAAGAACGACCTCTACACATTGCATGATGTTCTCAATACTGCCGTATTTGCTGCTGAAAGTGCCGGAAGACTTTGTGGCAATCAGACCTCCAAGCGTTGCCAGCTCGATGGATTGGGGATAGTGCCCAAGCGTAAAGCCGCGCTCATTCAGGTAGTTTTCCAGCTCCAGGCAAAACATTCCCGCGTATGCGGTAACCAGGTGGTTATCCATATCAAATTCGACAACACCGGTCAGTTTTTGCATATCGATTGAAAGAGCGGGTTTTTCCGGTACAATACCGCCCAATACGCCGGATGCGCCCCCAAACGGAACCACTGTCAAATTGTGATCATAAGCGTACTTTACCGCTTCCTGTACTTCCTCTATGGTTTCGGGCGCCGCAATAAAAACCGGAAGGTGCGCCGCTATTTTGTCTTCCGGCCATTTTTTGATTGCCGGCCACCAGTCTGTGATGTGTCTTTTCTTTTCTTCCTCAGTCGTAATAAAGTTCATATATACCTCTATAAGTCTTATATTATAAGTTTTATCAATATCGCCGCTTTTTTTAGTTATTCGCAATCACCAACAACGATATTCACACTACTGTCCTTTGCGAGTTTTAGCGTGTCCTGGGATATTCCATCGTCGGTTATAATGCAATCTACTTCCGACAAACGACATAGCGCGCCCAAATACAGCCTGCCGAATTTTGTATTGTCCGCCACAATTACCGTTTTCCCGGCGGCGTTTATCATCGCCCTTTTGACTTCCCGCTCAAAAAGATTGGGGGTCGTGATGATATCCCGTTGAAGATCAATTCCGTTGGCCCCAATAAAAGCTTTGTCTACTCTTATGTTCCGAAGCATATCCGTGGCAAAGGCTCCCACACATGACGCAACGCTCGATTGTACTTGACCGCCAATCATGATGAGTTGAACATTCTCACAATCTATCAACTCCATCAACGCGATCGCGGAATTTGTGACCACAGTCAGCTTTCGCTTTTCATTTTTCTTTATGTGTTCGCATATCATACCCGCGGTAGAAGACACGTCCAGTATAATCGCTTCGTCGTCTTTGATCATTTCATATGCTTTTCTTGCGATTTTTCTTTTCTCGTTAATATTTTTTCCCATAACCTCCCGTAGTTTGGCCTCACGGGATGTCCCTCCTCTGTCCACAATAACCGCGCCGCCATGCGTACGTCTTAAATGTCCCTGTTTTTCAAGAATTTTCAGATCCTTCCTGATTGTGGCGTCCGACACCTTAAGCTCAGCCCCTAATTGCACAACACTAGCGCTGTTTTGGTATTCAACAATCCGCCTTATCTTTTTAAAGCGTTCTACCATCAACATATTCTCACCATACAAACGCCTCTTTAAGTAACATATTCTCTTCTATTTTATTTTACTTTATTTTGTTTTATTTCGTTTATTCTACATAATAAGAGAAATTTTGTCAATATTATTTTAATAAATAACGATTTTTTTTAACTTTGCAAAAATTTACATGAAATTGCAGTTTTTCAGCGAAATTTGTTCGGAAACTGAAGTTTCCAACAAGTCTACTATATGAAATATTCCACCATCTCATTCGTCTGCTTTTGTAAGAATTTATCCGTAAATTAGGAAAGAACCGATAAGGGAAGTATGAAAAGAATAGCAGGCAGCGGTATCAAATCATGGGAACTGACGGAGGAGTTGTGGGAGCGGGTCAAAAATTTCATCCCCCAACGGAAACGGAACGAAACCAAGACGTACCAGCGAAAACCTGGAGCCGGGCGGAAACCGCATAAACATACCGGAAACCATAGAAAAGGCCCGGAAACAACTGGCGAACGAGCCAAACCTCTCCCCGGCGCTGAAAGCAACCGTTGACCTGCTCATCAACCTCTGTTTCCTGCTTTGTACTTATTGCCGGCAGGTATTCCCCGGTAGCTTCATTTTTGAAAGCAACGGAATAAAACCGCCGCCCCGCCCGCCTAAAAACTGAAAAGGGAAACTTAGCCA
>JAISBR010000077.1 GCA_031266095.1 Treponema sp. | reverse complement strand
CCCCCCCCCCCCCCCCCCCCCCCCCCCCCCCCCCCCCCCCCCCCCCCCCCCCCCCCCCCCCCCCCCCCCCCCCCCCCCCCCGCGACCACAAACCTGAACCGCGGCGCGGACGCCTCTGTGTCCGGCGCTGTCGTTTGCGGGGAGGCTGACTGTACGCGCGATTTGGTCAAAAGCATTGAAATAGTGTAGTTGTTTACGGTGTTTTGTACAAGTCTTTGTCAAGTGTCTTAATACAATCCCAAAACGCCGGTTATGAAAAAGCAGCGGTATTTTTCAAGCTTTCCCCATTTGACTAAAGCGCCACGTATCTTCGCGCCTTTTAAGGGGCATGAAATATTGTGTATTGGGGGCGCTGCTTCTGTTTGGCGCGTTTTCTTTCGCTGAAACTATGCCCGAGGGAACCGCGTCCACGGAGACCGCGCCTGCGGGGACCGCGGAAGATAAGCCCCTTTTGGACTGGAAGCTGCTCTGGGCCGGCGTGTGGGATGAGGGTAAAACCCTCGGTAACCGGGGGGAACTCCGGCTGGACTTCCCCCTGCCGGGCCTGTCCCTGAGAGGGCTGGCGCTTGATAAGCGTCCGTTCAATTTTGAACAGGACCCCCCGTGGGGCGATCCCGCGGACGGAGTCAGCAATTTCGGCGGCGGCATGTACCACAAGCCCACCGGTTCCCGGCTGCTCTACGGGGTACTGGACGAATGGGGGCTCTCGGCCCGGATCCGCAGCCCCTGGAGCCGCTCGGCGCCATACGTGGAGAATCATAAGCCCCTCATGGCGGATCTCAGGACAAGCGTCTCCGCATCCAAAGAGCCGGAAGCCTATTTGTACCTGTCCAGTCCCCGGCTTAGCCTTTTCCCGGGAACCCGGCTGAGGGGCTTTGCCGCAGCCCAAACCGGGACCGAAACCGGTTTCCGGCCTGATTTTTCAGGCGGCCTGGAAACGCAGTTCGCCGAAAAAGTGTCGGTCCTCCTGGAAGGATTTTACACCGGGGCAGAGCTTCCCGCCCGGAAAAGCGATTCCTGGTTTTCCGATCCCCCGCCCCTGCCGGACCGGGAATTCCACCTCTACGCCCTGGGGCTGCTGGTGAATACTCCACTGCTATCCCTCAGTTCCGATTGGGCTTACTCCGAAACCTTTGCCTGGGGCCGGGATATATACGGCAGCCTGGGCATTCGCGTCAATCCGCCGCTGCCCGGAACAAGGGGGAAAACGTCGAACGGAAAAACCCGGGCCGGTCCCCTGGCAATCTCCCTGGCCGCGGACGGCGGGGGCGAACGTTTCACCGGCAGGGACGGCTCGAGTCCCGGAGCGGGTTTCAGAACCGCCGGCAAAATCGAGTGGAAAGGAAAGCGGAGCAGCCTGTTCCGGCTCAATACCAGTCTCCGGGGCCCCGGCCTGGGCAAACCGTTTAATCGGAGTTCCAGCGGCATTTCGTATCGTTTTCCCGCCCCGGTGAACCGCGCCGGCGGGAAAAATGCCGGCGGCGCTCAACCTTTTCCATTGAGGGTATCCCGAATATCCCTCAGCGCGAGCCGAAACGCCGCGGATACCCGCAAAATAACCGATGGTATCGACGGAACCCTGGGCCTCTCTTTGAATATTCCGCCGGTTCCGGTTCCCGGTTTGTCGCGGCGGACAGCGGGCGGAGCCGTGGTCGGCAGTCCCCTGGGCGTCAATCTTTCCGGTTCCCTAAAGGGGCATAGTTCCCTTGAAGAAACCCCCTCGCCTTATCCGGCGCCCCAATCCCCCTGGGACTTTGATTCCGCCAAGGCGGGCTGCGAGCTTTCCTGGTCGCCGGGGGTTTTTCAATTCAAAACCAAGGTGGGATACACCGCCGCCGCGGACAAGGAAGGGCAATGGGACACCGCGTTCAGCGCGGGCGTCCGTTTTAAACCGGGCCGGCTCAGCGTAAAGGCCGCGTCGGAGGATTTTCCACATAAATGGAACTGTACGATTTCGTGGCGACTGGAGAAAAAATGAGCCTCCGCTATAACAGCAGTTCCACAATAGCCCCGACTATTTTCCCGATGGGGATGATGGTAACATCCGTGCGGCTCTGAATGATCAAGATGAGGAACAACAAAGGCCCCCCAATCCGCATAATCCGGTACTCCGTTTCGGGGCTGAGGTTGAGGCCGGAAAACACAATATGGCTGCCGTCCAGGGGCGGAATGGGGATCAGGTTGAACACAAACAGCCCGAAGTTGATTACAGCGGCGTAGTATATGCCAATGATAAGGGCTTCGGCGGCGTTGTTGCCTATGCCAAAGCGAAGGAAAAACAGCCCTTTTAACACAAGGATTAATACAATCCCCAGGATTAGGTTTGAGAAAGGGCCGGCGGCGGCGATCAGGGCCTTGTCCCGCCGGGGGTGGCGCAGGTACTCCGGGTTGAATTGCACCGGCTTTGCCCAGCCGAAACCGGCAAATATAATAAAGATGAAGCCGATGATGTCGATGTGCTTCAGAGGGTTCAATGTGATTCTTCCCCGATCTTTTGCCGTGCTGTCTCCCAGCTTCCATGCGCAGAGGGCATGACAGCATTCATGGACAGTAAGGCCCAAAAGAATGCCGGGAATAGAATAGAGTTTGCTTAGCCAATCCATTCTTTGATAATAGAAGAATCTAAGGTCTGTGTTAAGCATGAATTTGTAGTATACTTTTGAGAATGAAAAAACAGAAAGCGTTTATCTTCAAATGTTCCGCCTGCGGTCATGAGGAGCCCAAATGGCTGGGCCGCTGTCCCGAATGCGGGGAATGGAATACCCTGATTGAAACCGCCGCAGGCTCAGCGCCGGGCGGACACTCCGGCGCCGCGGGCCGGGGCCTGCCCCAATCGCTGCCCCTCTCCTCGGTGGATCCCCAGGAAGGGAGCCGCATTTCCAGCGGCATCGGCGAGCTGGATCGGGTCCTGGGAGGCGGTATCATGAAACGTTCCGCGGTACTGGTGGGAGGCGAACCGGGCATCGGCAAGTCCACCCTGCTGCTACAAACCGCCGCCGCGGTGGAAACCAAGGGCCGCATCCTCTACATTTCCGGGGAAGAGTCCGCCGGCCAGGTGCGGCTCAGGGCGGATCGTCTGGGGCTGGGCGGAAGTTCCGTTGAAAAAATCGAAATTGTCTGTACCGGCGGCCTTGAGGAAATCGAGACAATACTGAACGCGGTAAAGCCGGTACTAGTCATGGTGGATTCCGCCCAGACACTGTTCTCAGTTTCCGCCGGATCCGCGCCCGGTACCGTAAACCAGATGAAGTACTGTACTTTCGAGCTTATCTCCTGGGTGAAGGAACACGACGCGGCCCTGTTTTTGGCGGCGCATGTTACCAAGGAGGGCCTCATAGCCGGGCCGAAAACCCTTGAACACATGGTGGACACGGTTCTCTATTTTGAGCAGAACGACAAAACCGCCGGCCTTGCCGGTACTCAGGACTGCCGATTCCTGCGGGCCGCCAAAAACCGATTCGGCTCAATAGACGAGATCGGTATTTTCACCATGGACGAGCGGGGCCTACAGACCGTGGAGGATGCGAGTCTCCTCTTTCTGATCCGCCGGGAAGGGGATCTGCCCGCCGGGGTAGCCATCGCCGCCGTACTGGAAGGCGCAAGGACCATTCTGGTGGAGATACAGGCCCTGATCATCCCCGCCAAGGGCGCCGTGAGCCGGGTTTTTTCGGATAAAATCGATTCCGCCAGGGTCTCGCGGGTAGCGGCGGCTCTGGAAAAGCATCTTGGGCTGCGGCTTTCGGATCAGGACCTCTACGTAAACGTAGCCGGCGGCATTCGCATCACCGAGGTGGGAGTAGAACTGGCCCTTGCCTGCGCCCTATACTCCGCCCGTACCGGCCTGGCCCTGCCCGCCGGCCTGGTTATCGCCGGGGAACTCTCTCTTACCGGCGAATTGCGGCCCGTACGCCGCCTTAACGCCCGAGTCAAAACTGCCCGTAACCTGGGCTTTACCGGCTTTCTCGGGCCCACACCCGAAGCCGCGGAACCGAACGGTCCGGCGGCGGAGTTGAAGATCGCCGGGGACATAAAAACGGCGATTAAGTTGATTTATGGCAAAGGGTATAATTGCTGACGGTCAGGCTGAAAATTCCCTCTATACCGGCGGTAATTTTTACCGTGCGGTCTTCAAAAACAAAAATAGCTTCGGTATTTGCCAGAGCCTCGACCAGGGCCCTGCCCTTTTCATAGCCCAGGGCAAAGACCGTTGTTGAAAGACCGTCGGCGTCGATGGAATAATCGGCAATAATGGTCACCGAAAGGAGGCCGTTGTTTACCGGGCGGCCATCCCCGGTTGAAAGGATGTGATGATAGCGCCGGCCGCCGGCTTCAAAATAACGCTCGTAAATTCCGCTGGTAACAATACTTTTATCCCGCACCGGCAATACGCCGATATAGGCGCCCCGCTCACCCAGCGGATCCTGAACGCCAATGCGCCAGGGCACGGCTTCTCCCCGGTTATCGCCGCCATTGTCCCGGCCGCCCAGGGCCAGAATATTGCCGCCCAGATCAAAGATCCCGCGCCAGGCCCCGCCTTCCCGCGCCAGGCGGGCCGCCTCATCCGCCGCGTAGCCCTTGGCGATACCGCCCAAATCCAGCGCCATACCCGGCCGCCTGAGAAAAACGGTTCCCGCCTCCCGGTCAATGACGAGGTCCCGCCAATCCACCAGGGACAAAGCCCCGGCAATCTCCGCCTCGTCCGGGATTCTCTCGGCCGGGGTCCCTATACCCCAGAGCATAACCAGCGGCCCTATGGTGGGATCAAAAGCGCCGCCGCTCAATTCCGCGTAATACAAGGCTCGTTCCAGCACATCAAACAGCTCGGCCGAAACACGCACCGGGGCGATTCCCGCGTTTCGGTTGATCCGGACGACTTCGGAAACCTCCTGCCCGGACGCTTGAGATCCAGGCACGGCACTCATGGTCCGGTCAATTTCCCGTATCCGCGTGAATATCCGGCTGTACAGTTTATCGCTTCCGTCCTCGTACAGGTTAACGCTGCAGACCGTTCCCAGGACGAATTCCATCTGCGGCGGGGGAACTTTGGCGCGGACGGCACACGCGGCGGAGCAGATAACAATGACGCAGAGGGCTTGCAGCCGAAAAGACTTCATCAAGAATACCGCCAGTATAGCCGGTTTTGACGCCGCCGTAAAGGAAGAACCCAGGAGCAAGCTCCTGGGTTCTTCGTTGGAGAGGAAATTTATTGTACTGGCGATGGTCCATACCCTGATACGAAGATCGTTTTACAACATTCTAAGGTATTACAAATTTCCGGAGCAAGCTCCGGGGTATGGACCATCGCCTTCCAATCAACCGCTGTCCGCTTACACATATTTTGACACAAGCCGGATGATCGTTTCACGGGCCTTTTGGCGTTCCTCGTCGGGATTGTCAAACAAAACGGCGGGATTAATGTGCAGGGCGTCACAGATTCTCAAAATACTATAGAGATTAGGGGTCCGTTTCCCCGTTTCGATACAAAACACCTGGTTCTGGGACAAGCCCGCTAAAAGGGAGAGGTTCATCTGGGAAATTCTGGCCTTTTCCCGTTCCTCCTTGATACGGGACGCTACCCGTTTGATCTGAGCCTCAATGAGCGGTTCGTCTTCGTCATAATCTTCTATCATGCATGCCGGTCTCTTACTTTTATGTTAATTATTACCACCTTTTTGTATTGACATAGAACGCAAAAAGATTGTATTATACAACGATAAAAGATTGTGTCTATGCTGATTTGTACGCTGAAGCCGGCTGGAGGAGAAACCATGAGACAAGTAATACTGGGGGCTCTCTTGGGATTAAGCCTTTCGGTGGGATTATACCCTCAGTCAAGGCTCGGTCCGCCCAATGATCCCAACGCTTCGGCCAGAGAGGGGGAATCGGAGATACTCATTAATACGGCCGAGGCAGGCAGGGATATTGCGGTCTGGGTTAACAATGCAATAGCGGCCCATATAGCGCCCAAAACTACTGAAAAAATAATAGTACGCAACGGCAAATATATTATTGAGGTTGCGGAAACAACGCCAAGGCGCAATCAATGGAATATCGGCGCCAGGAAACAGGTCGTGGTAGATCTCTCCTCAAACAGGCTTACGCTCGGCTTACTGATCAGGTACGGCAGGCTTTTGGACCTGAATATTCTCCAGACCGAGAGCTTACAAACCCGGCGGGCCGGCAGTCCCCAGCCTCAAAGGGATACCGGCAGTAGCGGCGGCATCGAAGACGCCGTTTACCGGGCGGCGCAGACACTGGTAGACGATCTGCCGGCGGGGGCAACCGTGGCAATCATAAGCATTTCATCCTCCGATGGGGAAATCGCGGAATTTGTGCTGGAGGAACTGGCCTATCTGCTCGTAGAAACCAAAAAATTCAGGATAGTGGACCGGAAAAGCCTTGACGCCATCAAGAGCGAACATTACTTTCAGTCTTCGGGAGAGGTGGACGATAATTCAGCGGTGTCTATCGGAAAAATGCTGGGAGCGTCCATTGTAATTACCGGAAGCATAAGCGGGAGCGGATCCACGAGGAGACTGCGGAGCAAAGCCCTGGATGTAAAAACCGCTGAAATAGTGGCTATGACCTCGGAACCATTCTAGGAGCCCGCAGGGTAAAACCGCCTAACCGGCGATTTTTTGAGGTTTTATGTACAAAGCGCGGCAAACTCCCGGCGGTGAAAACCGGATGAATCCGGTTTATATGGGGAATTATGGAAGTTTTCCATAAAGTAATATTCTCTAAGAAAGGAGTTTAGTGATGAAAAAGATGCTGCTTTTGCTGCTCTGTTTGACGCTTATAGGTTCGGCGGCCTTTGCCCTGGACAAGGCCTGGGGGCTTGGCGTCCTGGCCGGGGGTACTTTTAACGGAGGGAATATAATCCCGGTAGAGACGTACGATGGACCTAGTGAAGCGTTAAAAAGTACATTAACCGGCACATGGAGTATGAACCGTTCATCCTTTGGCGCTTTCGGGTTTTTCGGCCTCAGTGAGTACATGGAATTGAATTTTGGCTTCCTGTATAAGGCGGTCGAAGCGATAAGGGTAGATATAGGGGGCCAGAGAGGTTCTATCAGCGGCAAAGACAGCGGCATTGACAATACCGGGGCGCTGCAGTTGGGCGTTTACGGAAAATACCCCATTCCCGTTTCGACCAAGTTTATTTTTTTCCCCACCGCGGGAGCTGATTTTGAACTTACCTTGAGTACTCAGGAGGAATGGTGGAGTGATATCTGGATAAGGGGCGGCGCGGGCCTGGATTATTTCTTCAGCGAGATAACCTTCCTGCGGGCACAACTGCTTTACGGGGCCGCTATTCCGGTGGGCGGCGATGCGCAGTCTTTTGGAATAGATACCAATTTCGGTCACGGCATCCTTTTCAAAATCGGCGTAGGCTGGATGTTCTAGACCAAACAAAGGAGTTATTTGCATGAAGAAAATCCGTTTTGTTGTTTTGATCTTTTGGCTTACCGTGCTGGTAATGGCCGGCTGCGGCTCCTCTCCGGCGCCTGCCACAGCCGCCGGGCCGGTTACCACTCCCGACTGGCTCAATGATTTCCCGCCTGAAGATGTTATTTGGGGCATCGGTTCCGCCAGGCAGACCTCCCCCTCCATGTCCATGACTACCGCGGAAGCCCGGGCCAGGGTATCTGTTGCCCGCCAGCTTGACAACAAGGTACAGGCCATGTTCACCGACTACAACCTTGACGCCGGTAACGTGGGAGCTCTGGCCAACGCCTCCATGCAGGAGGATGTCAGCCGGCAGCTCACCAATGTGAACCTTTCAGGCGCGCGGCCAATCAAGCGCTGGCAGAGCCCGGACGGCACCTGGTGGTATCTGGTGGAGTTCAAGAAGTCCGACGCAAAATCCGCAGTAGCCAGCATACTGGGGAATAAGGAAGCGGCTTTCGCCCAGTTCAAGGCTCAGCAGGCCCTGGACATGATGGACCAGCAGCTTGCCAAGTCTGAAAGACCGGTAATAGTGAGCGAATGAGCCTCCACGGAGAGAATTCCGGGGTATTAACCAGATTTTCGAATGAAAGGGAGGGGCCGTCCGGAAATTGAACCCGGACGGCGTTTTTGAATCCGCGATGTTTTTTGTTTATACGCCGGTCCCGGTCAAACCGGCTATATGCGTATACCTTTACTCTTAACCCTTTGACTTTTATAATAAGACAATATGTTATTGTCCGCATCCTTTCCTTCCTGGCTTAAGCCGGAAATAATCCCCGGTCTTCCGTTACGCTGGTACGGCCTCATGTACATCATTGCTTTTGGCGTCGCTTTTCTGTTGTACCGCCGGCAGGTGCGGGAACGGCGTTTCCCGATGAGCGAAGATGAGCTTTCGGGCCTGTTTTTCTGGGGCATACTGGGGCTGCTTTTGGGGGCGCGGTTCTTCGCCGTTATCGTGTATGAAACCAGTGATATCTACCAGCGGCAGCCCTGGCTTGTGTTTTGGCCCTTTAGAGAGGGGCGGTTTACCGGCCTTATGGGGATGAGCTATCACGGCGGCGCTGTGGGCGGACTCCTGGCGGTGATCATCTTTTCCCGGGTGAAGCGTTTTAGTTTCCGGGAGATTGGCGATATGTACGCCGCCAGTATACCCCTGGGTTATACTTTTGGGCGGCTGGGGAATTTTATCAACGCCGAACTGTACGGCAGGGTAACTACCGGTCCCTTGGGTATGCTCTTTCCCAACGCCGCGCCCCTTCCGTCCGGTGAGGACTGGGTGCGGGCGGCTGCGGCTCAAACCGGTACGGCGATCAGCGGCGCCTGGGTGAATTTACCGCGGCATCCTTCACAGCTCTACGAGGCCCTTTTTGAGGGGGTGATCCTCTGGGCCATTATCTGGTTTTTCCGCAACCGTAAGCCCTTCAAGGGTTTTCTCATAGGCCTGTACTTTGCGGGTTACGGTTTCTTTCGTTTTTTCATTGAATATTTCCGTGAACCCGACGCGGATCTGGGCTACCGGATCGAATTCGTCAAAACCAATCTCTCTCCGGCTTATACCCATCCGCCCCTCAGCTTTTCCACCGGACAGATTCTTTCATTCGGAATGATTCTGTTCGGTATCGCATGGATCATTATCACATCACGTCTGCCCGGCAGGGAAGCGGTTCGGGTCTACGATGAGAACGGAAGCGGTGGAAAACCGGACGTGAATAATGCCGCTAAAGCCGCGGAACGCAACCGGAAGAGGAAACTGCGTAAAAAGCTGCGATAAACAAACGCCATGTTTTGTACCCAGGCCTTACACAACCGTATAGTAAGACAGGGCGCCGGAATTCCGCCTGAAACAAAAATCGACTTGGCGTTTTTCCCGCTTCATGGTAGTATGATTCATGCGCTATTTCAGTACCCGAAACAAAAACGACGCGGTCAATTTCGCGGCGGCGGCTCTTGCCGGCATTGCCCCTGACGGCGGCCTCTTTGTGCCTGAGGAAATTCCCCGGTATTCCGCGGCGGTAAAAACCTCCCTGGGTACCATGGATTTTTGTGATATCGCCTTTGAAACGATTAAACTCTATGTGGAAGATGAAATACCCGGCGCGGCACTGGAGGATATTGTCCATTCGGCATATCCCTTTGGCGCACCGCTGGTCGGCGTTGGCGACCGGCTGGTACTGGAACTGTTCCACGGGCCGACAGCGGCGTTCAAGGATTTTGGCGCCCGCTTTATGGCCAGAGCCTTCGCGTATCTCCGCCGGGGCGAAGAGAAGCCTCTGCGGATTTTGGTGGCTACTTCCGGCGATACCGGCGGCGCCGTGGCGGACGGTTTTTTTGAGGCGCCGGGAATTTTCGTGACCGTACTCTATCCCAAAGGAAGGGTGACACCTCTGCAGGAACAGCAGATCGCCGGACTGGGGAAGAACATCTCCGCCCTGGCGGTGGAGGGGAGTTTTGATGATTGCCAGCGGCTGGTAAAGGCGGCCCTGGCCGATGAGAGTCTTAAAAAAAAGATGGTCCTCTCATCGGCGAACTCAATAAACGTGAGCAGGCTTATTCCCCAGGTGGTTTACTATGCCGCCGCCGCGGGCAGGGCCTTTACGGCCAGGACCGACGCTGACGGTGAGGCCACGCCGAGGGTGAAGGGCGCCGAGGTAAAAGGCGGGCGTTTCGGACTGCGGAGCGGTGAGGCGTTGACCCTCTGCGTTCCATCGGGCAACTTCGGTAACTTGACCGCCGGGTTGTACGCCATGAAGATGGGCGCGCCAATTAAACAGTTCATCGCCGCTACCAATATCAACAGGACCGTTCCCGATTATCTCGCGTCCGGCGAGTACCAGGCCCGGACCTCACAGGCCACCATTTCCAACGCCATGGACGTAGGCGCGCCCAGCAACTTTGAGCGCATGGCGGCGCATTTTTCCTGGGAAGAGATGAAGCGGATCATCCTGGGCGTGTCCGTTTCTGATGATGAGACAAAAAAGACTATCGCCGGGGTGTATAAGGAAGAGAGCTACTTTCTTGATCCCCACAGCGCCGTCGCCTGGAAAGGCATGGATAAACTTTTCGCTGAAAACAAAACCGCCTGCGGGCCTGCGGGGCTGCTCTCCACCGCCCACCCGGCAAAGTTTTCCGGGACCGTGGAACCCCTGACCGGTCCCGTGCCGATCCCCGCTTCCCTTATCCGCGCCATAAATCGGACCGTGAATGCTCAAACGATCCCCGCTGAAACAGGCGCGCTGCTGGACATGATCCAGCGTTTATAACCTCGAAAGCCCGCAAGTGTAATAGACTGCCGGGACTGAAAAACCGCCGCGTCTTATTATTGAATAGATTATTTAGGGCTGAAGGCCCTGAAATTTAAGGAGGGTAATTATGTCGAATAACGGAAGCGCTTTACGTGTAGAGCGCGTAAAGGAATTAGGGGGACGGGAAGCCACTCTCTTAGAGCAGGACCGTATCAGGGTTATGATAGACGACATCGGGGGAATGATCCCCGAGCTTACGAATATCCAGGGGAAAAACCGTATTAACGCCCATTGGCTTCCCTGGTTCCGTTCCAGTTCCGGAAAGCCTTTCGGCGCTGTTGAAGAGCAATTCTGGAAGGCGAATCTGCTCTATCACATTGCGGGGAATTTTCCCTGCGCTCCCAATTTTGGGGGAGATAACGATGTTGACGGTATCGCGCTGCCGCCCCACGGCTGGACCGCTAATCTTGCCTGGCGTTTTAACGGGAAGGATTCAGATAATGAAGCCGCCTGGGCTGTCTCAACGATGGAAAGCCCGGAACCTGAAATGCCCCTTTCCTTCAAAAAAATAGACGCGGTGATTTCAGGTCACGCGGTTCATTATGCCAGCCTCGCGATCAGCAACAGAGGAACAAACGATATTGAAATAAGCCCCGCGTGGCACAATACGCTAGGAGCGCCGTTTCTACAGAGCGGCTGCATCATTTCCGGAGCCGCGAACCGCTGGAGCGTAGTACCGGCCGGCGGCGAATTTGATACCACTTCCCGACTCGCGTTGGGCGCCGAATTTGCGTCCCTTGAGGCCGCGCCGCTTGCCTCGGGCGGAACTGAAAATATCTCCCTTGTACCCGGCCCCAACGGCTATACGGATCTGGTCTGCGGCGTTATCCCCGATTCGGCATCCCTGGGCTGGTCCGCTCTGGTAAACCCGTTTTTGAAAATGGTCTATGTCTGTTTCTTTACCGGAGCCGCCGCCGCCGGAAAAGACGACATCATAATCCGCTTCAACGATCTCTGGATGCAGTACGGCGGGCGGACTTATACTCCCTGGGCTTCCCGCGAAGGAGGAACGGATCTGACCTACTGTCTGGGCACGGAAAATTCCGTTGCCGGCCTGCCCTTCGGCCTGCAATATGCCAGAGAAAAAAAACAACTGATGGGAGCGCCGACTACCGTTTGTATACCCGCGGGAAAGATCCGTACCCTTCGTTACGGTACTTTTTTTGCCCCCTACGAAGGAGCGATACTTGACAGCGGGGTCTCTTCCGCCGGAACCGGGAGCGGGTCTCTGGTGCTTACAGGGGAAAACGGCGCCGGCCACTTCGCGGCGGATCCGGCATTCGAGGTTTTGAAAAAGATCGAGACGCAAGTGGGTTAATACCAGCAACAATGAGACTCGATCTGCGCGCCCCGCTTTTCTATACCGAAGATCCAAACCTTGAACCTTTTGTATATGGAGGCTCTTTCAAAACTCCAGGTTTGAAAGAGCCTCCTCTTAAAAAAGGCTTACAGAGGGAAGCGTTGTTCTGCTTTGAGCTTGATCCTGCGCAAAGCCTCAGCATTGAGCCTGACCGGGAGCATTTTCTGGGAAACCTGGTTTTCGCGGCGCGGACGGAGAGGCACAGCCCGGGAACAATACAGCTTCCCGCGGGGCTGTACCTTTTCGAGCAGAAGCGGGAAGTCCTTGGCCGGGAGGATTGTATTGATTTGGCTATTGAACAGCAAAAAGACGGGTTGTGGGAACGGTTAAAACCCTCTGGCCGGCTTTATCTTCGGTATTTGTTCGAAGACGGAAGCCCGGTGACTCAACTTTTCAGATCCTATGAGGCCTGAAAGGCGCCGGCTATAGCCGCAGGGTTTCCACCATATAGCGGATCTCGTAGCTTCCTTCAACCTGCCGTTTTGTTTCAATTACAAAAACGCAGGAATTCCCACGGCGGTTAACTATCACCTTTTTGATGTGATAGGAAGTGACGCGGGGCCGTTTCATATCCGGGTCGCCGACGGTATAGCTTCTTCGCTGTCCATCGCCGGAAGAGCTTTCCATGTTGATATAAAACGATGATCGCAGGTTCTGTCCACTTCCCTCTGCCGATGAGACAAGGTTTGCCCGGTAGAATTTGCCGGATTCAAAGTCTCTGAATTCGATGGTTTCCCCGGCAATGGAACCCTCACCCCTCAAGGAAACATAGAGGGGCTGTCCCTGGTTGGGAAAACTGATTCCATACCGGGCAGCCAGACCAGCGTTTTCGGCAATGAGCCGATAAAGAACCCCCGAGCCGTCCTGCCCGGCAGCTATAGGAGTGTCGTGAACAAGGGAGACCTTACCGCCGGGAACAAAACTGTTGCGGGCCACATCAACCACAAAAAGATCCGCCCAAGGCTTGAGCGCCCCGGACTGTACCCCGTACTGGGCAAACATATAGACTCCGCCGTCATCTGAAAAACCTAAATCCACGAATGACGCCGAATCGCCCGCCCAGAGACCGGGAATACATATAATTAAGATCCCCACCATAGTAAGGAGTATTTTCTTCAACATAGAGGTCTCCTCTTTACTAATATCGGAATTACATAATGAGTCTTGAGAAAAACAGCTGTAATGGTTATGCTGAATATATGACCTTATCCGGCAGGAACACTCTTTTTAAGGCGGGAATCGTTCTGGCCGCCCTCTGTACAATGCTCGTGATTTTCGGCTCTTTTGCGGCGGTCCCGGCGTATCCTTCCCTCGCGGAGGAGACCACCCGCCGCCCGGAGGGGTTTCTCGCCGGCTTTATCGGCCGGTTTTTAAACATAAACCTCTATGCGGCTCATGCCTCTGTGGCCGGATCCGTACTGTACGCGCTGATCGTCCTTATCCTGATTTATTATTTTTTTGAGACAACCCAATCCCCGGAAATACTGTTTATCGCCTTTTTTGTTGTATCTTTTTCCCTTGAAGCGATGCGGCTCATCCTCCCGTTGGGGAAGGTCTATGATATCCCCTCTCTATACCTGCTCATGGCCTCCCGAATTTTGCTTTTCAGCAGGTATTTCGGTATTTTCTCCCTTTTTACCGCCAGCGTTTACGCCGTCGGCCTTGATGTCCAGAAACAGCGAAATGTCCTTTTGGTAATTACCGTGGCTACCCTGACCATCGCCCTGGGGGTTCCCATCGACGTCCAGACCTGGGATTCCAGCCTGAACATGATCAACGGCTATATATCCCTGTTTCGGCTGATAGAAACCGCGGTAGTCCTCATCACGGTAGTCAGCTTTCTGGTTGCCGCCTATTCCCGGGGATCTAAAGAATATGTCACCATCAGCGTGGGCGCTCTCCTGGCCTTTCTCGGAAGAAACCTGCTCCTCAGCGCCGACACTTGGATCAGTCCCGTGTCGGGCATTCTGTTTCTATCCTTCGGCATCTGGTTTATATGTACCAGGCTGCACAAGATATACCTGTGGCTGTAGCGGGCTTTTAAAAGCCTAAATCCCTTTCATTTCCTCTTCGTACTTTGTCTCAGGCAAGGCAAAATATCCTCAGGCCTTAAATCCCTGCTGCATAGCGTTGGTAAGTTTCAGTTTTAAAAAATTGTTTTCCTTTTTGAGTTTCGAGATTTCAAACTGCTGGGATTTGACGGTTTCGATCAGGTCGCCCTGGGTAAGAGCGCCTGAGTGGAGCAGGTCCTCCACATATTCCATCTTGGCGTCAAAATCGCTCTCCGCCTCCATTCCCACTTCCTGGAAGCTCTCGTCGATTTGCTTCTCATCCGGCGCAAAGGACCCTTCATCGGTCTCAAGGATCTTATCGGCAATGCGGTAGATAGCCTGGGAGAGAATCGACTGCGGCTTATAAAGAGTGATGGGAAGGCGTGACGCCAGGGAGATGTCCTGCGCGGCGTCCCGGTAGATCACACCCAGATAGTCTATCTTGAGATCCAGGTATTCCTCACAGGAGCGGCGGATCTTCATGGCCACATCGGCGTCCTTGGGACCGTCTACCATGTTCATGATGAGCCGGGGGTGCAGTTGTTCAAGCCGGCCGGTAAATCTATCGTAAGATTCCTTGTCAATCTGTTGAATCTCCGGCAGGATTTTCGGAATGTACAGTTTCTGGGGACCGGCGCCGTCTTTACGTGCTTTTTCAAGATAAGTCCAGGCCTTGGAGGTCTTGCCGCAGGAAGTAAACATGAGGCGAAACACCGTGTTTTTGAGAAACACATAAGCGTTAAGTACCGCAGTTACCACCGGGGCGGACACTACAATACCCTGGCCCGAAAGGAGGAAGAAGTCCAGGATGGACTGATGGGTCCCGGCGCCCAGGTCCAGGATCAGAATATCCGTATCTGCCTTGAGGGCAAGCAGCTGCTTTACCAGGGCTTTAAGCTGGGATGTCTTTAGGTTGGCTGTACCGGGAATCTCGGTATCGCCGGGGATAAAGCGGAGACCCCGCACATCGGTGTCGATAATCACATCGGTGAAATCGGACTTGCTGTTGTTGAGAAAGGTCCCTATCCCCAGCTGGGGCGAATGATGGCCAAGCACCAGATGCAGATTCGACGCGCCAAGGTCCAGATCCGCCAGTACCACGCGCTGCCCTGCCTGGGCAAAGGCTATCCCCAGATTTGCCGAGACCAGGGATTTTCCCACGCCGCCTTTTCCGCTCGCTATCGGAATAATACGCATCATTCACCCCCTGCCGTCCGCACCGGCATTCGCGTTTTTTTAATAACCGCGATCCCCGCCGTGACGGAAAGCAGATCGCCAAATAACAGTATCCCCACAATTCCTGTTATCATAAACATCGTCAGATTATTAAACAGTACTGCTGTTATTATAATCCGCCGAAAAAAAACAAACCAACTCATTACCGAAAAAAAACTGACGCACTTCCCCGCCGTGTAGAGTGGACCGTAGGCGCCATACCGGGAAGCATCCAGCCATAAAAACAGGGTCATCAACGGAAACAAGGCGTTAGCGGCCACACAGGCCAGCCAGGGAAAAGCCGCCGTCACCTCATCAGGCCGCAGGAACATAAAGGCAGCCAGCAAAAACAAGAGCCGTCCACACTCGTAGATACAAAGCCCCGCCTTAAGGGGCCGGTAGACTCCCATACATTTCTCCGGAGTACATGGCTAAAACCCCGCGCCAGGACAGGTTTTACCCTGATGCCACGGCGCAGCAGACCTCCGCTTACCGTTGCTTCCTTCCAGACCTGGCGGGGTTGGGCGGCGCCTGCTCGCATGGTTCCTGACACGGGGCCAGAAAATGATACAACACGCCATCGAAAAGAATCAAGGCGTCTTATCCTGAAAACCGGTGCGCCGGCGTTTAGCTGCAATCTTTGAAAAAAGTAATCGCGATACCCTGAATTTCCGCATGAAGATAAATTTTTGTATCTATTCCCATTTGAAACGGTATTTGGAAATCCGCAACTACACCCACCTGGCGGATCATATCCCCTGGGAAGGTAATAATGAAGATGAAAAAAAGGTCAAACACCGGTCAAAGATGTTCATCAACATCCTTAAGGCCCGGATCCACCGCTTTGCGCCGGAAGAAATGCCGGGGATCGAAAAGAACGAGGCCCACATCCGGCTGATGAATTCCCTGTGGTACGCGGCCAGGAGCATCGTCATTATAGCCGTCCCGGTTCTTCTGGCGGTTA
>JAISBR010000048.1 GCA_031266095.1 Treponema sp. | reverse complement strand
TGGGTAACAGCCGCAACCACCTCCCGGCCCATAATCTGCCGCTTCATATGGGCATCCGCGTTCACTTCCCCGGTGTTGTGCCGGTATGAGGCTACAGGTTCGTGCGGGGCCAGCTTTTCAAGCCAAACGTCAAAGTCATGGTGCAGCCCGGATTCATCGTCATTGACAAAAACGCTGGCGGTAATATGCATGGCGTTTACCAGGCATAACCCCTCTTGTATTCCCGATTCCCGAAGTAATGTTTCCACCTGGGGGGTAATGTTGATAAACTCCCTGGGCTTTTTGGTATTGAACCACAGTTCTTTAGTGATGGATTTCATGGAAACAGTATACGGAGAATTAACACCCGCCGCTATCGTACAGGAAGGGAATCACTAATTGTCCAAATTGTGGCGGTTCTTTACAATGGCCCTATGAAAAACCAGATTGTCCCTTGCCCAAATCCCGATTCTCCAATGAAGCCTTGGCCTGCCCTGGCTCCCTTAGGTAAAATGCTTCGGCTGCGGGGCTGCGGAGGGACGCTTTTTTATTATGATACTGGTTCTGTTTCCGGAAAGACGAAGCCTGTCCTCATTCTGATACACGGCCTTGGGGATGAAGCCGACTCCTGGCGGCGTCTTATCCCCCTCCTTGATGATTTCCGGGTACTGGCCTTGGACCTGCCGGGGTTTGGCCGGTCAACCGCTCCCGGCCGCATTAACCTGAAGCGGCATGCTGCCGCGGTTCTGGCTCTGCTTGAGGAAACGGGGCCCGCAACACTGGCCGGAAGTTCTATGGGGGCATCCGTTGTTGGAGAGGCGGCCGCTGCCCGGCCGGATCTGGTAGAAGCCCTCATCTTCCTGGACGGGTGTATCCCCCTGGCAGGTTCCCTCGATAAGAGGCTTATCCTCATGACCCTGCCTGTTGCAGGTAAAAAGTGGTATCGCTCCTTCAGAACCGACCACGAAGGCGCATGGCAGTCCCTGTTCGGCTATTATGCCGATATTATGAGCCTTCCCGAAGAGGACAGGCAGTTCCTGAGGGAACGGGTCATTGCCCGTGTAGAAAGCCCCGCCCAGGAACGGGCGTATTTCGCTTCTTTGAGGAGTTTAATTTGGACCAACGTTATGATAAAGAGGCGTTTTGCGCGGTTCATTACCCGTTTTCCGGGGAAAATACTCATTATTTGGGGCACGGAGGATAAGGTACTGCCTTCTGAATCAGCCCGGATTGTCCGGGAACTGCGCCCCGACACAATCTTTAGCCTGATCCCCGGGGCGGGGCATCTACCCCACCAGGAAAAACCTGCCGAAACCGCGGCGTTGTTTTTACAATTCTCTTTACGAAAATAAGGCTTGACTTCTTTCGCTTAAAAACGGAAAATTAGTTATATCTAAGGCAGCCGCTCCAAATCATGATCCTGGCGGATTGCTGATTTCCGGAATAGCCTTATGTATTTATTAATGGAGGCATGGTATGAGTCTTATTGAATATGTCGAAGCCAGGGAAATCCTGGATTCCCGGGGTAATCCTACGGTAGAAGTGGATGTAGTCCTGAAGGACGGCTTCATGGGCCGGGCGGCGGTTCCGTCCGGGGCGTCTACCGGCGAACACGAAGCGGTAGAGCTTCGGGATGGGGACAAGAGCCGGTATCAGGGCAAAGGTGTCCAAAAGGCTGTGGCAAATGTGAACGATATTATTGCCCCCGAAATTCAAGGGCTGGATGCCCTGGATCAAGTGGACATAGACCGGACCATGATAGAGCTGGACGGGACTGAAAACAAGGGCAAGCTGGGGGCCAACGCCATCCTCGGGGTTTCTATGGCGACCGCCCGGGCAGCCGCTGATTTCCTGGGAGTGCCTCTCTACAAGTACCTGGGGTCATTTCATGCGAACTTGCTGCCGGTGCCCATGGCAAATATCGTCAACGGCGGCAAACATGCGGACAACAAAATCGATTTCCAGGAATTCATGGTCATGCCCGTAGGGGCCGATTCCATGCGTGAAGCAGTCCGGTGGACCGCGGAGATATTCCACACCTTGAAAAAGCTCCTTAAAGACGCGGGCAAGAACACTGCGGTAGGAGATGAAGGTGGTTTCGCCCCGGATATCGGGAATGAGGAAGCCCTGGACTTCATTATGAAGGCCATCGAGAAGGCGGGTTACAAACCCGGCGAACAGATCGCCATCGCCCTGGACTGCGCCAGTTCGGAGCTTTTCGATGAAGGCGGCAAGAATGGTTACAAATTCTGGAAAAGTAACCCGGACAAACTGTTTACCGCCGATGAAATGATCGAAATCTATAGCAAATGGGTGGATAAATATCCCATCATCTCCATCGAAGACCCTCTGGATCAGAACGATTGGGAAGGTTATGTCAAAATGACCAAAGCCCTGGGTTCAAAGATACAGATCGTTGGGGACGACTTCTTTGTAACCAACACCAGGCGTCTTGAGCGGGGTATCAAGGAAGGGTCCTGTAACTCCATCCTCATTAAAGTGAATCAGATCGGTACGATAACCGAAACCTACGAAGCGGTCGAAATGGCAAAACGGGCAGGTTACACCGCCATCATTTCCCACCGCTCGGGAGAGACCGAGGACAGCTTCATCGCCGACCTAGTGGTGGCCCTGGAAACCGGACAAATCAAGACCGGCTCCATGAGCCGCACTGACCGGGTCTGCAAGTACAACCAGCTTATGCGCATCGAAGACCAGCTTGAGGGTATAAGCGAGTACGCCGGAAAGAAAGCCTTTTATAACTTGAAGAAATAACCATTCTGGTAAGTCTATCCGGATTATGCCCGCCATCCTGAATGAACCGGCATAATCCGGGTTTCCTTTTTTTAAAGCGGTTGATTTATGAGTCGTCTAATATATCCTTCCTCTAGGAGCACCTTATGAATAGAAGCATAGGTATTTTTACTGTTAAATGTATCTACCGCCCTTTATCTTTTCGCCACAGGAATCCTTGGGTTATCCGGGCCGCGTTTTTTCAAAGACAATGGTGAGATCCGTAAAGCTGTAACAGGCGTTTTCGGACAAGGTGATTTCAGCAACATTCTTATCATTGTGTTGGGAATCTGCGCTGTTGCCGCGGGAGTTTTGATCCTTTTAAAACTATTTAATCTCAACCTGGCTATTATAGAGTTGATTCTCTGTATCCTTATGATCATGTGGGTTATCTTCATCTTTTTGGCGGATATCATTCCCCTTTTTAGAAACAGCTGGCATATTGTCGATTTTCTCAGGAGTATTGGTTCCCACATGATGATTCTGGGCGGCATAGCTCTCGTATCCGAGCGATTCGGCGGCTGAGATTTTCCAGACTGGAAGGCTGCGTGGGTACGCCGGTTAGTCCGCGTTTTTTTTCCCCGCCAGCTTCCGAACAGCTCGAAATATATTTTCATACCCCGTACAGCGGCAGAGATGGCCGGACAGGAGTTTGCGTAGTTCTCCATCGGAGTATTCTTTGCCGGAGTTGATGATCTCCTGGGCGCTCATAAGGAAGCCCGGAGTGCAGAAACCGCACTGGACCGCCCCTTCGTCAATAAAGGTCTGCTGTATAGTTGAAAGTTCGCCACTGGCGCTGATGAGACCTTCGGTGGTAGTGATCTCTTTGCCGTCGGCCCAAACAGCGAGGTATATGCAGGAGTTGAAACACTCACCGTTGATGATCACATTACACGCGCCGCATTCTCCCACTTCGCAGCCTTTTTTGACGCTGGTAAGGCGGTATTCGTTTCTGAGCATATCCGTAAGGGAAGCGCGTACATCTACTACGGTTTCCCTTTCTTTACCGTTTATTTTACAGCGTACTATTTGTGTCACAGCAAGCCTCCCGCCCGTTTGATTGATTCCGTTATGGTGCGCTTCGCCAGCTCTTCCGTCAAATGCAGGCGGAATTCCCGGCTTGCCCGCCAGCTGGTCCGGGGATTCACGTCATCCAAAGCGGCCTTTGCCGCCTCCGCAACGGCTGCGGTAGATATAGGCTTACCGGCGGCGGCGGCTTCCGCGCTTGGGGAACGCGTGGGAACGGGTCCGGCCACACCGTAGGCAAGGCGCAGGCGCTCAATCTGCGTTTTGTCTTTGGAAAGCCGCACATTGGCGGAACATCCCAGGGTGGCGATGTCCAGGGCTTCCCTCATGGCGTACTTGATATAATAGCCAAAACAGTTTTCGAAGCTTTCCCTTGGGATAACAAGAGCCAGGAGTATTTCGTCATGGGCAAGAGAGGTTTTCCCCGCGCTGACGTAATGTTCCCGTATAGGCACACGCCGCGTCCCCGAAGGGCCCAGGTACTCCATCACTGCGTCCCAGGCCATAAGGGTAGAAGCGGAATCGGCGGAAGTAACGCCGTTACAGACATTGCCCCCTATGGTGGCGATATTGCGGAGCTGGGGGCCTCCTACGGTATCCACCGCTTCGCCAAGGACACGCAGGTATTTTTGGATGACCGGATCGGCGGTAATGTGGGACATGCTGGTCAGCGCGCCTATGCGGATGGCGCCCCCTCCTTCGTCCAGGCTTACTCCCCGCAGTTCGTCGAGCTTCTGTATGCTCACCAGGGAACAGCCTGCCAGCTTTCCGTCACGGATCTCTATCAGTACATCGCTGCCGCCCGCAATGACGTGAGCCTCCGGATGTTCCCGCAGCAATTCTACCGCATGGGCGGCGCTTTTTGCCTCATATAACGCTTCTATGTCATACATGATATACAAACCTCATATCAAACCCGCCTGCCTGAATTTCTCAAAAAGCACATGAGGGGTCATTGGGATTCTATTGACGGCCACACCGGTGGCATAAAGCACCGCGTTCCTTATGGCCGGCGCGCCGGGCACAGTAGGCGGCTCGCCCAGAGCCTTGGTGCCATAGGCGCTGGTGGGTTCAAAATTCTCCACGAATTCCACCCCAAGCCGGGGATGATCCAATATGGTAGGCAGCTTGTAATCCAGGAGATTACCGTTGAGCAGTTTTCCTGTTTTTGGATCGTAGAGCATCTGTTCAAACATGCCGAACCCTATAGCCATGCTCTGGCCCCCGTGAACCTGGCCCTCCGCGGTAAGAGGATTGATGAGTTTGCCGCAGTCATGGCAGTTGACAAGGTTCAGCACTTTTATCTTGCCCAGAGCAATATCCACCTCGACTTCCGCAAAGGCACAGCCAAAACTGTACGCGTTGCTCTTTACCTGGGCGGTCGCTTCGGCGGTAAGATGTTCGGCATGTTCCGTATGGTAGAGGGTATCAATCGCAAGTTCTTCAAGGCTTACCAGAATTTGATTTTCATTCCGGGTATTAACGATGTTTCCGTCTTGTATATCCAGGTTCGCTCCCGAAACATGGGTATATTCGGCGGCGTAATGAAGGATTTTCTCCTTGAGCAGCAGCGCTACCTTGTGAATCGCGGCGCCGCCCACGTAGGTCTGCCGCGAACCGTACGCCCCCGTGCCGAAGGGGGTAATGTCCGTATCCTGGACGCTTATCACGTGGACTTTCTGCCAGGGGATGCCCAACGTCCCGGCGGTCATCTGGGTATAAACCGTGTCGGCGCCCTGGCCTATCTCGGTTTCTCCAAGCTGGACTTGCACGCTGCCGTCCTGGTTCAGCACCATGCGGCAGGCGGACACCTCGATGGAGATGGGCCACACCGCGGTATTGTACCAAAAGAGGGACATCCCTATGCCCCGGCGCACGGGGCCGGTCTGGTTTTTGTAGCGTTCCCGCTTCTCATCCCATTTGATATGCGCCTTGCCTTTTTCCACGCATTGATGAAAGGAATCGAAGTAGTTCACGTTTTTGGTGAAGGGATCAACAAAGCCCACGGGCATCACATTGAGGAATCTGAATTCCAGGGGATCCATGCCGAGCTTTCGGGCTATGTCTTCCATGTGGGATTCTATGGCGAACACCGCCTGAGGCGTCCCGTACCCGCGCATGGCCCCGGCGGCGGCGGTATTTGTATACACCGTGTAGATTTCAACTTTGCGGGCTTTTTCGTCCTGGTAAAGCTGGCGGAACGCGTTGGTCCCTTTCGCGGCGATACCGTGGCCGTGGGAACCATAGGCGCCCTGGTTTGAAAAAGAGGTGTAACTCCGGGCCACAAGCCTGCCGTTAGGACGCACCCAGGTTTTGAGGTATATTTTTTCACCGTGCCTGACACGGGTGCCGAAGAACACTTCTTCCCGGGAAAGTTCCAGTTTGACGAGCCTGCCCCCAATCTGCGTAGTCATAAAGGCATTGAGGGGTTCATAGAGACTGTCCTGTTTGTTTCCAAAACCGCCGCCTATGTAGGGTTTTATGATCCGCACCTGACCCCAGGGGATACCCAGGGCCTGGCCCACGATACGCCGTACAATGTGGGGTATCTGGGTGGAAGCGACGATGATGATACGGCCCTGCTCCATATAGGCGAAGGACACCGCCCCCTCAATGTGGCAATGCTGAACGATAGGGGTTTCAAACACATCCTCAAAATAGAGGAGCCCTTCTTCTTTTATGGCTTCCTCAAAATTACCGTCTTCCACGGTGGTATGCTTTAAGACGTTGTTCGGGCATTCCTCGTGCAGCAAAGACGCCCCCTCTTTTATCGCATCCTCGGGAGAGAGGACGACAGGGTATTCTTCGTATTCAACCTTGATAGCCTTGAGCGCCCGGGAAGCGGCAACCTCATCCTCCGCAATGACTGCGGCGATGTCGTCCCCGTAATACCTGACCCGGCGGTTGAGGAGCAGCCGGTCCATGGGGTCCCAATGGGCCTTGTCCGTTGACCAGGGATGGCCCGCGGTCGGGAAAGGCACGTTGGGCACGTCAAAACAGGTGATAATCTTGACGACCCCTTTGATTTTTTCCGCTTCGCCGGTATCGAGCTTCTTTACAAGCCCGTTGGCAATAGTGGAGTGGAATATTTTCCCAATCAGCGCGTTCCGTTCAACCAAATCGTCGGTATACTTTGCCCTTCCGGACACCTTTTCCCACGCGTCAACCCTTGGTATGCTTTGCCCTACACTCATAAAGATTCCTTTGTAAATTATTTTA
>JAISBR010000025.1 GCA_031266095.1 Treponema sp. | reverse complement strand
AGTAATTCTGCAACTTCATCAGGAGTTTTGGCGGCAAGGATTTTTGAGCGGAGGGTATCATCGTTGAGGGCGGCGGTTATGGCAAGAATGAATTGGTAAAGAGGTTTTGCTTTATCGGGCGGGGCAAGGGCCAGAATGATAATACGGGTTTTGTCGTCGAGGGCGGAGTCGAAATCTACGCCGGATTTTTTTATGCCGATGGCTACGGTTAATTCCTGAACGGCGCTTGTTTTGGCGTGGGGAAGGGCTATGCCGTTTGGTATGCCGGTACTCATGGTTTGTTCGCGGTCTAACAGATCATTGAGGGCTATGTCCTGGTTCACCAGTTTTCCCTGAACTGCTAAAATATCCAGCAACTCGTTTATAACGGCTTCCTTTGTCCTACCGCGTAACCGGAGAATTATGTTTTCAGGGAAAATCAGATTAGATAAGGCATTGAGGCCAGTTTTATACGATACCAATTTGTGTTTCAAAAATCATCAAGCCTTACTATTTCGCTACTATAACCAGTCAAATACCGTAACCGCCCCCAAGCTGGTAATCTTTGTGGCAGGGCCGGTGATCATAAAGGCAGCGGCGGAACCCATACTCATGCCTAAGGCAAACCATTGTTGAAGGAGTGGTATAGTTCCGTCCCCGCGCATATAAAATAGAAATTCAAATTCGTGGCGGATTATGCCGGAGTTGTTGAAGCCTATGCCGTGTTTGAGGAACAGCATTTTTTTAAGATAGTATGATTTATCCCGAATTTGATTTTCGACACGGTAATATAAGAGTAAGTTTAGCATGAGCGGATACTTTTTTTATCGGGCTGAAAAAAACGTCCCACAAACAGGGTCAGCTCAAACAGCAGATACAGCGGCACACCCAAGGCCACCTGGGAGATAACGTCCGGGGGAGTACATATCGCGGCAACAAAAAAGATCAGGAAGATGATGTAGGGCCTTGCGCGGGCAGCCTGCCGGGGTGTGACAAACCCTGTGGCAAAGATGAACAGCAGGAGGAGCGGCGTCTGGAGGAGAAGGCCGAAGGCGAGCATGAGGGCGTACAGCAGGCCAAGGTATTCCCGAAAGCCCCAGAGGGGCTGGATTTCGTCGGACGCGGCGAAGCGCAGAAAAAAGCGCAGCACCGTAGGCGAAAGAAAATAGTATGCCGCAGCCGCGCCGGCTATAAACAGCGCCGGAACGGCGGTAAGCGCCGCCGGCGTAAAGCTCCGTTCTTTTCCCTTGAGCGCGGGCCACACAAACAAACCGATCTGTAAAAGGCAGAAAGGCGCAGAGATGAGTGCACCGGTCCAGACGGAAAGATGCACATAAGCCATGAATTTTTCGGCGGGATCGAAGGTGTAGAGCTTTATGTCGAGGTCAGAAATCGGCCCCGTAAGAAAGGCCGCGATATTGCCGGAAAAGGCGAAAGAGCCAAGGGCGGCGGCGGTAAACACCACCAGTACGGCGATTATTCTGCGCCTGAGTTCTTCAAGATGTTCTGTCCATTCGCTCCCGGCGTTTTTCTCACCGATTACGTTCCCGCTTTTACCGGCATTCGTCATGTCCTTAAGTCCCAGTCCCTTCACCGCCGTCCGTATCTTTGTCCTCTACCTCTCCGCCACTTTTCGGCTTGCCGTAAAACGCGCCCTTGAATTCCCGTATGGCTTCTCCCGCAGCCCTGCCCACCTGGGGCAGCCGTTTTGCTCCAAACAACACCAGCGCCAGAATTATCAACAGCGCAATCTCTCCTGCTCCAAGATGCATAAAAACCTCCATAAAATAAATTGCCCTGATCGGGCAGGGCCGCCGGATTCCAGAAGGCCCGGTTAAAACGGAAAATCGTCCGTATTCTCTATCAGGAACCCTCCACCGCCTTCCTCCGGAGGCCGCGCCCCGGAGATGAGAGTCTGCTCAGCCACGGCGCTGAGGCTGAACGCCCGGGGTTCGGCAGGGCAGGCGGCAAAACACGCACCGCAGCCTATGCAGTACTGTTCATCGAATATGGGCCTCGTGAGCCGGGGAACGCCTGATTCGGCGTAGGCGATCATCGTGATGGCCCTGGTGGGACAAACTTCCGCGCAGGCCCCGCAGGACTCTCTTTTCGTATTGACCACGCAACGTTCAAAATGGAGGCTCGACAGGGCGATACGGGTGCGGTGTTTTTCGTCTGTACCGAGGGGACGTATGGCCCCGGTGGGACAAACCTTTCCGCACTCGACACAGTTGTACTGGCAGCCGACCCTTACATAATCCAGCGTGGGACGCGGGGAACTGCGGGCGCTTATTATTCCCACGGGACAGGCTGCGGCGCAGGCTTGACAGCCGATGCAATGCGTCCTATACCGGTCCTCGTTAAGCGCGCCTGGTGGCAGAATCGGACGCTGCCCGCTGTCCCCGGTTCCGGGCGCGGAGAACAGCTTTAAGCCGGGACCCAAAAGATACGCCGCGCCGCAGAAAAGCGATATTCTGCCTGCGCCCTTCAAAAAGACGCGACGCGATTCTTCCATCCACACCGCTTTTTCCCGCCGACCGTAGCTCAGATTTCCGCTTGGACAGGCCGAGGCGCAGGAAAAGCAGATCACGCAACGTCCGCTGTCTATCCGCTTTGAGCGTGAATCTATACAGGCTACGGGGCATTTTTTCTCGCAAATTTTACAAGAGACACAGCCGGAGGAAATCTTCATCCCAAAGGGAGCGGCGGGCGACAGCAGGCCAAAGGTCAGGCCGACCGGACACCAGCCGCAAAAGGCCCGACCGCGAAAAAACGCCGCAACGAGGATCAGGACAAAGGGAAGAGCAAGAACAAGGGCGAAAAGTGAGGGGCTCCCGCCAATAAGCGTGCGGAATGTCCCAAGTCCCCGCCCGAAATTCGAGATCGGGTCAAATGCCGTCATAAGCGGGGAAAACGAAAGAGCCAAGCCTGCGCCGGTAAGCAGGGGTACAAGGTAACGTATGCCCGGCGCGGCCACATAGCCAGAGCGGACAACTCCTGGCTTCAGCCCCTGCTTCAGGGTCCTGCTTTTCTGCCCTGTCCTAAGCTTCCCCCGCAGAAAAGATCCGGCCCGCCAAAAAAGTTCCTGCAAGGTTCCCAGCGGACAAAGCACGGAGCAGAAGATCCTGCCGAAAAGGAGGGAAAGCGTAAGGATAATCAGGATCCTTGTGACCGCGCTTCCGTAGAGAGCCGGGGAAAACTGCCCCTTTACAGCAAGGGACAATACCCCGTTGGACTTGAGGCTGCCTGAAAAGTACACATAGATAAAAACCCCCAGTACCAGTACCGCCAAGGCTATACGCAACAGGGCCGGAAGGCGGCGAAAGAGTGGAGGGGACTTTTTCATATTACAGGGCTATACGGGCGATATTGAGTTTTGAGAGATCCATCTGTCCAAAACCCGCTTCCGCCGCAAGGCGTATGTGCCCGACTTCCCCCTGTCTGAGCCCAACCAGCATGGACGCCGCCGTGTCAGCCGCCACGATGTCGGGCGATATAATGAGAGAACCCAGTTGGGTAACGTCGGACAGGGAGCCGCCCCGGGGGCCGTTTCTGGTTATAACCCGGTAGGCATCGACAATGTTGAGGGCGGGTTTCTTGTTGGCGTACAGAAAGTCCGCGATGCAGGTCTGGAGTCCGTTTGAGTGGTATGTCCACCGGTCCCAGACGCAGCCCATGAGGTTTTTCATTGAACTGGTAATTTCTCCGCCTCCGTGATGTTTCAGTACGGGTACGTTTATTATCACGTCAGATTCGAGAAACGCCTCGTGTATCATCGTTTCCTTCAGCCGTCTTCCGTTGAAGCTGATCCGATGGTAGTAACTTTCCCTTTCTGCCGGAGCGTGTACCGCACCAGCGGCCGTTGCCGCGGCGAGGACACCGCTGTTTCTGCTGGTGTTTTCCCAGTACTCAATGGAATGGTCCGCGATGAGCACCCTTCGGGCACCCGCGTCCCGACAGTGTTTAACCACCGCCGCTACCAGGCCGGGGGAGGTGTTCGATGCGTATTCGGGGGCCAGATCCCAGGACATATTGGGTTTTATGACAACGGTCTGGCCGTTTTTGACGAAACGCCCCATGCCGCCAATGAGCCTCATCCCCCTGTCGAACATCGCTTCCGGCGTTCCTCCCCGGAGCGCCACAAGGTCGGGATAGCTGTTATCCTGAGCGGCAAGAATAGCCCTGTCTCGAAGGCCCTTGGGCAAAAAGAATAGTCCCGCACCAAAGCCGATAGCGGCCGATTTTTTTATGAATTCTCGTCTGTCCATCTTTAACCTCCAAAAAATTGTAATAATTGAGCCATTCTCAAAAGCTGAAGTTTTGGGAAAGTCTCAATTCATTGGAAATCTCTCTTTTGCTACCGGATTCCAGAAATGCCTGTATTTGTCTCATATTGACGTTATCGTTCCGCTATACGATTTCTGCGGAGCCATGCGGATATGTCATTCGACAGCGAAGGGCCGCCTGATGTACGCACGGCAAAGGTCTCGGCCACAGTTGAATGGGAAGCCAGTTCCACAATGACGGAACGGCTTTGACCGGAACTGCCGCTGCCGCTGCTACAAAATGGAAGGATTGTTTTTCCTGAAAAGTCGTATTCCTCAAGGAATGATATTACTGCCATGGGTAATGAAGACCACCAGATAGGAAACCCAAGAAAAACAATATCGTATTGCGCCATATTCGCAACATGGGTTTTAAGTGTGGGGCGTACCTGCTGTTGCTGCTCTGTACGCGCCTGTTCAAAAAGGGCATCATGATTCTCCGGATATGGACTAAGACATTCAATTTCAAAAATATCAACGTTAGTTGATATGCGGTCCCCACCGAGTTTTTGATGAACCTGTCGTGCTATTCCACGGGTATTGCCGGTTTGTGAAAAATACGCCACAAGAATTCTTCCTGTTTCTGACTGATTTTGAGCGTCCAAATTTATCTGTATCCCCATCGAAAAGAACGATAGTACCAGAAGCAAAATTTTTTTCATCTCTTTTTACCCCTACTTTGCAAAAAGGCCCGAGCGGTGATAATTGTTCGTTTCATAGCAAATCCTTTGCCGGGTGTTCAAACTTATAGTTTTACGATACCGAGGGACACGGGGGAACCGCTATACACAATCGTACCAATATCTTGCCTAATCGTACCAAAGGTGCTATATTTTCCGGTATGGAAAACAAAACGATACTATGGGCGCTCAAGGACAGGCTGTTGAAGCTCGTGCCGAAGCCTGGGAAGTATCCTACCGCCATTGACGGGCTAAAATTGGCCAGAGGGGAGGCGGATACACGGGTGGACAGTATTGACGACCCGATAATAGGGGTGGTTGTGCAGGGGCATAAGCGGTCGCTTATTGCCGATGTGGAATACCGCTGGGAGGAAGGGCAATTTTTCGCTATAGGGATGGATCTGCCGAGCGTGAGCCGGATCGCCGTGGCAACGCCTGAGACACCCTATCTTGCCCTGGCGATTCCCCTTGACCGTTATATTTTGAGCCAGCTTGCGCCGGGAGTTCCCCCTTCGCCGTTGTCCGGTGCAAGAGCTTACCGGGGGGTAACGACAGCGGCTGCTACGGTTGAATTGCTGGATGCTTTCCTGCGCCTCTTACATCTGCTTGATACGCCGGAGCGGATTCCGGTTCTCGCCCCTATGATTATCCACGAAATTCACTATTTCCTTTTGATTGGGCCGGAAGGGGAAGATTTCAGGCTCCTTGGAACCGAGGGAAGCCCCAATAACCAGATTGCCCGGGCGGTGGGCTGGCTGCGGAATCATTACCGGGAACTATTCAGTCTTGCGGAACTTGCCGGACAGGTTAATATGTCGCGGACTTCTTTTTGCCGTCATTTCAGCCGGATTACGGGCATGAGTCCGCTTCAGTTTCAGAAGCGGTTACGTCTGTATGAGGCGCAACGGCTCATGCTGACAGAACATAAAAGCGCCGAAACCGCCGCTTATGAGGTAGGCTATGAAAGCCCGACCCAATTCAACCGGGAATACAAGCGGCAGTTCGGGGAACCACCGTACCGGGATATTCAAAACCTAATTACAACGGGAGGTCTGTAGGAGATAAGATGGGAGCCGTACCGAAAATGTTGACAGACACTTGATCCTATGACCCTGCGGGCTAAAGCCGGAGAAGATATGCCGCCCTGTTCAAGTTTATAGATTTAGGCTCACTATCCACTTAGCCAACGTATCCCTAGATGGACTGCCATTGAGCAGCTTGCCTTCTTTCAATATCGCTGTACCGGAAACAGAAGGCTTTAGCTTTTCTATCGTTTTGCCAAGTCCACTGCTGCCGGAAGTCGCAAAGGGTACAATAGTCTTTCCGGAAAAATCATAACTCTCCAGGAACGTGTTGATTATGGTTGGCGCAACATACCACCAAATTGGAAAGCCTACAAAAACAACATCATAGTTCGCGATATTGGCATCTTTATCGGTAACCGCCGGACGGAATGACGAGTCTTGCATCTCTATGGTGCTACGGGATTTTTTATCTGTCCAGTCTAAATCAGACTTGGTATATGGCACTTCCGGCTTAATCTCATAGAGGTCAGATCCTGCCGCCTCGGCCAGTGTTTTAGCAAGAGCGGCGGTTACTCCACTTGCTGAAAAATACGCAACTAATTTCTTGCTCATGATTTTTCCTCCTGTCAATTTTGGTCATGCTATAAAAAATTAGTATATATCTAAAACCCTCAAATTGAAAGATCGGTATGACCGTGATTTTGAATGATTGAGGATATGTTTCATTTACCGCTCTGTAACTTCTTGTCTTGAATGTATCAAATTTTTGGAGTTGAACAAGGGGGAAAAATGATATATCAGCCTAAAATTGCACGTTTCTCGTATATAAAAACGGTTTTGCCGGGCCTATCTTGTATCCATGAGCAACGAAACCGGGGTACAGGCCCCCTTACATTCACTTATCCCCCTTGAGGATTTTAAGGCCGTTTTGGGCCTTGATGACCGGGACGATACGTTAAGCCGTTATTGCCTCATCACGGCGACTTATAGTATTGAGCAATACTGCAA
>JAISBR010000010.1 GCA_031266095.1 Treponema sp. | reverse complement strand
CCGAATCCCCTCTCCATGGATACGGCGCCGGGGGTTATTACGCATCTGGCGGCCTTCACCGGGGACGGGACGGTGACCTTCACCTGGCTGGACCCCGCGGACACTGATCTTGACCATATAGAAATATGGTTCGGGACCAATCCGTCGGCCACGAGCGGCACCGTACTGCCGCCGGCGGCCAAGGGAGCTATGACCGCTGTCTGGAACGGCGCGACGGGCGAGATCCTGTACTATCACTTTATAGCCGTTGATAAGGCCGGGAACCGGAGCGCCGTTGTCAATTACGCGGTGACCCTCTCGTCGGTCCTCGCGGACGTTACCAACCTCGTGGGCATGATCACCGGCGCCCAGTCGGTCAAGCTTACCTGGACGGATCCCTCAGGTCCCGCTTTTTACCAGGCGAATATTACGCATGACAAGGGCCCCGGGACGGACAACGTACCCAAGGGAACGGAACAATCCGATTGGACCGGCCTTAACAACGCGGCGTATACCTTTACGGTCAAAGCCTTCAACGGCGGCTCACCCTCGGGCGTCAGCGTCTCGATGTCACTCAGCAAGGACGCGACGCCTCCGGGGGTCGTTACGGGCCTTAGCGCAATCGACGGCGGCTTCGGTTGGGTGCAGCTCAACTGGACCAGCCCCGCCGACGCGGACGTGCAGTATGTGGAGATCACCTGCGAGCCTGTGAGCGGGCCGGCGCAGATGGTAAACGTTTCGGCCGGAGCCGCCGGAAGCTACACCTGGAACGGGCTGGCCGGCGGGGTGGAGTATACCTTTACCGTCAAGGCCGTGGATCACAGCGGGAACAAGAGCCCGGGCGTCAGCGTTACCGGGACGCCCCTGGACACGACGCCCGCCGGGCCGGTGACGAGCCTTGCGGGAATATCCGGTGACGGCAGCGTAGTCCTCAGCTGGACAGACCCCGGCGACAGTGATCTGGCTTATATCCAAATCGAGTGTAACGAGATTCCCGGGCCGGCCAAGAATATATACCCGGGAACCGGAACCTATACCTGGAGCGGCCTGCCCAAGGGCAAGTCGTATACCTTTACTGTTACCACCCGCGATACCCAAGGCAATCTGGGCGCGGCGGTGACCGTCGGCCCGGTTCCGGTTATCCTTGCCGATGGCGGGACCATAAGCCTGGTGAAGATAGAGGGCAGCTCCCCGCTGAAGTGGTGGGAAATCCACACTTTCACTACGTCCGGCGCGCTTAGTTTTCCTTCCGGCTATACCTCCGTTACCGCCGACTACCTTATCGTGGCGGGGGGCGGCGGTTCCGGCGGCGACCACAATAATAATACCAACGAGGACTTTTCAGGTGGCGGGGGCGCGGGGGGGCTGATGTATAAACCTAATGAAACGCTACCCCTGACGGGCAACGCCGCGCAGATAACCGTTGGGTTGGGAGGCGCGGGAGGTCCGGCAAAGCAGACCCAGGGCATGGACGGCGAACCGTCCGCAATCGGGACTATTGAGGTTCCCGGCGGCGGGGGCGGCGGCGGCGCGTATGCCAATATGAACGGCAGGCCCGGAGGGTCCGGTGGCGGCAGCGGCGCGGGAATCGGGATTACTCATGGCACGGCGGGCGGGGGCAGCAGTGCCGCTGACATAAAGGGAAATCCGGGCGGTACTGCCGGCAACAATGCCGGCGGTAGCGGTGGCGGCGCGGGAGGTCCGGGCTTTAACGGCACCGTCAACAGCAGCGTGACTGCGGGCGGCGTTCCCTGGAACGCGGCCGTCGTGGGTGCTTCCTGGCTCGTAGACGCCACCAAAACAGCCGAGTTTCCCGCCGGCGTAACCGAGTTTTCACGCGGCGGCAATGGCGGCGGCACAAACGCCCCCCAGGGCGGCAAGGCCGGTGTCAATTACGGCGACGGCGGGTCGTCCGGCAACAACCGGCAGCAGCCGGGCGCCGCCGGGCACAGCGGCGTCGTGGTGATCCGCTTCCAGCGGGACTAATTGTACCACAATCCGCCTTCCTTGGCGGATTGTGGTATCGGAGTTTACGCGAAGCGTAAACTCCACCCGGCCGCCTCGGGCGGCCGGCCTGGTCACAGCGCCATCCCTGGCGCCGCCCCACGGGAGCAACCCCGCGGGGCTTTTTGTTGTCCGCTGTTCGTTGTTCGTGGTATACTTGAGGTAAGGAACGCTATATGGGCGAAGTACGAACGGAAATTACCCTGGTCAACATCAGGGAACAGAGCGTGGCGGATGGGGGTTATATGCCCCAGGATCAAGTTAAGCGGCTCACGGTCAACGCCGTGGTGGATACCGGCGCATGGACCTTGGTTATCAACGAGGAAACCCGTGAAAAGCTGGGGCTGCGGGTGAAAGAAGCCGGTGAGACCACCGTCGCCGGAGGGGGAACAGTCCCCAGCGGGATAACCGAATACGTGGAGGTCCGGTGGAAAGATCGGAATACCTCCTGCGAAGCGGTGGTCCTCCCCGGTGAGGAAGACGTCCTTCTGGGCGCCTACCCCCTGGAAGGCATGGATTTGATGATCCATCCCCAGAAACAGGAAGTAGTCGGCGCCCACGGCGACAAGATTCGCAACATGGTCAAGTGAGGCCGGGAAAGTCTGAGCATTGCAAATTTACGCGGTTTTTGCTACCGTCGAAAGCGATGATAGTGATGAAATTCGGCGGAAGTTCCGTGGCGGGCGCTGAACGGCTCCGCCAGGTGGCCGGTATTGTACAGACCCAGCTTGAACGTAAGCCCGTCCTGGTATTATCGGCCATGGGGGATACGACGGATCAGCTGCTTGCGGCCGGTGAAGCGGCCTGCCGGGAGGGAACGGTCCTGGTTGACCGCGTTGAGCAGCATCACCTTGCGGTGATGAAAAGTCTCAAGCTGCCGGCCCAGACTCAAAAGGAAATTAAGCTCCTGCTGCAAGAATTAGAGCGCCTGCTTTCGGGCGTTGCCCTGATAAGGGAATTGACGGGCCGTACCAGGGATTACCTGGTTTCTTTTGGGGAGCGGCTTTCGGTACGGATCGCCGCGGCGTATTGTAGTTCCCTGGGCATCAAGGCCCAGGCCTTTGACGCCTGGGATCTGGGCCTTATCTCGGATTCCAATTACACATCCGCGGAACCGGAAAAGGAAAGCTGGGACCGTATTCCCGAAAAAATCCTCCCCCTTGTTAACGCCGGGGTGCTGCCGGTGGTGACCGGCTTTATCGCCAAGGACCGGGAGGGTAACATCACCAGCCTCGGCAGGGGCGGTTCGGATCTTTCGGCCACTCTGATCGCCGCGGCCTGTAACGCCGAGGAAGCCCAGGTCTGGAAGGACGTAGACGGCATCCTCACCGCCGATCCCCGGATTGTCAAAAAGGCGAAACCCGTGGAAACAGTCACCTACGAGGAGGCCGCGGAGCTGGCCTACTTTGGCGCGCAGATCCTCCACCCCCGGGCAATGCAGCCCTGCATGAAGGCCGGAACGCCGGTGCTGGTTAAAAATTCGTATAACCCCTCCGCGCCGGGTACCAGGATCATGGCGGCGCCGGGGAAAAAGAACGCGCCGGTCCGGGCTATCACCTCGCGGCGGAACGTGACACTGATAGATATTGTTTCTACCCGTATGCTGGGACAGTACGGTTTCCTCGCGGAGCTGTTTTCCACTTTCGCCCGGCACCGGCTTTCGGTGGATATGGTAGCCACGAGCGAGGTTTCGGTTTCCCTCACCCTGGACGCGGGCCGCGATCTTTCGGCGCTGAAAAAGGACCTGACCAAAATCGCCAGTGTGGAAATAAAAACCGGCAAGGCCATTGTTACTATTGTCGGCGATGTCAGGCGCTCTTCGGAGATCCTCGCCAGGGCTTTCAGAACCTGTCAGCTTATCGGGGCGCCGGTGCAGATGGTTTCCCAGGGAGCAAGTAAGGTGAACATCAGTTTTATCGTGGATGATACTGAGGCGCCGGACGTGGTAAAAGCCCTGCACATGGATTTTTTTGAATCTCTGCGTGATGACCGGGCAACGGGGAAATCCGGTCCGGGGACTACGGTATGAATATTGCCATTATCGGCTACGGCAAAATGGGAAGGATGATCGAACAGATCGCCCGTGAGAGCGGGCATACCATTGCCGCCATAGTAGACCCCGCGGCGGGGGGGGGTGTTCTCCCCAATGGAACGCGGATAGACAAGAGTATAGCGGAAGCGGAAAACCTTGACGGCGCCGACGCTGCTATTGAATTTACTCAGCCCGGTACAGCGGCGGCAAATATCAAAGCCCTGGCCGGGAAGCGGATCCCCACCGTGACGGGGACCACCGGCTGGTACGACAAAATGGATGAGGTAACACGGGCGGTGGAAGTGGCGGAGAGCGCCCTGCTGTGGTCCTCCAATTTTTCCATGGGGGTTAACATCTTCTATCGTATCGCCTGGTACGCGTCAACGCTGGCGGACGCATTCCCCGAATTTGACGTGGGGGGCTTCGAGGCTCATCACAACAAAAAACTGGACAGTCCGTCGGGAACCGCGAAGACGCTGGTGGAGGGCGTGCTTTCCCGCGTTGACCGGAAGCACAAAGCGGTCTGGGAGACCTTGAACCGCCGGCCCGATCCCGCTGAGCTTCACTTCTCAAGTCTGCGGATCGGTTCCATGCCGGGAACCCACAGCCTGTTCTTCGATTCTCCGGCGGACACCATCGAAATAACCCACACAGCCCGGAGCCGTGAGGGTTTTGCCTCCGGCGCGCTCAGGGCGGCTCAATGGCTGGCCGGTCCTCCGGGCAGGCGCCGGGGAGTATTCACCATTGACGAAATGCTGAAGGACATTTTGGGAATATAAAGGAGTGTATATGACACAGTTTCGCGGCGCTTTTACGGCGCTTATCACGCCTATGAAGGACTCATGCGAAGTCGATTACGACGGCTTCCGTGAACTTATCAATTTCCAGATTACAGAAGGCATTGACGGTATCGTTCCGCTGGGAACCACCGGGGAAACTCCCACCCTTGACGAAGATGAGGAAGACAAGTTGATTGAGATCGCGGTGGGCGAGGCCGGGGGCAGGGTCCCGGTCATTATCGGTACCGGCTCCAATGACACCAAACACATGGTCACCTACACAGAGCGGGCTAAAAAGATGGGAGCCGACGCCGCCCTGGTGGTGACTCCCTATTACAACAAACCAAATGACGACGGCCTCCTCCGCCACTTTGAGGCCGCGGCGGCGGTGGGCATTCCGGTTATTGTGTACAATATCGCGTCACGTACCGGCAGGAATATCCCCACGCCGCTCATGGAACAGATTGCCCGCATTCCCGGCATCGTGGGCGTAAAAGAGGCCTCAGGCGATCTGAACCAGATGGGGGACCTTATCCATGAAATCGCCATACCCCGCAGGGCCGCAGGTAAAAGTTTCAGCGTCCTTTCAGGCGACGACTCCTTTACCCTGCCCCTGGCGGCCCTGGGCGGGGACGGCGTTATTTCGGTAATTTCCAACCTGCTGCCCGCCAGGGTAAAAGCGCTGACCCGGGCCTGTCTTGAGGCCAGGTTCGAGGAAGCCAGGAAACTGCACTATGAACTGCTTCCCTTTATAAAAGCGGCGTTTGTTGAAACCAACCCCATCCCGATCAAGCAGGCCGTCACCTGGGCGGGACTCCCCGGCGGTCCGGCGCGGCTGCCCTTGGGAAGATTGTCGGCCTCAAGTGAGACACTCCTCCGAAAAGCCATGAGGGATCTGGAGGTAAAAATTGTATAGCGGAGCAGGGGCATCTATTAGTGTAGGGCAGAGCCGCGGGGTATTAAACCCATCGGCGTTTAGTTGCAGTCTTTGAAAAAAGTAAGCGCCGATACCCTGAATTTCCGCGAAAATCCTTGTATTTTATTTCGAATGATATTAGTATTTTAGTACTATAGGTGGTATAATTAACTATATGGTACGAACAAACGCCGCTCTGCGCGGCCAAACACGCGGT
>JAISBR010000008.1 GCA_031266095.1 Treponema sp. | reverse complement strand
ATAATAGCTGTTTCCCAGGGAATGTCCCACAAAAAGGTTCCGGCCGGGAAAGAGTTCCTTGGCCGCCGCCGCCAGGAGGAAGGCCAGGGAGCGGCGGTAGATCATCGCCCCCTCGGGGGTATCCAAAAACACCGGTTCCAGGACCGCGTTTACCTCAATCCGGGAGGACAAGGGCAAGATCTGGTTGTTGATCTTCACCGCCGCGAGGCTGTTCCCGAGGAGCCCGATCCTTTCAATCAGGGTGTCCGCCCGGGTACCCGCGGGGCAGGTGATAAAGTCTCCATCCCCATTCGGGGAGGTAGACGGGGAATTATGATCGGTAAAGCGGATCCGTATTTCGTCGTTCATGAAAACTCCTTGAAAAAATCATAAATCAGTAGAAGCTGTTCCAAAACTTCAGTTTTGGAACAGCTTCTTACCCCCGGAGAAAATTGCATAAGCCACAAATGCTTACCTAATAAAGAATTGGCAATTTTCTCCAAGAGCTTGTTCCAAAACCACGCGCTTTAGCGCATAGTCAATTAGTTTTGGAACAAGCTCAATGGTTTGATTCGTTGCGAAGGGTCCATACCCCGCCGGACCGGAGATCCGAGCTTGCTCCTGGGTTCTTCATTTTACGCGGCATAATCACCCTATTGTCAAACCTGCCCAAAATGGTATAATGCAGAGATATAGTAAGATGGATACGGAACAGCCGGCAGTAGGGCTTATTCAGAAGGCCTATAATAAACTGAAAGCCTCGGATGCCGCCGGAGCGGTAGAGCTGCTGGAGGAAGCGCTCAAAACCGATTTTGACAATGAAGAACTTAAATACGCGCTCAAGTGCGTTCATTGGTGGATTGAAAATACCAAGCGGCTTGAGGAGTTTCAAAATCCGTATGAAAAGGGCGGTTTTATCCTTTCCCGGCTGAAACAGTATTATATTTTTCTGGATCGCTTTGATGAGGTGTATGATCACTGCCAATACGCGGTACGGCGTTATGTTTTTTCCAGCGCCCTGCGCTGTTTTGAGGATCTCCTGGGGGATAGCGTAAACCAGCACGATCCGGGGCTGTTGCTGCTGGTGGGCCGCTGTTACAAGGGAGTGGGCAATTATATTGAGGCCCTGAAATACCTGGAGCAGGCGGTACGGTTTAAACGGGAGGATAGCGAAACCCTGGCGGAACTGGCGGACGTAAACGCCCTGCTCGGGGAGGACCGGATCGCTAAGATCTTATTTCGGGAAGCATTTTTTCTGGACCCCGGAAAAATTGATCTTCGGTCCATGGAGTCCGAACTTGTATTGCGGTTGCGGGATCGGCTGGCGGCGGAGCGGGGTTACGGGGGAGTTGAACTCTGCGAGTGGATGCCGGTTTGGGGCCGTCTATGGGGCCTCTTCTCGGTAAAGAGGGAACTCAAACAGGTTGAGGTCGGCAGGTTGAAACAGTCGATTTTTTCCCTTGAAGCGGAACGCCAGAACAACCCCGGGGAGGATTCGCTGTTAAAACCCCGCCTGCTGAACCGGTATTTCTGGCTTGTCGATCACTATGAAAATACCAGGGAAGATCCGGCGTTGATTGAAGAGATCTTATTGAAAATAAAAATTACCGATCCTGAAATTTATGAACGGTATATTAGATGAGGCTGTTCCAAAATACCGGTTTTGGAACCGGCCCGGATACTGTGTTCATAAAGTATTTACTTTGTGAACAAGGCCATTGACCTGAGAGCCGCAAGGAGTTAAGTGATGTCTGAAGCTCTATTGAAGAATGTACAGGAAATGCTGAATGAGGAGAAGTGGACCAGGGCTACCCTCAGCAATTATTCGACCAGCCAGTTTAAGGAGCTTGACGGTTTACTGAAAGATGCCAGGGACGGACGGGTAATCGACGATCTAAAAAAGAACTGCGACGAGCACCTGGCCCATACCAAGAACAGCATCATCGCGCTGTACCTTTCGGGCATGGTAGCTCTTTCCCGGCAGATCATCGACGACGCCGCCATGATCAGCCTGGTGACGATCTTCGTGGACAATCACAAGTGGAGCATTGTCAAATACCTCTGCGAGCGGATCCTTGATTACGGGGAATCCAAATTTGCCCTGCGCACCCTGATTGATTGCTACAAAAATGACAACGAAGAAGAGTCCCTCAACGGCATCTGGGAACGGCTGGTCAGAGTTGATTATGAAGAGGCCGATCTTGCCAAGGCCCTCGCGGAACACTATGAAAAGCAGGGTAATGCCGAAGCCGCCCTGGAATATTACAAGAAGGCCCTGCACCGCTATATCAACAAGCAGCTCTTTAACAGCGTGCGGGAGATTTGGGAAAAGCTCCTGGTCTTCTGCCCCGATGACATCGACTTTTTCCTCCACGTGCAAAAAAAGATCGCGAAGAACATCAGCGAAGATAAGGCGGTGATTCTGCTCAATGACGTGTACGCCGCCTGTAAAGACAAAGATATCGACACCGCCATCAGTATCCTTAAAATCGTACTACAGTATGATGAGCGGGACACACACGCCCGGAAAGAAATTATTGAGTGCTTCAGGCAAAAATACGCCAGCCACAGCCATCTTGAGGAATACATCCGTATTTCAAACCTGTCCCAGCATTACCGCAATGTCCATGAAGCGATCGTTGATTTTGAAAAGCACATCGCCTTTGACAAGGGTAATTTCGTATACCACCGTACCTGGGGAGTGGGCCGTATCGCCGGTATTGAGGGTGACGATATCCGTATCGACTTCGCTAAAAAACGGGACCATTCCATGTCCCTAAAAATGGCGGTGGGCGCCCTGCAGACCCTGTCTAAAAACCACATTTGGGTATTAAAGGCCACCTGGAAAAAGGAAAAACTCCACGAAAAAGTAAAAACCGACTACGCTTGGGCCTTACGGACGGTGATTAAGAGCTTCGGTAATTCCTGTGATATCAAACGGATAAAGGCGGAGCTTTCCCCGGCGGTGCTGTCCACCGGTGAATGGTCCACCTGGAGCGGCAAGGCCAGGGAAATCCTTAAATCAGATCCGGGCTTCGGAGTCAGCCCCGACAACATTGATCTTTTCACCGTTCGGGACCGGCCCATCAGCATGGCGGAAAAGCTTTACAATGAATTCAAGGCGGAGCGGAATTTCTTTGATCGGGTCGTAACACTCCGTAATTTTGTGAACCAGAAAGACGCCGACCTGGATTCCGAATATTTTTCCGAGATGTTCGCCTATTTTACCGCCTTTCTCCGTTCCTCGAACCAGGGAAGCGAAGAGGCGGTGGCCTCCTACCTTTTGATAAAAGAACTGGCCGGGAAATACCCCCATCTGGGGGCCGGACTTTCGCTTAACTTTACCGAAGTCTTTGAAAAGATTGAGGATGTCCCTTCCCTCTTCAAAAACCTCAAGGACAATAAACTCAAGGAAGAATTCCTTCAGCATGTACAGCTCTTTATTCCCGGCTGGACGGATATCTATGTGAGACTCTTCCCCTACGCCCTTACCCCTTCGATCATTGTCCATCTGGAGAAAGAGTGCGGCGGGGAAAAGCTCCGCGACATGACCATTGACTGTTTTGAGAATTTCAGGGAGTACCGGGAAGCGGTTGTATGGCTCTTTAAGAACGCCGCCGGCTCGGACTGGTTTAAAGCGGCTGCCATTTCCCTTGAAAAGCAGCTCATCACACTCATCCATATTCTGGATTTGACGTACCGGGAAATTGAAAACCACCGGGACACTACCGAGAACCGCAAGATAAACAAACTGGTGTATGCTATTCTGTTTAAGGAGGGGGGCCTTAACGCTTTTATCGATGAGGCCGACGAAGACACGATCATCCGGCTCTATACCTTCATTAACGACGTAAAGGACCTCGACCCTCAGGACAAACTCAATCTGCGGGACAGAATCCTGGGCAGGTATCCGGACTTCAAATTCTTCGGCGGCGCGGAAAAGAAAGTTTCCCGGGGCCTTGTAGTCACCTCCGCCATGTACGAGGAAAAGCAGCGGCAGCTTGCCCGTATCATGGATGTGGAGGTTCCCGCCAACTCCAAGGAAATCGCCTTTGCCCTTTCCCTGGGAGACCTCAGGGAAAACGCCGAGTACAAGGCCGCGAAGGAAAAACAGGAGATCCTCAACTCTACGGTGGCCAAACTCAAAGATGAAATTGAACGGGCCCAGATCTTTGACCCCAATTCCATTAACACCGCAAAGGTATCCTTCGGTACCAGGGTGGTATTGCATAACGTAACCGGGAACCGGAAAGAGGAATACACCATTTTAGGACCCTGGGAATCAGATCCAGATAACAATATTATATCCTATCTTTCTCCCTTCGGAGGCGCTATACTCAACCGGACAGTTGGGGAACAATTTGACTTTTCGATCAACGATGAAACGGTCTCTTATGTCGCGGAGCAGATATCGGCGGCGGATGTGTAGAAAACGGCCGGGAGACTATGTATGAAAAGAGGTATTATCGCCGTTATACTGCTGCTGGGCGCGTTTTTAGCGTACAGCCAGAATACCGGTCCTATAGACCTTATACTGCTGCTGGATACCTCATCAAGTATGAGCGATTCTTACGAGCAGGTGAATGACTATATATCAGGCGCTTTTCTGAGAGAATTCCTGCGTATCGGCGACACTTTTCACCTGATATCCTTTTCGGATAAGCCCAAAGTCGATATCACCCGCCGCATTGAGGGAAGGGGGGAGCTGGAGACTCTTATCGGACGGATGTTCCTGCAATACCCCCTTGACCCCTCGTCGGATACTGCGGCGGCCCTGCGTTTTGTTGAGACGTATACCGCTTCCCTTCCCTCCCGTCCGAAGAAAATTGTCATCGTCTCCGATGAAGACGTTGCGGGCCTGACCGATTTGATTAACGCGGCCAAAACCCGCCTGGGCCGCCAGGAAATAAGCCTTGATTATGTACAGGTCAGAGCCGGACAGCCCCTGGCGAATCTGCCCCGCTCCGGACGGGCGCCCCTGGCCCGGGCCGTTCCCAGCCGGCCGGCAGAGACGCCAAGCGGTTCCGCGAGCCCGGCCGGAGGCGCACCGGCCCAAACCGGACGGCCGGCGCAGACGCCAAGTAGTCCCGCAAGTCCGGCCCCAGGCGCACCGGCCCAAACCGGACGGCCGGCACAGACGCCAACTAGTCCCGCAAGCCCGGCCCCAGGCGCACCGGCCCAAACCGGACGGCCGGCGCAGACGCCGGGCGGTTCCGCAAGCCCGGCCGGAGGCGCACCGGCCCAAACCGGACAACAAGCAGCACAAACGCCGGGTGTAAGCCCGGACGCGCCCGCGGTTGAAGCGCCGGCTCCGGCTCCCGCCCCAACGACTCCGCCGGCCAGTGTTCCCCCGGACAGTCCCGCCCCGCCCGCCGCAGTTCCCCTTTCCCCGGCGGCTCAAGTTCCTCCCGCGGAGGAGACCCCGCCGGTGCAGGCGCCGACCGTGAGGCCCGCCGAACCCTGGTTCCCTCCCTGGGAGGGCGGTTTTCCCCTGGCCCTGCTCATCGGCCTCGCGGTTCTGGGCCTCCTCGCGGCGGGCTTTATCATAGTGCTGGTTACCCGGCGGCTCCAGAGAAGCCCCAACCGGGTGATGGCCATGGCCGCGGCGCCCATCCCCAAGCGGGAAGAGGAACCGCCGTCCTTCAAGGATCACAGCAAGGATCTGGCGGATTTCGCCGCCAGCCGGCCACGACAGCGGACCACCCCTTACGCCGCTCACAACAGGCCGCGCTCATCCGCCCGTCCGGTGGAATTCTCGAGCGGCCCGCTGCTCTTGAACCTGTTCGTGGAAGACCAGAATACATTCATCGGCAAACGGAATATCCACGCCCTCAAGTCCGGCTACAGTTTTACCGTCGGCGGCGGCAAATCGGATTTTCTCATCTTCCTGGTGCCCATACCGCCGGCCATCGGTGAGATCCGCAGGGAAGGCAACCGCTGTTCCTTTATTCCCCGCAAACCCAGGTATTTTCCGGATCTCGGTTCCAGCGAACTGCCCGATTGTATCGGTAAAACGATACGGGTTATTTCCGACAAGCACTATGAACTCCACTTCCGGCTGGAACGCTACGAAAATCCGCTCATAGCCCTGAACCGGCTGCTTAACTCGATAAAGATACCGGGACGGTTTGACGCGGATTTAACCGACTAATTGAAGGCGGCTTTCCCAAAAACTGAAGTTTTGGGAAAGCCGCTCATATACCGTATTAACGATTACTCCCGGTGCCGCCGCGCCGTCCTACCGCTCTATAAACTGACAAACGCACATACGCTCCTCCGGGTATTTCCGGGCCGCGTGCGCTGACCGGCCGGCAGTACCGGACCGTAACCGCCATTCAGGCTGTTCATGCCCCTGTTCCCAGCAGGAACGTAAGCGCCTTTTAACCAGGAATACGATCGCCTTCTCAGCAGAAACGCGGCCGCGCTTTAAGCGGGATCAGGACCCCGCGGCAGCCTTTCGCTGGACTCTGCGGCAGCCTAGTATCCCGTAACTATTGAATCTTTACAAATCAAGAAAGACATGGTAGTATTCCGGCGGGAGGAATACTACTATGACCAGAACCAGGCGGAACATTGAATTAAGCCCGGAAGAACGA
>JAISBR010000172.1 GCA_031266095.1 Treponema sp. | reverse complement strand
AGGGCCATGCGGCTGGGTTCGTAGAGCTTTTCGGCGGCAATACAAATCCGCTGTTCCCGGGAAAGTTTTTTTGACCAACCGGAGTTGGCGTAAAATTCGGTCGTGATTATATCCCGTACCCCGATTGCCGCCGCAAAACGAACAGCCTTCATGATCTCCGCAGTACCGAAACGCGCCGGATGGGAAGGTTCAAGAAGCGGCGCGTGGGCGCAGACAGATGAAATACCTATGCCGTATTTGGCAAAAAGCCGTTTAATATCAAAAGGGTTGGCGTCGAGACTCACCGAGGGTATCAGTCCGGATCTCTCCATCATCGACGCCCCCGAATGGGTATAGGTAACATCGGCGCATGAAAAGCCCGCTTCCCCTGCCAGCTTAAGATTTTCTTCCAGAGAACCGTTCATTTTCAGTACCAAAAAAACACCAATATCCATGATTCTTCCCCTGTTGTAGAATGATACCACGCCCTGGTATTTTGTCAAGTTATTTTACAAAATAATTCTCAGGTTCCACTTAATAGAGTTGTTCGAAAACTTCAGTTTCTGAATAACTGTAACCAAAAAATGTACCGCAGGAAGGCGGTTCATGGGTCTTGTTCAACAACCTATTGTACTGACCCCTATCGGGTTCTGGTTGTTGAACAAGTCTATTGCTTAAAGCCCTGCTGTAAGAGGATTTCCAGTTTGTAATGCAGAGGAAGGTAAGCGGCCCCCAGGGCTGCCGCGCGGTTTCCCAAAAGGCCCTGCTCGATGGTTACTGCCTGAAGAGGGGTCTCCATAGCACGTTTTTCTACCTCCCGGTAGATGAGCCTGGTAAGGAGGGGGCCGGTATCTCCCAGAGTTCCACCTATGATGATCTTGCGGGGGTTCATAGTATTGACAAGGTTGGCCGCCGCAATACCGAGAATTCTTGCGATCCGCTCCATCCCTGCTATAGCCACCCCATTGCCCCGGTTTGCCTCTTCACCGATAAGCTCGCCGGAAAGAAGGGAATGATCATGCAGAATATCCCAGAGAGGATTGGGAGGCAGCTTTTTATTTTTCGCCAAAAGAGATTTATGGATATTCCGGATCACTTCAACTAAGGCTTGGGAGGAAGCCATAGCCTGAAGGCAACCCCTCTTACCGCAACCGCAGTGGGGTCCTTCGGGATCGACGAGTATATGACCGATCTCTCCGGCGCTAAAATTGGTTCCCTCCAGGAGTACGCCGTCATTGATAAAGGCGGCGCAGATTCCGGTACCAATCCCGATATAAATAAGATTTTTTACATTACGTCCAACACCGAATCGGGCTTCCGCCAAACCGCTTACCCGGTACCGGTTCATAATCAAGGCGTTTATCCCCGTGGTTTTGTGTATAGTTTCTCCGAGACCAACCTGCCGCCATCCCATATCATTGGCATGGATAATTACCCCCGTATCGCTGTCCACCACCCCGGGGGAACCTATTCCTATAAGAGGCACCAGAGGGCCGGGTTTTTTCTTGAGCATAAAGGAAAGACCTTTCAAAAGATTTTTCGTAAAATCGTCCACCGAAAAGTTGTCTACCCGTTCGGTATGTTCCCTGATTATTTTCCCGTAAAGATCCACAAAGAGAAAACGCCATTCATTTCCTGTAAACGCGGCCCCCAAGGCGTACCAGCGGCCCGAGGAAATCCGCAGAGGAATACCGGGACGACCCCGTCCGTTTTTTTCAGTTTTTAGCTCTTCGATGAGCCCCATGTTGATCAGTTGAGAAGCGATAGAAGAGGCGGTGGTTCGGCTGAGGGAGAGATATTCCGCTACATTTGCCCGGGTCGGGGGTGTATCCGCCTCTTCGATATAATTCAAGGCGGCCCGGATATTCTTCCATTCGTCAGGTAGTTGAGGTTTCATCAATATAAATACGATACCAGTTAAATCTTCCTCGTACAACCGGATGAGTATAGAGCAATGGGAGCAAACGTCATTCATTAGACTTGTGTCGTAGTCCGCGACAACCAAGCGGGTTGTCGAACAAGTCTAATATGCTATACTAAACCAGACTGGTAAACAGGTAATGAAATGGGCAGGGCCGCGAAACGGTATTGCCTCTGCGGACAACGGGCGGATGGAGCGGTGTAAAGAATAGTTATGGAACAAGTTAAACCGGCTGCGGCGACAAGGCCCGCGCTTATGCTCCGTTCCCTGGCTCTATGTGCCGTCTTGTATCAATTTCGGCTTATCGCCGTGGATTTGGCGGATACGCCTGTTTTTATCACCAGTCTGTTAGCCGCTTTCGCGGCAGCGGTCTTTCTTTCGGGCCGGTGTTCCCTTGGGGGAAAGCCCGGCCCATTAGCCGCTGTTATCGCTATCGGCCTCATACCGTGGATCACCAGGATTTTCATTGCCCTGCCCGGTTTTTTTATTCCCGGCAGGACCGACGCTTTGGCGGTTACCCTTGACTCACTGCTTCTTAACCTGGACCGGAATAATTTTGTTTCCCTCCTTCCCTTTTACTGGGCCGCGGTTACCAGCTGGTTTTCGATCCGTTCCCGTAAATTCCTGCGGGCTGCCGTAATAGCCGACGCGGCGCTGCTGCTGGTTGTGTTCAGCATTGCCCGTACTGCGGATATACAGGTGTACCGCTGGCCTGTTGTGATGATTTTCCTGTTTGCCGGTATTGTTTTTGTACAGGCCCTGGCGCTGCTCTTTTCCCTGCCCCCGGAAACGCGGCTGCGGAAAAGTGAGGCGATCCCCGCGATAGCGGCGCTTTTGGCGCTGATCATCCTTGGGGGGATTCTTTTTCTCAAGCCTTCACAGGAACGGGCAATTGAGAAAGGCGGAGGTCTGCTGGAGCCCAAGCTCTTCAGTTTTGATTTTTCCCAGTTTCTCAGGCTGGATTCTGAAATCAGCATGAGTGACGATCTGGTACTGATCGTAAAAAAAGACCGTGATGACGATCATATCCTGCTGCGGCGTTCGGTGCTCTCAGGGTATAGCCGTAAGCAGGGTTTTTATCGGATTGAGGAACTTGATGAGCGGACGCATCCGCAGCGTCTGCCTGAGCGGCCGGCGCGCTTGTCCGGGCAGCCGGCAAGTGCCGGTGATGAGCAGGCCGGGACTTCCCCTGTGCGGAGGGCCCGGCAATTGCGCCAGGAGTATTTTCTGGTGAACTTTGACGCCGCCGCGTTTATCGCTATGAACGAGCCGGTATTGGTTACCCCCTATGAAAGCTGGGACGCCTCTTCGTTCAGTTCCGCTTACGCGGTGGAAAGTATGGTGAGCAGCGCCGTCTTCGCGGAACTTTCTCTGGCCGCCACCGGCCGGCCCGGCGCAGCTGAACTCGGCTTAACCGAACATGAATTCAAATTATACACCGACTACGGCGGGGACGAGCGGATTCGCGCCTATGCCGGGGAAATTACCCGGGGCCTGGATCATTACGGTGACAAGGTGAGGATGATCCACGATTGGCTCAAGTACGGAGAATATCGCTACAGCCTGAAACCCGGAATCGCCCCTGACGGGGATCAGCTTGCGTGGTTTCTCTTCCAGTCAAAAAAAGGCTACTGTTCCTATTACGCCTTTTCCATGGCGCTGATGCTCCGCTCCCTGGGAATCCCCGCGCGGGTGGCGGCGGGTTTTTTCATCGATCCGGCGGCTAATACCTTTGATTATTATCCGGTCCGGTCGGACATGGCCCATGCCTGGGTTGAGGTTCCCTTTCCCGGCTACGGCTGGATAGAGTACGATCCTACTTCGGAAAATCTCAGCGAAGATGAGGATTTCCGCTTCTCCGCCGGGGTGGACCCCGATCTTTTTGAACGGCTGATGCGGGAGATTCTTGAAAACCGTTCCCGGCTGCGCGTAAGGGAAGGACAGGAGGGACCGGACGTTCATTCGGATACCAATTCTCTGGCGCGGTCTGCCGCGGCGCTGTTACGCGATTATGCTCTTCCGCTGCTCTTTATCCTGCTTGCCGCGTTTTTTATCTATATCCGCTGCGGCTGCCTTATTGCTTCGGTTCTGCGCCGGGACAACCGGAAGAAGGCAATCCTTCTCTGGAAACACACGCGGCGGCGGCTGCGCCTGGCGGGGCTGAAAAGAGCGGCGGGCCTGCCTGAATCAGAATGGGCTTTGGGCATGGATCACTATACAGCGGGAATATACGCCTTGTACCAGGGTATGGCGCGGGCCCGTTTTGCCCCCGCGTATACAGATGATGATTTCAGCTCACAGCGGAACGCCTATCGCGTCTTTTCCGCCGCTTACGGGAAGCAGGTTTCCCTCTGCCGGCGTCTGGCGGCCTGGCTGCTTCCCCCTCTTGCGCTGATCCCCGGCCCGAAAAAAGGCGGCGGCTCAGCGCCCCTGCTCATGCTGCTGATCTTTATCGCCCTTGCCGGTTCTGAAACCAAAGCCCAGAACAATGAGGAGAACGGTTTTTCCGCCGCGGATGAACTCTATATGGACGCTACCGAGGCGGAATTCGCCGAGTTCTGGGAGCGGGCAATAGAACTTTTCAAGGAGGGGAACGTCCGGTATCCGCACGATCCCCGGTTTCCCTGGGCGCTGGGTAATCTCTATTACAGCCGCTCTCTCTACGGGCTTGCCTGGGAGGAGTACCGGAAAGCGGAGGCGATTAGTCCCTTCAACACGGATATCCTCTTAAGGCTTGCCAATACCGCGGGTTACCTTAACCTGGATCAGCGATCGGTGGAATACTATGAACGGATACTGACACTCGATCCGGATAATAAGGAAGCCATCGGCAGCCTGGGCTGGATGTACTACAAAGTCCACCGCCTGGGGGACGGCGAACAGATTCTCAGCGCCGCCCTTGAACGCTTCGGCGATGATCCGGATATGTCCATGACTCTGGGAACCGTCTATTCGGATATGTACCAGTACGATAAGGGAAAGTACTGGTACCAGCAGGCGATAGATCTCGGAGAAGCCCTGGGGGACCGGTATTTTACCGCGGTAGCCTATTATAATCTTTCGATTCTGGAATCCCGATTCTACCGTTTCGATTTTTCAATGGACGCGACCAACGCTTCCCTGAACGCTCAGAACCGCGCCTCGGGACGGCTCGCGCGGGGAGAACTCTACCTGCGTCAATTGGATTTGGAGCGCTCCCAGAGAGACTACGAAACGGCCTATGAAACCGACACTTCCCCGCTGGCAAAGCTCAACTTGGCCCAGGTGTATCAGATATCCGGCCGGCTGGAAGAGGCCCGCCTGTACGCGGAGGACTGCCTGAAAGGAAGCGACCTTTCCTGGATGCTGCATTTCGGCATAGACTCTAACCGCTACAAACGGGATATTCATGATATCCTCTACAAGACGTATACCGGACTCACCGAAACGGAACGTTTTATGCCCTGGGGAAGAACCGGTGAAAAAATCCGTTCCTTTTTCAGAAGTATTTCGTTCCGCTTTAAGGCCGAGGTCCACCAGCGGCTGTACCGGAAATACAGCCTTGCCGCAGCGGACGCGTATGGCACCGCGATGTACGAAGGCGGCGGGCCGCATATTGAATCGTTCAGCCAGTACTACAACGCCTTTGAGGGCTATCCCCGCCGCGCCCTTGGCTATCTCAACAAGGCCCGTGAGCTGGAATCTTCCCTTATCCCGGCGGCGAAACCCTCATACGATCTTGAGGAAGGCCTGCTCTTAAAGAACAAGGTCCTCTGGGAAAAAGCGTTTGCCGGCCTTGATCCGCTGTGGGAACGGGAGATGATCGCCCAATGTTACAAGGAATTCGCGCTGAGCGGAAACGCCGCCGGTCTCGCGAAGGCCGCCCGGCAGGCCGCGGCGGAAGAACTCTTTGTCCTTAACCGGGGCGCGCTCAGGCAGGCGGGCATAGCCCTGCCGGTGGAGATTCGCGTGGTCTCAGGCGGTGAAAACGGCGCCCTGAATTTTCGGCGGAACGAACGGACGCTGCTGAAAGCCCTCGCGAAGGCGGGCCTTACACCGGCGGGGAATGCCGGCCTTCCGGCCCGGTTCAAGCTGAGTATACGCGTAAGCGGTTCGGCGGCCGCGGGGTATACCGCTTCCTGTGAGCTTGTTGACAGCGCCGGCGCGGGGACAACCCAGCGTCATTCCATTCCGGTACATTCCCTGTCCGGGGCCGATATGTACGATTTTGCCAGGGCATTAGGCGGCGTGGTGTTCATGGTGGAATGAGCCTCCGCGCGGCAGAGCTCGGACCTCCGGTCCGGCTAATGGAGGGGTATACGACGTTATCACAGGCAAAAAAATCCCTTTTCCCCCCTGAATTCCCTGACCGCCCGGTTCATCGCCATATATTTGGACGCGGGCACATATTCTGCAATGGAATTACCCGACCCCAGGGCAAAGCCGCAACGCCCTCGGGCATATGAGCAGACATCGGTGGTTAATTCCACAATCTGTTTTTCGTCAAGACGGACCAGATTGTCCGTATCAATACCTCCAAAAAGGGCTATACGTTTTCCGTATGTATCTACCCAGAAAGAAAAGGGGGCTATCTGATCCTCATTGGAATGTTTCGCGTTTATTCCCAGTTCGATAAGATCGTCCATAATGGCGAATATTTTACCGCAGCAATGCAGCAAAAAAGGCTTTCCCGCGGCGTGAATCCGCTCTATTACTTTTTTATAAACCGGAAAGATATTGCCGCGTATATCATCGGGAGGGAAGAGGGTACTGCTTTTGTATCCCAAATCATCCCCAAACCGCATGATACAATAGGCGTCCGCAAAATGTTCCAAAAAATCCTTCCATACCTTTTCTATGGCGGCGCCCATTTTTTCAAAAAGCATACGGAATAGTTCTTCATCATCGTATTTAATGAAACATAAATTCTGATAACCGGTTATATCCTCAACACACTCAAAAACACCGTTCCCCGGTCCCCCCATCCCTTTCATTCCAGGCGGCAGGTTGGCCGCAAAGGCCGTGAACAGCGGATAATATTTTTTTTTGAAATAATCGGGGATCTCCTCCCAGGGATATTTTTTTAGATCGTCCATGGTATGGACGGAGCCCGGTTCGTGGCCGTAAAGGGCCATGTTTCCGGGCAGACAGCCCGCTATAATACACTCAAAGGGGATGGCGTCATATCCAACTTTTTCGAAGAAACGGTTATAGTTTCTAAAATATTCATTTATATCGGCATCATCCCCATTGATTAAATCCGAAAATTTTTCGCCGGTAATGTCTTCAATTACATTAGACGCCACAATGTGATCATACAGCGGTACCCATTC
>JAISBR010000158.1 GCA_031266095.1 Treponema sp. | reverse complement strand
GCGCCGAAGGGGAGATCGACCAGGGGGACAAAGACGATCTTCTGCCAATCGGGGCCCATCGGCAGGGGACAGGCCGCCAAGAGGAGGCTGATAAGGGCCGCGGCGGCGAACATGCCGGTCCGGATGAGCAATACCGCGGAGGTTGTCTTGCGACGGTTTAGGGAAAGCCGCTGTTGGTTATAAAAGGTAATTACACACGGTAAAAATGTTTGACGGGGGGGGGGGGGGGGGGGGAATTTATTTGCGTGGTTTTGAGTGTTCTTGTATCCGCAAAAAATCCGTTGCACCAACGGCCTATTTCATTCGACATAATTATCACCTCCATTCGTTATTATTATAGCGTATTATATAAAAAAATAACAATTATCTGAAAGAAAATATAAAAATTTCGAGGCGCTTACCATAGCCGGCGGGGTCTGCGGGAAAAACCGATAAACCGATAATTTAATCTTGCGTCTTACGCGTATTATGGGTATACTGGCTGTAATCTATTATCAGGAGGATTGTGTATGAAGAAAGCATTCGTGCTGTTCCTTGTTATGACGGCGCTTACCGCGGCGGTATTCGCCGGCGGCGGTTCCCAGCGGGCCGGAAGCGGACCCGAGATCGGGGTAGCCATCTACAAATTCGATGACACCTTCATGTCTTACACCCGGAACGCCATTGAGCAAAACGCCCAGGGTAAGGCCGTGATAACTACCGTGGATTCCCAGAACGCCCAGCCCACTCAGAATGACCAGGTGGATCAGTTCATCACCAAGAAGATGAAGGCTATGGCCATCAATGCTGTTGATCGGACCGCGGCCGGGGCCATCATCGATAAGGCCAGAGCCGGAAACGTGCCGGTTGTGTTCTTCAACCGGGAACCCTTCCCCGAGGATATGAGAAAGTGGGACAAGGTCTACTATGTGGGCGCCAAGGCTGAAGAGTCCGGTACCATGCAGGGCGATATTGTGGCTGAATACTGGAAGGCCAATCCCGGCGCCGACAAGAACGGCGACGGCGTGATCCAGTACATTATGCTCAAGGGTGAACCCGGACATCAGGACGCGGAACTCAGGACCGAATACTCCATCAAAGCCGTAGAGGCCGCGGGGATCAGGGTTCAGCTTTTGGCCGAGGATACCGCCATGTGGGATCGTCCCCGCGCCGTAGAGAAAATGGACGCCTTCTGGGCCCGTTTCGGGGATCAGATCGAAGTGGTGTTCTGTAATAATGACGATATGGCCCTGGGGGTTATTGAGTCCCTGCGGAAAGTCGGGTTCTTCTCCGGCGGCAGGTACCTGCCCGTGGTCGGCGTAGACGCGACCGCCCCGGCGCTCCAGGCTCTGGCCGAAGGCTCTCTCCTTGGTACGGTCCTGAACGACGCCCAAAACCAGGGCAAGGCCACTTTCGATGTTTCCTATGCGCTGGCTACCGGCGCGTCTCCCGCCGCCGCCGGCTGGACTCTCACCGACGGTAAATACGTGTGGGTTCCCTATCAGAAAGTAACCAGGGACAATTACCGGGATTTCCAAAATTAATACAGGATAGCCGAAAGGCTGTCCCCTCTCTCTCATCAAGGCTTTCCTGAAACCAACCGGGTTTTGGGAAAGCCTTATTGTTGTATATGATTACGTCCGCGGAATTGCGTTTCGGACTGTTACCGTTGACAAAAATTCTAAATATAGTGTATATAATTGCAGTTATAGTATATACTGGGTCATTAAGGGGAAATTTTAATGATAAACGGGAACTGTGTACTTGCGGTGAAAAACCTGGATAAATCCTTCCCGGGGGTCCATGCCCTGGATAAGGTTTCTATAGATGTCCGCCCCGGCTCGGTACACGCGCTGATGGGTGAAAACGGCGCGGGCAAATCGACTTTGATGAAATGTCTCTTCGGCATTTATGATCCGGACTCCGGGGAAATCCTTCTTGACGGAAGGCCTGTCCATTTTGAAAATTCCCGGCAGGCCCTGGACGCGGGAATTTCCATGATACACCAGGAACTCCTCCCCATCCCCCTGCGGAGTGTCATGGAGAACCTCTGGCTTGGACGGTTTCCGCTTTATTCGTTTGGGCCGTTCAAATTCGTGGATCACAAAAAAATGTACCAGGACTCGGTAGCCCTCTTTAAGGACCTCAACATGGACATCGACCCCAATGTCTGGGTCAGGGAACTTTCCGCCTCAAAGATTCAATCCATTGAGATAGCCAAGGCGGTATCCAACAAGGTAAAGGTTATTATCATGGATGAACCGACTTCGTCTCTGACGGAGCACGAAGTCTCCCAGCTTTTTGAAATTATCCGGCGCCTCCGCAACGAGGGGGTGGCCATCATCTATATATCGCACAAAATAGAAGAAATCCTCGCTATTTCAGATGACGTTTCCATCATGCGGGACGGAAGACTGGTGGGTACTTACCCGGCCAGGGAACTGACCACCGACCAGATCATCAAGTACATGGTGGGCCGGGATCTCTCCCACCGTTTCCCGCCAAAGGTCAATACGCCCGGAGAGACGATTATGGAGGTGAAAAACCTCACGTCCACTAATCCCCGTTCCTTCAAGGGCGTAAATTTTACGCTGGGCCAGGGAGAAATCCTCGGTATAGGCGGACTCGTGGGCGCTCAGCGGACGGAGCTTGTGGAATCTATCTTCGGACTGCGTCCCCTGGAAGGCGGGCAGGTCTTCATCAAGGGCAAGGAAGTGGTAATGAAGACACCGGGCCAGGCCAAGATGAAGAAGCTCGCCCTGGTCACGGAGGAACGGCGGGCAACGGGGATCATCCCCATGCGTTCGGTAAAGGACAATATGCTGCTGGCGAATATCAAACGCTATGTGGGACCCATAGGGCTTATCAACGAAAAAGAGGGAGAGCGGGATTCCACCGAAAAGATAAAGGCCCTTAACGTGAAAACCCCCGGCAATAAAACGCTCATCAGGGATCTTTCCGGGGGAAATCAGCAGAAGGTGCTTGTCGCCCGCTGGCTGCTTACCGAGCCGGATATTCTCATCATGGACGAACCCACACGGGGTATAGACGTAGGGGCCAAATATGAAATCTATAGTATCATCATAGATTTGGCAAAGCAGGGAAAGGGGATCATCATGATTTCTTCCGAAATGCCCGAACTCCTGGGCATATCGGACCGGATCATGGTGATGTGTGAGGGAAGAGTGACAGGGTTCCTGGACGGCAAGTCCGCCACGCAGGAAGAAATTATGCGCCTTGCGGCAAAATTCATAGACAACTGAGCTTGTTCCAAAACCCGGTTGGTTTTGGACAAGCTCTTGGAAAACCGGTCAAAAGCCCGGTTTTCCTCTAAATCTAAGGAAGCTGTTCCAAAAGCTGAAGTTTTGGAACAGCCTCAACTGAAAGGGAGCGGATCATGAGTGACATAACGGGAAAAACCGGTAAAACTATTACGCTAAAAACGGTGAGGGATTTCACTGTACAGTACGCCATTTACGTTGTATTCATCGTACTTATTTTGATCATAACCATTCGGGAACCTTCGTTTCTCTCCCTGAACAACTTCAGAAACATTCTTTCCATGTCGGCGACCCGTATCATTATCGCCATGGGCATGGGGGCCGTCCTCATCACGGGCGGCGTGGATCTGTCGGCAGGCCGCATGGTAGGTCTCGCGGCGGTTCTTTCGGCGTCGCTGCTGCAAACCATGGATTATTCCCGGCGTATGTACCCTGACCTTCCGGTGCTTCCCCTGATCGTACCCATACTGGTCGCCATGGTCGCCTGCGGCCTGTTCGGCCTCCTTAACGGCCTCTTCGTCTCCAGGCTTAAAGTCCCGGCCTTTATCGGTACGCTGGGTACCATGGTTGCGGTGTATGGAGCCTGTTCCCTTTATTTTGACCGGCCTCCTTATGGCGCCCAGCCTATAGGCGGGATGGACCGCCGGTTCAGTATCTTGGGTACCGGGTACATAGGCTTTGACGGGGTCTACTCAATTCCGTATATCGTCATTATCGCGGCGGTTATTTCAGTAATTACCTACATCCTGTTCAACAAGACCACTTATGGGAAAAACATTTACGCTATAGGCGGTAACGCCGAAGCCGCCCGGGTCTCCGGTGTAAATGTGGGCCGGACCCTGGTCATTGTCTATACCATAGCGGGCCTCCTCTACGGTTTGGGCGGCAGCCTGGAAGCGGCCCGTACCGGCGGAGCTACCAACAATTACGGCAACGGCTACGAGCTTGACGCCATCGCCGCCTGCGTCGTGGGCGGCGTCTCCAATCTTGGCGGCATAGGAACCGTGCCGGGGATAGTAATCGGGGTCCTCATCTTCTCGGTGATCAACTATGGCCTCACGTTCATCAATATGTCGCCCTACTGGCAGCAGATCGTGAAAGGCGCCATCATCATCGCCGCAGTCGCCCTGGACATACGGAAATACCTGACCAAACGGTAAACGCCTGTTACGGCGCTTCGTGATGCCCGGGAATGGAAATCCTGTTGGTAAATGAACCGATAGCCGGTGAAAAATCATTAGAGTTGTCCGGAAACTTCAGTTTCTGAACAAGTTCATTGACCTTTTGCCGCTAAATGTACTATAAAGTGGTGAGTTGAGCTGTTTCAAAATCTGACATTTTGGAACAGCTGTAGTTGTGTTAAATTACGATGAACCAGACCGCCGCCCGGTGGTGGAATTTTGTTTCACGGCCGGGAGGAAAGTCCGGGCTCCGCAGGGTATGATGCCGGGTAATGCCCGGGCAGAGAGCCGTAATCGGAGGCTGTTCCGAAGATATTCGGCTTTTTGACAGACAGCGCAACAGAAAGTATACCGCCCGTAACATCGGCGCCTGGCGCCGCTCGAGCGGGTAAGGGTGAAACGGCGGGGTAAGAGCCCACCACGGCGGTGGCAACATCGCCGGCACGGCAAGCCTCATCAGGAGCAAAGTCAAGCAGCGTGGTGAATGTATTCGTCGCGAATATATTCGCGGAGAGTTTGGCCTCGCGGTCAAACTCCACACACCGGCGGCCCGCCGGTTAAACGCGGGTAGACTGCATAGAGAGCGGCCGCAAGGCCGGTCCCAGACAGATGGCGGTCAAACACCGAACCCGGCTTATGGTTCATCGTTTTTTTCACGCCTACGCCCGGTTCATCCGCCGCTGATCCGGTTCCGGTAGTTTTTGCGGCGGCAAACCCGGTCGTATCGGGCCTGTCATAGACTATTCCCATCAGCCTATCCTGTAAGTAACCGCGGATTTTTTTGAAGTACGGATTCTGTATAAAACCTGTAATAAAACATTGTTTTTTTAGTTAAACAGCGCTATATTGGAATAGAAGGTCGACAAAGTTGTTCTTTATGATTGTACCTTTTTACTAAATCAAGGAGCATAAAGATGAAAAAGAGAGTGTTATTTTGTGTATGCGGCGTGTTCTTGGCGCTTATCCTGGTTCTGACCGGCTGTCCCACCGAGGCCGGTGATGAAGGTCCGCCCAGCGGCAATATCGGGGAAAAAACGCTGTCGCTGAAAGGTAAGGTTTATACCGGCCTCGCCAGCGTCTATACCGAGGCCGGTGTGGCCTATGACGGCAAGGTTGAAAGCAAAAACAATCTTGGCGGTGAGGGGGTGATTAAGGATGGAACTTTGAACTTCTCAATTGCTCCGCTCACTGACGCCTCCAAACTTACAGGTACGCTGGACGATGTGACGTTTAAAGGTTTTTCCTCTGTTCTGGGAGTTTCGGTAGGTTCCCTTTATGATGGTATAACAGTTACTCCCGCCGACGCGAAGTACACCATTTTGGAACTAGACCCCCCTAAAGGCGTCTCATTGAAACATGAGAATATGAGTACGAGTACAACTTCCGTTAAGACAGAGCTCAGTACCTATATTTACCTTTCGAAAGAAGTTAAAATCACGGGGACCAAGAAATCTGTTACAGTCCCCTCTACACTGCAGTCGAGCGATATAAAAATAACTTTAAAGAAAGGCTGGAACATCATTTATCAAAAGTACGAACAGAAAAGTAGCGGTGGAAGCTGCTCTCTGAAGGTTGAAAAACATAGCCTCAAATGGGTTGTTAATTAAACCGGCGCAGCGTCAGGAAAAGCCATGGATTTAACGGATTACAACAGGAAAATTCGCATGATTCGTGGCTTTTTTCAAGTTTAGGAGTTTGTTGCATTTCGTGCATAAAACCTCTGAAAATCGCCATTCAGGCGATTTTTTACCGTCCACTTGACAATAAAATCAATAGAGGCTATAAGTATAGCGGTACATTAAATTAATGGGGAGCTGTGACATTTTTGCGTTGCAAAATTTGCGCTGCAAAATGTCTGGGTGAACATTGCCGGGCAATGTTCACGTGGCACGGCTGAGACCAGGCGGCTTAACGCCTGATACCCTTGACCTGATCCGGATAATGCCGGCGGAGGGAATGGTTTAACGGTGTTTAAACGCCTCCGCGGGATTTTCCGCGGGGGCTTTTTTTATGCCCCGGCCTGCGGCGGGCTTGCCGTAAAGGGGATTTGTGAAAAACGTACTGACTATAGCTGGTTCGGATTCTTCCGGCGGCGCGGGAATACAGGCGGATCTCAAGACCATGTGCGCCCTGGGGGTATACGGGATGAGCGTCATCACCGCGGTGACGGCACAGAATACCCAAGGGGTCTACGGCGTACAGGAAATTGCGCCCCCCATGGTGGACAGCCAGATCCGGGCGGTTTTTGAGGATATCCGGGTGGATGCGCTCAAGGTGGGAATGGTTTCCAGCGCGGAGATCATCGAAACTATCCGGGAACGGCTTCTCTCGCTGAAAGCGAAACATATTGTCGTTGATCCGGTGATGGTCTCCAAAAGCGGTTACTCCCTGCTCAGGAAGGACGCGGAACAGGCAATCCTCAAACTCATCGAAATCGCCGATGTGGTAACCCCGAATATTCCCGAGGCGGAAATCCTCGCGGGGTTTTCCATTAAAAAAGAGGAGGATATGCGGCGCGCCGCCGGCCTTATCGCGGGCCGGGGGGCGAAAAACGTACTCATCAAGGGAGGACACCGCATGGAGGATGGCGCAGGGGATCTGCTCCTGGCCGGGGGGACATATATCCTCCTCCGGGCGGATCGTATCGACACCAAACATACCCACGGTACGGGTTGTACCCTTTCCGCGGCTATCGCCTGCCGGCTTGCCCTGGGGGATACGGTGGAGGAGGCGGCCCGGGCGGCGAAAAAATATATCACCCAGGCTATCGCCGATTCGTATAACCTGGGGAAAGGGACCGGCCCGGTGGGGCATCTGGCAGAACTGTACCGGAAAGCGGGGATGGAATGATGCATAAACCCGGCATATTTTTACTTTGGGCGGGGGCCGCCATATCCATTTCCGAAATATACACCGGGGGCCTGCTCGCTCCCCTGGGCTTCGGCAAGGCCATGGCGGCGATTGTCATCGGACACCTGGCGGGTACGGGGCTCCTTGCCCTGGGAGGGCATATCTCCTTTATCAGGCGGCGCAACGCCATGGACAGCGCTGCCTTTTCCCTGGGCCGGAACGGCGGTAAACTGGCCGCCCTCTGCAATGTGGTTCAGCTTACGGGCTGGACTATCATCATGGTGGTTCAGGCGGGAAGCGCCATCACCGCGATTTTTCCGGCCCTGCCTTTTACCCCCCTATGCCTCGTCTTGGGCCTTCTCGTGCTCCTGTGGGCCCTCATCTTCGGCAGCCCCGCCCAGTGGATCAACAGCGCGGTGGTGGTTTTACTGGCGGTCCTCTGCGTAATCCTTTTTAGGGAAACCGCGGGAAGCGCCGGGGTTCCGGTGGTGGCCGGGGCTCGGGCGGCCGCCTCCGGGGGCCTGGGTTTCGCCCTGGCGCTGGAACTTTCCATAGCCATGCCCGTCTCCTGGCTCCCCCTGGTTGGCGACTACAGTTACCGGGCGGCGGATTCCCGCGGCGCTTCCCTGCTGCCCTTTGGGGGGTATTTTCTGGGCAGCCTGCTGATGTATGGTTTCGGCCTTTTTATCAGCCTTAAAACCGGAGGCGATTTTTTCGCCCTTATTGCCGCGAGCCGCTTCAGGTTCATTGCCTGCGCCGTGGTGGTCTTTTCCACCCTGACTACCGCCTTCCTCGACCTCTATTCCGCGGCGGTATCGTCCACCCGGATCATCACGGTAAAAAATCTGCGGATTGTCATTGTAGCCGTGGGGCTGTTCGCGGCCCTGGTATCCGCCGTGTTTCCCGCGGAACGGTACTCCGATTTCCTGACGAATTTTCTTACCGCCATCGGCATGGTTTTTGTTCCCCTTTACGGGGTGATCTTCATCGACTTTTTTATGAAGCGCCCTGAAAACCGGGGGAGCCTGGGCTTCAACCTGCCGGGGTTTCTGGCGGCGCTGGGGGGCATGGCGATCTATTCCCTCTGTACCAGGTTTGCAATTGGGATACCTACCCTGCTGAGTATTGCCATGGTATCCGTCATCTATATTCCCACTCAAATACTGCAAAAGCGAGGTGAACTATGATTATCGAAACGGCGGCGAAGATTGTTGACCGGGTCCGGGTGGAGGGGCCGCTTGTTGACTGCATTACCAACTTTGTGACGGTTAACGACTGCGCCAATATCCTTTTGGCCTTTGGGGCCTCTCCGGCCATGTGCGATGTCTATGACGCGGCCTATTCCTTTGCCGGCATTTCCGGCGCCCTCTATATCAACATGGGCACCTACGTCAAGGAGCATCAAGCCGCGGCGGTGGAAGCCGCCCTGGGGGCGAAGAAGGCGGGGCGGCCTATTGTGGTGGACCCGGTGGGCTGCGGGGCCATCAGGTATCAGATTGATATGCTCGATCATCTTGATGAGGTGGCGGGGATCAACCTCATCAAGGGAAACATGGGGGAGATCATGACCCTGGCGGGAAGGGCCGCGGAGGTAAAGGGGGTGGATTCCGCGGGAGAGATGCCCGGCATTGAGGAAGCGGTAATCGTCGTCGCGGAAAAGTACCGCTGCACGGTTGCCGCCACCGGCAAGGTTGACGTGATAGGCGACGGAAAACGGCTGGCCCGTATATCCAACCATACGGCGCTGTTCACCAAAATCACCGGCGCGGGCTGTATGTTGGGCGCGCTCTGCGGGGCTGCCGCGGCGGTGGCGGAGGGCGATATGTTCGTCGCGGCGGTGGCCGCCATTGCCGCCATGGGCGTCGCCGGGGAACTGGCTTTTGAGCAGGCCCGGCTGCCCGGTTCGTTTCGCGTTGCCCTGATGGACAGCGTCTACGGAATAAGCGGAGAGACCGTCATCCAAAAAGGAAAAATAACATGTTAAATCCCCATGACCTGCTTCTGTATCTCTGTACCGACCGGGTTCTCTCCCTGGGGCGGCCTCTTGCCGAAGCGGTGGAAGCGGCTATTGCCGGGGGCGTTACCATGGTACAACTCCGGGAGAAAGAGGCTTCAAGCCGGGAGTTTTACGAGATCGCCCTTGAGGTTAAGGCCCTTACCACACGCCTTCATGTTCCCCTGGTGATTAACGACCGCCTGGACATTGCCCTGGCGGTGAACGCCGAAGGGCTCCATATCGGCCAGTCGGATATTCCTCCCGGCGTTGCCCGGCGGCTTGCGGGAGAACATATGTTCATCGGCGTCTCCGCCTCCACGGTGGAGGAAGCCTTAGAGGCCCAGGCCACAGGCGCGAACTATCTGG
>JAISBR010000131.1 GCA_031266095.1 Treponema sp. | reverse complement strand
AACGACATAGCCCGGCTGCGGGGTGCGCGGTTTGTTACCACCTCCGAGACCGAGCAGGGGAAGCGGCTCTCCGAACATCTCATCAAACAGGTTACAGGGAATGACGCATTAACCGCCCGGTTTCTGTACGGCGAGTATTTCAATTTTGTGCCGACCTTCAAGATTTTCATGGCCTCAAATCATAAGCCGGTTATCAGGGGAACCGACCACGGTATCTGGCGGCGGATCAAGCTGATCCCTTTTACCACGAGGATAACCGAGGATAAGCGGGACAGGTATCTTGAACAAAAACTGCTTTCTGAAAAATCCGGTATTCTGAACTGGCTGATTGAAGGTGCGCTCCGCTGGAAGCGGGAGGGGCTGAATGTTCCGGCGGTTATCACCAACGCCACCGACGAGTACCGGGGGGAGATGGACGTTATTGGGAACTTTCTCAAAGAGCGGTGCGTCCAGAGGCCGGGGGCGGCGATCCGGGCAAGGGAATTATTTCAGGTGTATCAGGACTGGTGTGATGAGAATAACGAACAAGCTACGAGCGAGAGGATATTCGGTCTCCGCCTGAAAGAGCTTGGCTTGGTGCAGAAACGGACTTCGGAGGCACGATTCTGGCAGGACTTGGCGGTTCAGGTATAACGTTGTTGCCCGGCTGGGGGCTTGGGGTTTCCCCGCGCCCCTTCCCGGTTGGGTAGCGAAGGCATGATAGGTTGATTTTTTGACTGTCGCTGTTGATATGGTTTGCTATTGAGACGGTGGCAGTCTTTTTTATTGATACACGAAAAAGCATGAAAAAATCATCTTGACAGTGATTATTGCGGGTTTGTACAAAAAATAGCATTTTCAAGGAACGCGCACTCTCCCCTCTCATGAAAAAATCCTGCTTTGAATATGTTGCTTGTATTCTTCCCTGTCATGGGTTACGCCATGGTATCCTACACTGAAAATAGCGATATTGAGAAATATCTTTTGATATACAATTTTCCCTTCTAATATAGTTATCTTTTTCTTTTGCTTATGCTTTCTAAAAAAAAGAAATAAATATAAAAAAGATATATATAGGGGTTATCCCGAAAATTGAAGCAGAAGCATACATACTACATTGCCGATGGTATCTCACCAGGCTTTCCCCGCCTTGCGTCCTGTAAGGTCGCAAGGCGGGGCTTTACGAACAGACTTTTTTTACGGATAGGCCCACCCTTCTGAAAGGTGGGTGGGTTTTACGGGGAAGCCGGTTTCGCTCACGGTTCATAGCTTCATCCTTGCGGAAAAGTGTGGCGGTATGCGGGATTGCGGATAAGTTTTTTCACCGGGGAGATTACCGCCTGTCCGCCGTAGGCGGTCTGGCGGTTATAGCTAACAAAGGTAACATCTTGCCAATCTTTCGGGGAGGCGGCTTCACCTACGCCAGCCGTGGGGCTGATTGCTCTGTGCGTGATGGGAAGACGAAAATCCGGGCGGGCATAGCACGCCCCGCTGTGGCGGTGTGGTGGCGGGGGCGGCAGGACGCCGCCCTGAAACAGAAAAAAACGCAAACAGGGAGGTTTGCGTTTTTTTCTACCATTCGGCCACCGGCCACGGGCCGGGGGCTGCCCCTCCCCCTTTGAGCCGTTTATGAAGGGTTTGCGGAGGAGGGAGCGAAGCGACCGGGGGAGCAAACCCAACCTATTTTCTTATGAGCGGGGGAAGCCCGGCGGCGAGGGGGAGGGACAATATATGCCGCCGCCATATCGCCACCGAAGCACGATAAGCATGAAGGTTGCGCGGCCCTGGGCGGGCATAGTACGCTATGCTCCCCACGGTGCTTGTATTGCGGGTAAATGCGGCTGTTTGCCGGGGGTGGGGTGCCGGGGTTTCTTGCACCGCTTTTTAACAGGGCTTTTACCCTGGGGAAATTGCGGCGCAGGAAAGGGCGGTTGTAACGGTTGGCGGGAAAACGCTATGACCCGCTACAAGCGATACAGGCGGGTATTTTTTAAGGGGTCGGGGACAGTAAAAAAGGCCCTTTTTTACAAGGGCTGGGTTTTCTTTGCGGTACTGTAAGCATTTTGTAAGCAGTTGTGTAAGCAATATTCCTTCACATCGGCTGGTAATGCTTAACAAGAATTAGCACTTAACGCTTGACTAATTCCTTATCCTGTAATAAAATAGAACAATAAATCGCACTAACAGTTAAGAAATAACATAGCCGCTCGAACAGAGAGAAAGCAAAAATCGTGCCAAGCTTGGCGGTTTCAGAGAAGTTTTTCAAAAAATCGGAGCTATTTTTTCCTATTTTCATTATGGGTTTAGTATGCAGACAAAGAAAAAAAATGTCAATGAGCCCCCGTGCATAATTCCGTGAAACTCCGTGGTGAAAATTTCTATGCGTTTATTCTGTTGCGGTTATTGCACGGACGTCGCTTTTCTCCGTTTTCGCATTGCTTCAAGACATTCCCGTTTGAAGATCACTACCGAAAGCCCCGAATACTCGACCTCTTTTTTAAGGAGAGCCGCATTAGTCTCGACGAGCTGCTTTTTTGCCTCAAGTTCAAGGAGGTGTTCGCTTTTAAGGCCGAGTCCTAAGATGAGTTCCCTAAGCCGGCAAGAGGGGATTATCGTCTCCTGGCATCCTGTCATGGCTACAATGGAGTTATCCAGGATGATCAGAGTCATAGGCGTGCCGGAAGCCACCGCGTCGATGAGGGCGGGGATTCCCGAATGGAGGAAGGTAGAGTCCCCAATGACACCTATGACGTATTTGATGCCCGCGTCGGCCGCGCCCCGGGCCATCCCCACCGAAGCGCCCATACACACGATGCTTTCGGGTACGGCGTAGGGTGGCATGGCTCCCAGAGAGTAACAGCCTATGTCGGAAGTTACCGCTACCGAAGGGTGGCCTTCCGCCGGGTCCAGTTCCGCCACTACCCGTTTGATGGTCTCGTAACTGTCGCCATGAGGGCAACCCTGGCAAAGCTGAGGCGGCCGGCCCGGCAGCCAGGGAATATCCAGGGCCTGAAACTTTACGGTCCGGCCGTTTTGACCGGCAGGCGACACAGTGAGCCCCCCTGAAAGTACCGTAGGCCGTGGCAAAAGTCCCAGCCCCCGGCGTACCACATCCGGATCAAGCTCCCCGGTCCGGTTCATAGTCCCGTCAATTTTTCCGAAAATCTTAATGTCCTGGGGCAAAATCCCCCGGATTTTTTCCTCGATAAAAGGCTGCCCTTCTTCGATGATGAGTACCTGCCTGGCATCCTTGCAGAGCCGGCGTATCGCTTCTTCCGGCAAAGGATAAGCGCCGATATGGAGCCGGGCCGGCAGCGCGCCCCCTCTGGATTCGGCAAAGTCCTCCAGGTTTTCCTCGTAATAGTTGCCTCCAAGCCCCGCGGTGATAACGGTCAGGGAAGTATCCCGATCCGCAAGCTCCAAGGCATTGACCCGGTGATCCCCGGACCATTCCTTCAGGTCCTGCTGCTTTTCAATAAGGGAAATATAGTTCCGCCGGGCGTAGACGGGAAGGAGCATCCACTGGGTCTTGTCCTCCCCTTTAGCCAGAGAGTTCCGGGAACGGCCTTCCGATACGGTAACCCCGGCTCTGGCATGGGAGAGCCGGGTTACCAGCCGCAGCATTACAGGTATATGGAACCGCTCGGAAACATCGAAAGCCTCCCTGGTCATGTCGTAGGCTTCCTGCTGGTTCCGGGGTTCCAGGCAGGGCGTTTGTGCAAAAGCCGCATAAAACCGGGAATCCTGCTCGTTTTGGGAGCTATGCATCCCCGGATCATCAGCCACGGCGATGACAAGCCCTCCATTGATACCCAAAAGCGCTCCATTGATAAAGGGATCGGCCGCTACGTTGAGGCCCACATGCTTCATGGTAACTATGGCACGGCGCCCGGCAAAGGATATACCCAGAGCGGCTTCCAAAGCGGTCTTCTCATTTGCGCACCAGGATGCGCGAAAACCCTCTTGTCCGCCTTTTTCGTATTCAGCAATGAGATATTCAAGAATTTCCGTTGAAGGGGTCCCCGGATACCCGTAAGCGGCGCTCAATCCCCCATGAAGAGCCCCCAAGGCGACAGCTTCGTCCCCCAGAAGGGCCAGTGTGTCTGCCATGGCGTCCTCCGTTCATAGATGCGGTGGTATTTATCACTGGTATTCTACCATTGGTAGAATACCAGTGATAAATACCGGTAGCAATTTTACACCCCATCAAAAGCCTTGTCCAGCCGTTCCTTGTCCGGCGGCGTTGTAAAGCAGGATACCACCGGTACCACGATGAAGGGTACGATGATGGCAATACTGGCGGACAAAGGAGAGCGGCTTGAACCCAGGACGAAGAAGAGTGCAATCATCACAATGACTCCGGCGAAGAGCCCCGCGTAAGCCCCGGCTTTAGTTACCCGTTTGGAGTAAAGACTCAGGATATAGGGGGCGGCGAAGGAGCCGGAGACAACACCCCAGGAAAGGGACATGAGATACACGATGATGCTGATCTGAAAACGGGAAATAAAATAGGAAATCACTATAAAGATCGCCGAGAGAAAACGCATCATCGCCACCGAGCGGTCCTTGCCGGTTTTGGCCTCAATCCGGGAGGGGTACAGGTCTATGGCCACCGATGAAGAGGACACCAGCACCAGGGAGGAAAGGGTAGACATCGAGGCGGACAGCACCAGGAGCAGAATCAGGGCCAGCAGTGTTCCGGGGAGCCGCGCGGTGAGCAATGCCGGCACAATCAAATCATATTGGATTACCCCGGCGGCGTTTTTGGGAATTGAGTTAAGATCGAAAAACACGTGAGAAGCCGCGCCGGTATAGTAAGCGGAGAAGCCAATCATCAGGGCAAAGACGGTGGTGACAATCGCCGCCTTGGGGATCATGCCTTCGGTTTTGATGGCGTAGAATTTTTGAGTCATCTGGGGAAGGCCCCAGGTACCAAAACTGGTCATGAACACCAGTGAGAACACCGTCAGCGCCGAAGGCCGCCCTTCCGGCGGGATATGGGCCTGGTAGTTCTGGGCAATCCTCTCCATGATACCGAAGACGCCGCCTTCCGGGGCGGTAAGGACCACTACCATTACCGCCGCGCCGGCGAACATGATGAGCCCCTGAATAAAGTCGGTGACGGCTATGGCGAAGTACCCTCCCAGGATCAGATACACCCCGGTACAGGCGATCATAATCAGCAGCGCCGCGTCATAGGGGATACCGAATACCGCCTCAAACAGGTGGCCGAGGCCCTTGAAGACGCTGGCCGAATAGGGCAGCAGGAAAAAGAAAATCACCGATGCCGCCACCGGCTTTAAGTGCTTCGCGCCGTAGCGTTCCTGCAAAAACTCCGGCATCGTCATGGCGTCCAGGTTCTGGGTCATCCGCCTGGTTCTGCGGGCAAGCACGAGCCAGGCCGCCCCGGCGCCGATAACCGCGTTCCCGACAGCGATCCACAGGGCGTTCAACCCGAACTGCCAGCCCTGCGTACCGGCGAAACCGATAAAGATAACCGCCGAAAAATAGGAGGTCCCGTAAGCCGCCGCCGATATCCAGGGCCCCAGCGTCCTGCCGCCCAGGAAAAAATCTCCCAAGGTTTTGGTTTTCTTCATTCCCCATATACCGACGCCAGTCATGAGGGCCAGAAAAAGCACTAAAAACACAATACCGATGTTCATCGCTTATCCTTTATGTACAAGTTTACAGCCACCATAGTATAGCAAAGACCGGATAAAAAGCAAAGAGGACACGAATAGGAGTCAGCAATTCCGAATTCAAAAAAGCATGGTATATATATGGTATATTATGAGGCATGGTCTCTTTTGGCTTACTTTTTTTAGGAGGCAATGCGCCTCATTGCGTTTTGTACGCTGTTCCCGTATACTGTTCTCATGTTGCCCGCATTAATTAAGGATATTCTCGCGGAAACTCCCCAATCCCAGGAAGTGACGGTCAAAGGCTGGGTCAGAACTAAACGGGAGATGAAAAGCCTCACCTTTATTGAGGTGAACGACGGCTCCTGCTTCGCTAACATTCAGTGTACCTTTGAGCAAAGCGGCGGCGCGGATACCGTGGCAGCCTTGGCCGCACTTGGTACAGGCGCGTCGGTTGAAATCCAAGGCCGCCTCACGGTCTCTCCCTCTTCAGGCCAGCAGGTGGAAGTGGCCGCCGCCACGCTGAGAATAATCGGGGACGCGCCGGCGGAAAATGCTCCCGGCATACCCGCCTATCCGCTGCAAAAAAAGCGCCATTCACTGGAATTCCTGCGGGAGATCGCTCACCTGCGGCCCCGGACCAACACTTTTGGCGCCGTGTCCAGAGTACGGAACCGCATGGCTTTCGCGGTGCATCAGTATTTTCAGCAGCGGCATTTTCAGTATATTCAGACCCCGATCATCACCGCCGGCGATGCCGAGGGCGCGGGGGCGATGTTTCAGGTGACTACCCTTGATCTGGAAGCGCTGGCGAAAGCCGTAGCGGCCCTTGACTATAGCCGGGACTTTTTCGGCAAAAAGACCTATTTGACCGTTTCGGGACAGCTGGAAGCGGAGACCTATGCCGCGGCCCTTTCCCGTGTTTATACCTTCGGCCCCACCTTCCGGGCGGAGAACTCGAATACCGCCCGGCACCTGGCGGAGTTCTGGATGGTTGAGCCGGAAGCCGCCTTTGCCGGGCTTGATGACAATATGGCCCTGGCTGAGGATTTTCTGAAATTCCTCTTCACCGCTGCCCTGGAAGACTGTTCGGCCGATCTCGCCTTTTTTGATTCCCATATTGAAAAAGGGATCATCGATACACTACGGCAGGTGGTAGATTCTCAGTTCGTCCATATTACGTACACCGACGCGGTCAGGGAACTGGAAAAAGCGGCCGCGGTCAGAAGCGGCGTTTTTGAATTTTCCCCCTATTGGGGCTGCGATCTCCAGAGTGAGCACGAAAAATACCTGACCGAAAAAGTCGCGGGAGGTCCGGTGATCGTTACCGATTATCCTAAAGAGATAAAGGCTTTTTACATGAAGCTCAACGACGACGGCAAAACCGTGCGGGCTATGGACGTGCTGGTTCCCCGTTTGGGCGAGATCATCGGCGGTTCCCAGCGGGAGGATAAGCTGGAAAGGCTCATATCCCGCATGACGGAACTGGAGATGCGGGCGGAGGACTATTCCTGGTACTTGGACCTCCGCCGCTACGGAACGGTTCCCCATTCCGGTTTTGGCATGGGCTTTGAACGGCTCATCCAATACATCACCGGCATGGCGAATATTCGGGATGTAATCCCCTATCCCCGGTCCGTGGGGCAGGCTGATTTTTAAGACAGTGAAGAAAGAGCTCTCTCTAACCACACGAAAAGGATCTGTGTTATTGAAGCGTAAGTTTCTGTGCGTTTTGTGCATCTTCGCGGTTGTTGTTTCCCTTCCCGCGCAGATTATTGACTTTAACACCCCCGCACTGCTCATTCCCTATACAGCGATGTCGCCGGAGATCGCTTCCCGTGCCGCAGTACTTATTGACGCCGAAACCGGGACCGTGCTGTACGCGAAAAACCCCGATGACGCGATTTCCCCTGCCTCACTTACCAAACTGATGACCATGCACTTGGTGATGAACGAAGTCGCCGCAGGCAGGGCCTCATTAGACGAAATTGTACCGCTTGGGAGGGAAAGCTGGGCTCTGAACCAGCCCCCCCGTTCCAGCCTGATGTTTCTCGCAGCGGGCCAGATCGTAAGCCTGCGGGAGCTTATGCTGGGAATGGCGGTTTCCTCCGGTAACGATGCGGCGGTGGCGGCGGCCCTGCGCCTTGCCCCGACCGTGCGGGATTTTGCCGCCATGATGACTATGGAAGCCCGGCGTATGGGGCTGTATAAGACGCGGTTTGTAGAGCCTTCGGGCATTTCGGAAGAGAACATGACCACTGCGGCGGAGTTCACCGCGTTCTGCCGGGAATATCTTCGCCTGCACCCGGAGAATCTCGCCGAATTTCACTCAACGCCTGAATTTGCCTATCCCAAGGCCGCCAATGTACACGAAGCCTTTCAGGATAATCCCCGTACCATTGTGCAGTCCAACCGCAACAATTTATTGAAAACCTTTCCCGGTGTTGACGGCCTGAAAACCGGCTACATTGATGAGGCGGGCTATAATATCGCCCTCACTGCGGAACGGGAGAGGACCCGCTTTATTGAGGTCATTCTCGGCGCGCCCGCCCGTCCCGGCGGTGACCGCCTCCGGGACGCAGACGGGGTACGACTCCTCTCCTGGGCCTTCGCGAATTTTAAAACCGCCCGCCCTGTCATCGGGCACATTGAGCCGGCCCGCCTGTGGAAGGGAAAGGCCGGCTATGTAGAGCTAAAGCCCGCCGAGGCTCCGGTATTTACCGCCCCGCTGGACCGGGCGGATTCTCTCTGGTTTTCCACCGCGATTGTCGATCCCCTTATCGCCCCCCTTCCCGCAGACTACCCGGCGGGGCATCTTATCATCTCCGATGAACAGGGTGAACTCCACCGCGTAACGCTGCTCACCGCCGGGTCTTATGAACAAGGAAACATCTTCAAGCGGCTCTGGCACAGTATCCTGCTTCTCTTCAGGAAGCACTGATCCGCTGGTCCTGACCCCAGCAATTCTCCATATTACTAAATTTTTACGATAATAAAGTATGAGAAGGGGATTACTACAGACACATTTGGACGCCTTCGATACGGCCGGGGCACATATCGCCGACAAACGGCGGGAAGGGTACGACAAACAGTACGAGTATGCTGACGCCCTAAAGGGCGCGTATGGGATATTTTTCTTTCAACACCCGTCCATGCTGGAATACCAGGAACGGCTGAAACGGAAGAACGAACGGAGCAACGCACAGACCATTCTGAGGGTGAATAAGATACCCAGTGCCAACCACATCACGCGGCTTTGGGACGAAATCACTCCTGAGAACTTTTCCGCCGTGTTTAACGCGGGGCTGCAAACGGCACAGCAGTACGGTGCGCTGGACCGGTATCAGGTGTTAGGCGCCTATCATCTGGTGGCACTGGACGGGGTGTGGTTTTATCAGTCGGGAACCGTGCAGTGCGCACACTGTCTGCACCAAAAGAAGGCAGACGGGGAACCTTTATATTACCACGACATGGTAGCGGCGGTGATGGTCAAACACGGACAGGAAACGGTATTACCTCTTACGCCTGAGTGTATCCGGAACGAAGACGGGCAGGAGAAACAGGATTGTGAGCGAACAGCGGCGAAACGGTGGCTTGAGAGCAATGGGGAACGCTATAGATGGCTGAATCCGGTATTTTTAGGGGATGATTTATACGCCGACTATCCTACCTGTAGGGCAATTTTGGAAAAAAGGATGCATTTTCTGTTTACATGCAAGCCTGACAGCCACCCATGGCTGTATGATTCGATAGATGATGGGTGTATGGAGCGGAAGAACGTCAAAACATGGACAGGGCGGCAGCATCTTGAGTACCGGTATCGATGGTACAACGGGGTAGAGATCCGGGCGGAACAGCCGACGCTCACGGTGAATTATCTGTCATTGGAGATATGGAATAAAGAGAAGGGGAAGGTCACCTACCGGAACAGTTGGGTAACGGACCTTGGGATAGACGAAAAGAACGTGGTGGAGATGGTCCATTGCGCCCGGGCGCGGTGGAAGATAGAGAACGAGCACAACAACGTGTTGAAACATCACGGGTATCATCTGGAACACAATGTGGAAACGAAGTTTCCAACGGGCATGGG
>JAISBR010000019.1 GCA_031266095.1 Treponema sp. | reverse complement strand
GGGAGTATCACTACGGGCGGGACGCGGTGAAACACGGGACAAAGATGGCCGCCTACAAAAAATTTCTTGAAAGTCAAACATTTTTGAAAAAAAGTGCTTGACTTTTATCATAGACGACTTCTGCGACGTGGCGGTTACAATTTCTTGCAAAACTTGATAGTTTCCCGGAACATGAAAGTAAACGCCGATACCCAGGTACAGTCCGGCTTCACCTTGACCGTTTCAGCGTAGAGCGTACCCCGCGATAGGCTATCGCAGGATACCGCTCCAAGCTCAAGCAGGACGCCGCTCCAGTTTCAAGCGGGACACCGCTCCAAGCTCAAGCGGGATGCCGCTCTAAGCTCAAGCGGGATGCCGCTCCAAGTTCAAGCGGGACGCCGCTTCAGGCTCAAGCGGGACGCCGCTTCAGTCTTGAGCGGCCGGCCCTCCGTGAAGTCCGGGCATAGTTCGCGGAGGCTTTTCAGCAAGGCGCCGGCCGCCCGTATCCCTGCCTCCGCGCGGACGCCGAAAAGACAAACGGGTTTTAACTTGTAAAATCCGCCGGCGCCGTATATACTGGTATTATTGTTACCCGGATATAGACGTAAGTGGAACGATTTATCACCTTTGAGTGGGCCGGTTCTGTCTTCTTTCGCGATAAACAAGGAGGTTAATCATGAAAAAAATAAGGGCTGTCTTGGGCATGACTGTAGGCGTATGTTTGCTCCTCGTTTCGGCGGGTTGTGTCAGCCCGGTAAGCTCGGAAGAGGGAATCGGAAGCGGGAGTGGGAAGGGAACACCCTCCGGAACTTCTGAAGGAGGGGGAGGGACAGATACTCCTAATCCGCCCCCGCCTCCCAAGGAATCAAAGTATGTCGAGGACAAGGAGGGATTTTTCGTGGCGCTGAAGGATTCTAAGGTTGGTACAATATACGTTACAGAACAGTTGAAGATAAAATTAGAGAGTAATTTCATTATTAACGACGAAAAAACTATCAGTGGGAACGGCAGTACTATTGAGACCAATGAGAACCAGCTGGTGATAAACGGTAATGTGCAGGTACAGAACCTGGATATAACGGCCGATAAGGCGCCAAAGGACGGGTCCGCCGCAATAAAGATTACGGCGGGGGCCCTCACCCTGGACGCCGGCGCTTCCCTGGTCCTTGAGGATAAGGTTAAAGGAGACTTGGCTGCCGGGGCGAAAATAGAGGTGAGGAACGGCGGTATAATACACGATAAAGGCAATGGTCAAATCTGGAATAACGCCGGTACCGGTTCCCTCGAAATTCGCTATGGCGGAACCGGAAAAACGGGGAACGCTGTTATTGTTGGTACAAAGGAAGAAGGAAAAAACGCCCCGCCGCTGGAGCTTACCGCAGCCGGTTCATCCGTCGTATTAACCAAAACCTCGTATACCATAAAGGGGCAGGTACACGTTAATAAAGAGTTCGGTGTGGCTTCCGGCGACAGTCTTACGGTCTCAGCCGGCGCGGAACTGACGCTCAAGGAGAAAATCACCCTGGAAAAGGGCGCCTCCGCTGTGGTACACGGCGCCATAATAATCGACGATAAGGGTAAACTCATCCTTGCAGACAACAAAGACAACGGTACGCATAAACCGAGTATGGCCCTCCACGGCACTATAACGGTTAAGAAGGGGGGTGAAATCCACGATAAAGATACGGACCAGGTTTGGGCGGACAATGCTAAGGGTTCCATCACCATTGCAACCGGCGGTAAGGGATATGTGGGCTCGCAGAGCACACTGTTTGTTGGTTCTGCCAGTGACACTAACCCTTCGCCCCTGCTAAAGCTTAAGGATAATTCAACGCTTACCATCAAGAAAAGGCACTATACCATTCAGGGGACTTTAACGGTAGTTGAGGACTACACGCTGCCCGGAGACTATAGCTTCACGATTAATGCAGACTCAACATTGGAGATCGCCGAGAATAAAACGCTACGTATCAAGAGTTCTACGGTGCAGTTTATCGGAATAGACGGAACTTCTGCTATTAATGTTGGTAATGGTGGAAAGGTTTTGCTTACCTATAAAGATAATCCTTTCCTTGGGCCGGGATCACATCTCTGGGACGGTCACTGGTCAAGCGAGTAAGTAACACGCGCTATAACACGCTCACCGGGTCGACGTCCACTTCCAGATATACCCTGCTGTCACGGCCCTTTTCATAGCGGGCAAGGAGTGTCCGCGCCGCGCCGTGCAGGGCGCCCATCTGCCGGCCCCGCAGGATGAGCTGCCGGCGGTGATTCCCGGCGATAATCCCGATGGGACACTCGGCGGGGCCCAGCATGTCCGCTCCCGGCGGGAGGAGGGGGCCGGCCAGGGCGGCAAGCCGCTCAATGGCGCCGTCGGCCCGGCGGGCGTCTTTAGCCCGGGCGGTAAAGCGGATGAGCCGGGTATACGGGGGGAATTTGAGCAGCCGCCGCTGGGCCAGTTCGGAGCTGAAGAAGCCCTCCACGTCCAGCGCGCAGGAGCGGGCGATTACCGGATCCCCGATACGCAGGGTCTGTACGATCACTTTGCCGTCGGGGAAATAGCGCCCGGCCCGGCCGGCTACCTGCACAATCAGGGAGAAGGTCCGCTCCGCGGCCCTGAAATCCGGCATCTGCAGGCCGGTGTCGGCCAGGATCACCCCCACGAGGCGTACCCCGGGAAAGTTAAGCCCCTTGGCGACCATCTGGGTTCCCAGGAGTACGTCAACCATGCCCGCCCTGAAGAGATCCAGCGTTTCCGCGAGGCCGCCCTTTTTCCCCGCGGTGTCGGCGTCGGCCCGGCGAATATTCAGTTCCGGAAAGGTCCGGCGTACTTCTTCTTCTATCATTTCGGTGCCGAAGCCCCGGTAACCCGCTTCCAGGGATCCGCAGTGGGGACAGGCCGTAAGGGGCGGCTCGGAATAGCCGCAGTAGTGGCAGACCGCCCGGCCCCTGCTTTTATGCCAGGTGAGGGATACCGAGCAGTGGCGGCAGGTCTGCTCATAGCCGCAGGCGGGACAATGATAGAAATGGGCGAAACCGCGGCGGTTCAAAAAGAGGATGCTCTGCCGGCCCATTTGGGCGGTGGCGCGGATCTCCGCCTTGAGTTCCCGGGTCAGGCAGCCGTCGGTCTGTTCCAGGCTTACCGGTTTTATCTCAGGTATCCTGCCGCCGGAAAGGCGGCGGGAAAGGTCCAGGCGGGTGATACTCCCCTCCACCATGAGCTTCCAGGCTTCGGCGGAGGGCGTGGCGGAACCCATCACCAGCAGCGCTTCCTCAACGGCGCAGCGCCTGACAGCGGTCTGGCGGGCGTGGTAGCGGGGCGTATTACCTGATTTATAGGAACCGTCCTGTTCCTCGTCAATGATAATCAGTCCCAGGTCCCGGACCGGCGCGAATACGGCGCTTCGGGGCCCCACCACGATCCGCACCTCGCCCCGGCGAATCCGCATCCACTCGGCGAGCCGCTCGCTGGGACTCATCCCCGAATGCAGGGTCGCCGCCCCGCCGCCGAAGCGTTTACCGATCAGGTCCGCGGTCTGGTGGGTAAGGGAAATCTCCGGTACCAGGTAGATTACCGATTTTCCCGCTTTGAGCACGCGTTCCGCGGCGCGCAGAAACACCTCGGTTTTACCCGAGCCGGTAATGCCGTAGAGATAGAACATGGGCGGCTGTCCTGCGGATTGTACGCCTGTTTCCGTCACGGCGGCGGGCGGTTCCCGATCCGCGCCGGGCCGCGGCCGCGCCGGAACCACGCCCGTACCGCGGCCGGCGGCCGGCGCGGGCAACGGTTCCCCGGGGGAAGGCCGGCGCGGAACCGCGGCGCTTATCGCGTCTAAAGCCGCCTGCTGTTCCGCCGAAAGATCCAGGGCGCCGGACGCGATATCCCCATCGACATCCGGAAAGGAAGGGTAGGAAACCATGCGCCTGCCCGAGGGGATCATTGCCGCCAGGGCCTGGCCGCTTCCGCAGAGGTAGTAGGCCGCCATCCAGCGGGCTGTCGCAATGTCCCGGCCGTCAAATACCGGTTCCCGGTCAACGATACGGCGTATGGGTTTGACGGCGGCTTCATCCACGCCCTTGGGCGGGCTTTCCCTCCCGGCGACGATGTAGCCTAAGATGTCCCTGCCCCCCCGGCCAAAGGGAACCATGGCCCGTTTCCCCACGGCGGCCTCGGCCTTTTCGTCAAGACGGTAGGTAAAAGTCTGATCGGCGGGAATATCGAACACCAGATCAAAATAAGCAACGGCCAAATTCAGTCTTCTCCGCTGGTTCCTGCGCGGCGTTCCGCCGGGCCGCCCGCGCCCGGCAGCGCGGCGTGTTCCGCTATCGCGGCCCGCAGGCGCTTGAGATCCTCCCAGGTGGGGCGTTTGAGGTCCTCATTGCGCAAAAGAGCGCTCGGGTGGTAGATGGTAAAGAGGGGAATGACCCTACCCGCGGCGCGGAGCTCGGCGAAAGTCCCCCGCAGGCTGCCGATTGGCTCCGTTGTGTTGAGCAGGGTGTGGGCGGCGATTCTTCCCGCGCAGAGAATGTATGGTGGTTTGAGGATCTCTATCTGCTGTTCCAGGAACGGCGCGCAGGCCGCCCGCTCCTCCGGCAGCGGGTCCCGGTTATTCGGCGGCCGGCATTTTATCACATTGGCGATGAAGCAGTTGCTGTTCCGGGAAAGGCCGATAGAGCCGAGCATTTTATCCAGGAGCTGCCCCGCCCTGCCCACAAAGGGCCGGCCGGTAGCGTCTTCATCGGCGCCCGGTCCCTCGCCAATCACCATAACCAGGGGGCGCTCCGCCCCTTCGCCGGGAACGGCGTTTGTCCTGGTTTCGCACAGCGCGCAGGCGGTACAGGAACGGATTTCGGCGGCGATTTGCGTGAGGTTCCTGCCCGCCGGGGGAGATTCCGTTGGGCACGCCGGGTCATCGCTAAACTGATACCGCCGTTCTTCGCTCCGGTAACCATCCCGCAGCGAGTCGGCGGCTCTATCCAAAAAGCGGGCCAGTATGAGTTTTTCTTCGGCGGTCAAATTGTCTTCACCTCTATACGTGCTATACACAGCGCCTTTCCCACAAAACAAACCGCATAGGGAAACGGGAGTTACCACATCCCCTATGCGGTCCCCGGAAGCCTGTTGGATCTTGCCGATCTTTGCGCATATGACAATCCGCTTAACAGGCTCCCGGCTTTTCTGCCACTGTCTCAAGGGTTAGGGCTGTTGTTTTTCTCCTACTTTGTGTATTTCGCTAATAAACTCATCGAGATTTTCAAAGTGCCGGTACACCGAGGCAAAGCGGATATACGCCACTTTATCTATGGCTTCCAGCCGCTCCAGTATCAGATCCCCGACGAGGGAGCTGTCGATTTCCAGGAGGCCTTTGCTGATAATGGCGGCGGCGTCCTCAATCTCGTTGATCATATTTTCAATCTGCATCTGGGATACCGGCCGTTTTTCCAACGCCCGCTCAACCCCCCGCTCAAGTTTGTCCCGGTCAAACGGCTCCCGGCGGCCGTCACGTTTGACCACCATAAGCTGTTTGTCCACCAGCCGCTCGTAGCTGGTGAACCGGTACCCGCAGCTCACGCATTCCCTGCGGCGGCGGATTGCCTCCCCCTTGGCGAGGGTACGGGATTCAATCACCTTGTCTTCAATAGTGCCGCAATGCGGGCATCGCATAGTGTCGTACCTCTTGCCTGGCAGCTTATCCACTGGAGAGCGCTATATATAGCGCCCTCTATTAGTATAATACACTATTAATTGTGCAACAAGCGTCCTATTCCCTCTTTAGGCTTTCTATGATACACTCAAGCCGTGGTTCGGAGGTTTAATGAAGATAGGGATAGATACCTTTGCCTGCGACGGCGGCAAGTCCGGTGTAGGAACCTACTTGACCCAGTTTTTAAGACGTATTCCTCCCTCAGGCGCCCTGTTTGAACTCTTTGGATGGGATTTTGACCGTTTTGCCTACAGCGAAGACGCGCCGGGCCTTGAATTTATTCCCCAATGTTTTGTAAACGGCAAGACCGCCAACTCCCTGTGGTATCTCCATAAATACCCTGCCTTCGCCAAAGCCCGCTCCTATGACGCGTGCGTCTTTCCGGCGGCCCATAAACGGCCTCCCTACCGGTCGCCGTGCCCGACCATCGGGGTGGTGCATGACATGGCGGCGTACTGGGGAACCATGCGGACCAGGGAGCATCTGGGGGCGGTGCTGCGGGTGATTTTCCCCAGTTCCCTCCGCCGCCTGGACCGGATCATCGCGGTCAGCGAATGGGTCAAGGGCGAACTGGTGGAGCGGGCCCGGGTCAGCGAATCCCGCATAGAGGTAGTACCTAACGGCGTTGATCATTCGGCCTTTTATCCCCGTCCCCGGAACGAGGAAAGCGTGGTTCTGATCCAGCCCTTCAGTTTCCAGCGCCCCTATGTGCTCTGCGTTTCCCGCATCGATCATCCGGTCAAAAACCATATCCGGCTCATTGCGGCATTCGGTATTTTCAAGGAACGGACCAGGTATCCCCACCGGCTGGTACTGGCCGGGGGGGATGGCAGCAACGCCGGCAAGGTAAAAGCCGCCGCCGCCGCGTCCCCCTGGCGGAGCGATATTTTTTTCACCGGCCATTTCCCGCTCAAGAGCCTGCCGGAACTCTATGCCGGGGCGGATTTTGTGGTCATCCCTTCAATGTACGAAGGCTTCGGCATGAGTGTGGTGGAAGCCATGGCCTCGGGGGTGCCGGTGGCCTGCGCCCGGGCCGCCTCTCTTCCGGAGACGGCGGATCACGGGGCCTTGTATTTTGATCCCCTTGATTCCGAAGACATGGCGGACCGCATGGTCACCCTTGCCACCGACCGCGGCACCTACCGCGAATACCGCCGCCGCGGCCTTAAGCGGGCGCAGGCCTTTTCCTGGGACCGCTGTGTGGAGCGAACCTTACGGATTATTCAGGACACCGCGGGGGAGTAAACGGATTGTGAGGAGCTGCCGATGGGCGGAACGTCTTCCCTCATGCCATTCCCGCCAGGCCGCGGCGGGGGAGCGGGGCAGCCTGGGGACAAAACAACCACTTTTGGCATACACTCAGAGCACTAACCGGTAACTATACCGGCGTTGGAGGAAAATGAGTGAAAACCTTACACTTTGATTGTTTTGCGGGCATAGCCGGGGATATGACCCTGGGCGCGTTGGTAGGCCTGGGGGTTGACCCCGATCTGCTGCGGGCCGAACTCGCCAAGCTCGGCCTTGCGGGATGGAAACTGACATTCGTCCGGGAAGACCGGGGCGGCATTTCCGGTATCCACGCCCTGGTAGAACTGGAAGGCCGGAACGATCATAGTGCCCGGGATGACGCGGAGGCCGGCCATCAGGAACCGAGCGATCACGATCACCGGCATGACCAGAGCCGGCACCATCATACCCACGCACATAGTCACCATGACCACTCCCATGAACACCCCCACGCACATAGTCATCATGAGCACCCCAGCGAACACGGCCACCATTCCTGGAAGGATATCAAACGATTGATAGCGGATTCCGGCATAAGCGCCGGCGCGAAGCAGCGGGCCCTGGCTATTTTTACCCGGATCGCCGAGGCGGAGTCCCAGGTACACGGGGTTCCCGCGGAGGATATCGCCTTTCATGAGGTCGGGGCCATGGACTCGATCATTGACATCGTGGGCGCGGCAATATGCCTTGACATCCTGCGGCCGGACCGGATTACCTGTGGGGAAGTGGAACTGGGCGGCGGTACGGTTACCTGCGCTCACGGCGTACTGCCGGTACCCGCCCCGGCCACCCTGCTCCTCTGCCGGGGTATGCCCGTCAAAACCGGGGGATTCGATACGGAGGTGACGACCCCAACCGGCGCCGCTATCCTTGCGGCCTCGGTGGACGAGTTTACCCTCACCGGCAGTTTTACGGAACGCGGGACCGGCTACGGGGTAGGGACCCGAAAGACGCGGCGGCCCAGCCTGCTCCGGGTTTCCTGGAGGGAAGAACGCGCCGATCCGGCTCCCGGCCCCGCTCAACCGGCGGGACAAACGCCGGCGGCGGAAGGGGGGATCATTACCGAGGACTTGATCCTCATCGAAGCGAATATTGACGACATGAGCGGGGAAGCCCTGGGCTTTCTCATGGAGAACCTCTTCGAGGTCGGAGCCCTGGACGTAACCTTGAGCCCCTGTGTGATGAAGAAGTCCCGCCCCGGGACCGTGGTTTCCGTCCTCTGCCCACCGGCCGGGCTGGAGGCCCTCAGACAGACCATGTTCCGGCGATCTTCCACCATAGGCTTCCGGGAAACAACGGTCCGGCGCCTCTCCCTGAGACGGGAAGCAGGCCGGCTGGAGGGCGGCTTCGGTGAGGCGCGTACCAAGACGGTATTCTGGGAGGATCAGCCCCTGCGCTCCAAAATTGAGTATGAGGACCGCGCCCGCCTGGGCCGGGAACAGGGCGTCTCTCTTGCGGACGCGGAACGGATTATCGGCCTTTTTTAATCGATCCGCGCCGCGCGCTGCAGCAGTATACAATCAGCCAGGACCAGGGCGGTCATGGCTTCCACCACCGGTACCGCCCGGGGAACGATGCAAATGTCGTGGCGGCCTTGGATAAGCAGATCCCTGACAAGGCCGCGGCGATCCACGGTTTGCTGGGGTTTTGCAATCGAAGGCGCGGGTTTAAAGGCGGCTTTGAATTCCAGGCGCTGCCCGCTGGAGATACCGCCGAGTACGCCGCCGGCCTTATTCGATGTAAAGCCCAGCGCGGGGACGACAGGAGTTTGCCGCGCGTGGGGGACTGCGGGGTTGAGCGTGATTGCAGGCGCAGGGCGCGGTAAGCATCCGGCACCGCCCTCCGGCAGGATAGGAACATCGTTGTTTTCCGATCCCCGCAGCCGGGCCGCGGAAAAACCGGCGCCAAACTCAATGCCCTTGCAGGCGCCCAAGGACAACACGGCCGCGGCGAGCCGGGCGTCTAATTTATCAAAGACCGGTTCCCCCAGACCCGGCGGTACTCCCTGTACCGAACAGGACACCGTACCGCCGGCGCTGTCCCCTAGAGCCCGGAACGCCTCTATTGCAGCTAAAGCCTTTTCCGCGCCTTCCCGGCTGGGAACCCTGAGCGGGTTTTGTTCAATCTCGTCAAAATCGAATTCCGACGTATCCGGTCCCGGCATATCCAGTCCGGCGATGGAAGAAGTCCAGGCCCTGATCCGTACACCGTAACCGGCCAGAAAAACCTTTGCCACCGCGCCGGCGGCGACCCGGCTCAGGGTTTCCCTGCCGGAACTGCGGCCTCCCCCCCGGTGATCCCGAACGCCGTACTTGGCCTCCCAGGTCCAGTCGGCGTGGCCCGGCCGGTACAGGTCCCGCAGGGTTTCATAATCCGCGGCATGATGATCCGAATTGCGGACCACAATGGCAATGGGAGTTCCCAGGGTTGTACCCTCAAAGACCCCGGAAACAATTTCCGGCTCGTCAGTTTCGTTCCTGGTGGTGGAAGCGCCACCCTGTCCGGGCCGCCGCCGCCGCAGCTCCCGCTCAATATCAGCGGCCGTAAGCGGAAGTCCCGCCGGACAGCCGTCTATCACGCAGCCCATCGCGGAACCGTGGGATTCCCCGAAAGCGACAACTCTGAACAGTTTGCCAAAAATATTACCCGCCATAGGGGAATGATACGGCAGCAGCTGAAACGCTGCAAGCCGTTCCGGAGGATTCGGGCCGGCCGGTTGATTCCGGGGCGGACAAGTACAATGCCGAACTCCTCTGGGCCGTAGAACAGGCGCCGCCCGCCGCGGATACGATGGCCGCCATTGGAGCGGAATGATGAGCCTTTACCAAGGCTTCTCGCTCTATAAAACGGCGGCCGCCAGAGACAGGACGGAAGCCGGCGGTCCGACAGCGGCCGCGGGCTCCGGCCGGCCGGAATGTTTTCCGACAAAGTGTGTTAAAAGTCCCGGCGCCCGGATGTGCGCCTCATACCCCATCCCTTCCGCTACTCTTTGTGCGACTACATATCCGGCGTCAAGACACAGATTCACCAGACCGCGCCAGGTACAGCCTTCTTTGAGAACGTACAGAACCGCACAAAAAACATCATACAGGTCGTATGTTCGGGGGCGTGTCGCCTTTCGGGCTGATTGCAGGTCGTATGCTATCACCGAGAATTGTTCCCGGGTGATGTCGCTTGGATAGATTGCTCTCATACCGTTTCCACCTTTTCTGCTGTTTTATTCCGCTATACATCCGCTTATGAATTTTGTAAAGATATTGAACAAGCTCTGAGAAAGATGCAATGCCTGCCGCCCCTTCACAATCCTTTTATATTGTGGACGGTATGGCAGCTTACGCCGATACGGCGGGCAATGTCCGCTTCGGTATCAGGTTTCCGGCTGTCTGCGGTACAAGGGCAAGGATCACGGCTGCCCGCTTCACTAATTTGACACTCCTTTTCCCGGTTCTCGTAAACCGTTCAAGTTCCTTCCTGCCGTTTTTCCGGACTTAATTCAATATTCTGTATGGTTCTTATTATCGGTAGTATCCCTCCCGCAGGAATACTATCGCATTCTTCATTCTTGGTAAAGATTTAAGAGTTACCGGGTACTAATGTCATAAAGCGCAAAGCTGGCCGATATATGGGCCCCGTTGATGGAGATTCCGGCTTTTTGCCCTGTCCTGTTTTAATTCCCGCCCCGACTCAAAGCCCCGGGCGGTAATGTAAAAATACCCTCAAAAAACTTTACATAGATTTGACAATTCCCTGTATTAAAATTTGACATAAGCTTATTACGTTAATGCTGTAACACGGATAGCTAAAAGCTATTCCAGCTAAAGGCTATTCCGGCGGCGTTGCCGCATAAAAATCTGTTTTGGAGGAATTGTTATGAAAAGGGTTTTGGGAACAGCAGTGATTTTTCTTGTAATCTGTTCGGGTCTCACATTTGCAGGCGGTCAGTCCGCCGGGGGGGCTGTCAATGTTATTTCTCGGGAGGAAGGTTCGGGGACGAGGAGCGCTTTTACGGAACTCTTTGATGTTCTGGACGGAAACAGGAAGGACAACACTACGGTAAGAGCCGAAATAACCAACAGTACGGCAGTCATGATGACCACTATTGCGGGTGATAAAAATTCTATCGGCTATATTTCTTTGGGGTCCCTCAACAATACGGTTAAGGCTCTGAGAATTGACGGCGCCGACGCGACCGCCGCCAATGTTGCCGGCGGTATCTATAAGGTCTCACGGCCCTTTCTCATTGCCGTAAAAAGTACCGTGAATACCCAAACGCAGGACTTTATCAATTACATCATGAGCAAGGATGGGCAGGACGTAATCGAAAAAAACGGTTATATCCGCATTCAGGATAAAGGGCCTTTTACAAGTAACCAGGCTTCCGGCAGAATTGTTGTAGCCGGTTCTTCTTCGGTAACGCCGGTTATGGAAAAACTGAAGGAAGCCTACATCAAAATCAACAGCGGCGCTGATATCGAGATTCAGCAAAGTGATTCTTCCACGGGCATGAACGCCGCAATCGACGGGATCTGCGATATAGGGATGGCTTCCCGGGACATTAGAGACAGCGAAGTTCAAAAGGGACTTACCGGTACTGTCATAGCCATAGACGGCATTGCGGTTATCGTACACAAAGAAAATACCGTGAGCGAGCTTGCCAAAGAACAGGTAAAACGGATTTTTACCGGCGAAGTTACCGCCTGGTCTGAAATAACCCGATGAACTCCGTATGGCAAGTCCTGTATCTGATATTTCTATGAAAAAACCGCCGATCAAGCGGAAGCGGTAAATTGAAAACGGCAGGTCCGTAAGTCCTGCCGTTATTATAACTACGGGGGTATAATGAAAGAAAAAATTATGCAGATAGTATTTTTAATATCTGCATGTGTATGCATCTTGTGTGTTGCCTTGATCTGTCTCTTCCTCTTTGCCGGCGGCGTTCCGGCTATCGCGGCAATCGGGCCCTTTAAGTTCCTGACCGGTGTGGTCTGGCGGCCGGGGAACGATAACTTCGGCATAGCGCCTATGATACTGGGGAGTATGTATGTTACCGCAGGCGCCATAATCTGCGGGGTTCCGGCCGGATTACTTACCGCGATATTTATGGCGAAATTTTGCGGAAAAAATTTAAGAAAGCTTATATCCCCCGCAATATCTTTACTGGCGGGCATTCCTTCCGTTATCTATGGTTTTTTTGCTCTGGTAGTATTGGTTCCCTTTACCAGGATGATTTTCGGCGGCAGCGGCAAAAGCCTCCTCACCGCTTCTATCCTTTTGGGAATAATGATCCTGCCGACCATTATCAGCGTTTCCGAAGCCGCTCTCCGGGCAGTACCGGAGGCTTACTATGAAGGGGCTTTGGCTTTGGGGGCTACCCATGAACAAGCGGTTTTTTTCACCGTACTTCCCGCGGCCAAGTCGGGCATCGTGGCCGGAGTGGTTCTGGGTATAGGCAGGGCCGTAGGTGAAACTACGGCGGTCGTCATGGTAGCGGGAAATCAGGCGGCTATACCGGAAAGTATTTTTAAGGGCCTGCGTACCCTTACGGCCAATATCGTGCTGGAAATGGGTTATGCCGCGGACCTCCACAGGGAAGCCCTGATAGCCACGGGAGTGGTTCTTTTTGTGTTCGTTCTTGTTATCAATCTGCTGCTGTCATTATGGAAAAGGAAGACTATGGCATGAAAAACGCAAAATTCCTTTCTCCCGTACAATCAAAAAAGATCCCGGTAAAACACAAAGGGTTTTCCCTTTTCCTCCGTTTTTTGGTGTATGGATCAGCCGGTATAACAACTTTAGTTATTGTATTTCTTGTGGGATATATATTATTTAAGGGTATCCCCCATATTTCCTCCGGCCTTTTTGCCTGGCAGTATACCAGTGAAAATGTGTCGTTAATGCCCGCTTTTTTTAATACTATTATTGTTACCGTCTTGTCTCTTTTACTTGCCGTCCCAATCGGTATCTTTGCCGCGGTATGGCTTGCCGAATATGCCCGGAAGGGGAGCCGCCTGGTTGTGGCGGTTGCGATAGCCGCAGAAACCCTGGCAGGCATACCCTCAATCGTGTACGGCCTTTTCGGTATGCTTTTCTTTGTCATTAGTTTCGGCTGGGGATACTCACTGCTTGCATGTACCTTTACGCTGGCGGTAATGATTCTGCCCCTCATCATGCGTACTACGGAAGAGGCTTTGCGGAGTATTCCCGATTCTTACCGGGAAGGAAGTTTCGGCCTTGGAGCAGGAAAACTGCGGACGGTTTTTGCCGTTGTCCTCCCTTCCGCCATGCCGGGTATTCTTGCGGGGATCATACTTGCCACAGGCCGTATTGTAGGGGAAACCGCCGCTTTGATTTTTACCGCCGGTACAGTGGCGCGGCTCCCCAACAGCCCTTTTTCATCGGTACGCACATTGGCCGTACATATGTACGTCCTTTCCAGTGAAGGGCTGTATATAAACCAGGCTTATGCTACCGCGGTTTTCCTGCTCATTCTGGTTATTGGGATAAACGGTCTTTCAGCCTTTGCCGCCAAAAAAATTGCGGGGAAAAATGCTTAGGAAATTTGAATTGAGAAGACTCAGGAAGGGCGGAAAAAATGAATAAAATCAGCATTGCTAATATGAATTTGTTCTATGGACAGTTTCAGGCACTTAAAAATGTTAATCTGGATTTTCCGGAACGGGAGATTATCGCGCTCATCGGGCCTTCAGGGTGCGGTAAGTCTACGCTCCTTAAAACAATAAACCGTATGAACGATTTGATAGAAGGCTGCCGTATCGAAGGGACGGTACTCCTGGACGGTGAAGATATTTTCGGCAGTCTCGACGTTACACTCTTAAGAAAACGGGTAGGCATGGTATTCCAGAAACCAAATCCGTTTCCCATGAGTATCTTTGACAATGTGGCCTTCGGACCCCGTACTCACGGTATAAGATCCCGGATAAAACTGAATGAAGTCGTGGAAAAGTCATTACACGCCGCCGCAATCTGGGACGAAGTAAAGGACAGGCTGCATAAAAACGCCCTTTCCCTTTCCGGGGGGCAGCAGCAGCGGCTTTGCATAGCCAGAGCCCTTGCGGTGGAACCGGAAGTATTACTTATGGACGAGTCAACCAGCGCGTTAGACCCCATAAGCACAGGAAAAATCGAAGACCTTGCGGCGCAGCTTAAAAACGATTATACCATAATTATGGTAACTCACAATATGCAGCAGGCTGCCCGCATATCGGACAAGACAGCGTTTTTCCTGCTTGGAGAAATGATAGAATATAATTCTACGGAAGCGATTTTTTCCATGCCCAGGGACAAGCGCACGGAAGACTATATCACCGGGAGGTTTGGTTGATGCGTGATAGTTACCAAAAGCAGCTTGAGAGACTGCATAATGAACTGATACGGATGGGAGCTCTTTGTGAAGAGGCTATAGCCGGAGCGGTAAAGGGTTTTTTGAATAATGATCCTCTGCTCAGGGACAAGGCGGTGGAGCTGGAACAGGAAATTGATTATCAGGAAAGGGAAATAGAGACTTTTTGTCTGCACTTATTATTGCGGGAACAACCGGTAGCGGGGGACCTCCGGCAAATTACCGCAGCCCAGCACATGATCTCCGATATGGAGCGTATAGGCGATCAAGCTGAAAATATCGCGATGCTTTCCCGGTTTATCGAGGGGAGCGGTATAAAACACAATGTCCATATCGGTGATATGGCTGACGCAACGGCAAAGATGCTTACCGGCAGCATAGACGCCTTTGTCGCATCGGACCTGGAAAAGGTACACGCCATTATTGAATATGACAAAACAATTGATAATATGTACGAAAAAATCAAAGGGGAACTCGTAAATATGATAACGGGATTAAGCCGGGAATATGTTGAGATTTGCCTGGACCTTTTGATGATTGCAAAATATCTGGAACGTATAGGTGATCATGCCAAAAACATAGCCGAGTGGGTGGAATATTCCATTACCGGCCAGAGGAAAAAAAGTTGATCTATTTGGTTGAAGATGAAGCCGGCATTCGGGAGCTTGTCCTCTACACACTGGAGAATACGGGATTTAAAGTAACAGGTTTTGAAAACGGCAAAACTTTTTGGGAGGCCGTCAAGAAACAACTTCCTGAACTTGTTATATTGGACATCATGCTGCCCGGAGAAGACGGGCTTTCTATACTAAAACGTCTGCGTTCCCGGCAGGAGACACAAAAACTGCCGATCATAATGCTTACCGCAAAAGGCTCCGAATACGATAAAGTGGCGGGTCTTGAAAACGGCGCCGACGATTACCTCGCAAAGCCCGCGGGCATGATGGAACTGGTTGCCCGGGTAAAGAGCCTTTTGCGCCGGGCGGGAACGGAAACCGCCAAAGACGAATATCATGCGGGGAATCTCTATGTCAGCGTTTCCCGTCACCTGGTTACGGTTAATAATGAAGAAGTTTCTCTTACGTTAAAAGAATTCGATTTATTAACGTATCTCCTTGCAAATACCGGTATGGCCCTGTCTCGGGACAGGATACTCACCGCGGTATGGGGCTATGAAAGGGACGCGGAAAGCCGGACGGTAGACACCCATATCCTTACATTGCGTACTAAACTGGGGGTATCCGGCTCCCTCATACGTACGGTACGGGGTGTGGGTTATAAAGCGGAGGAATTTAAATGAAAAAAAAGATACTCATGTTTGTCTGTACTGCCGCCGGATTATCGATTATATTAACCGCACTTTTGATCCACATGGCCGTATACCAGGATATTTCCAAAGATTTAAAACAAAATATTACCGCCGGTGCGGAATATATACGCGCCGCCGTTGAATTGAATGGGCTCAGCTATTTGGAATCCCTTCCCCAGAAAGTCCGTGATTTACGGATAACTCTTATCGCTTCTGACGGCCGGGTTTTGTACGATTCGGCGGTGAATGCCGCTGAACTCCCCAATCATCTCGAACGGCCCGAGGTTCAGGAAGCCCTGGATACAGGTACCGGTGAAAGCATAAGAATATCGGCGACCATAAGCAAACAGACGTATTATTATGCGTTAAGGCTTAACAACGGGGATATTTTGCGTACAGCAAGCACTACCGGCAGCGTTTTTATCCGTATGCTCAACTTGATTCTTATCTCTATGGGAATAGAGATCATCGTATTTTTAATTATCTCGGCGGCGGGTTCCAAAATGACCGATGAAATTATAGCGCCCATAAACCGTATTGATCTTGAAAACCCTGAAAACGGTATAACTTACGATGAGCTTACGCCGCTTTTACTGCGCATAAAAAAACAGAATGACACTATCGCTGAACAGTTTGAGGATGCGGGGAAAAGGCAAAACGAATTTACCGCCATAACCGACAACATGCGGGAGGGTCTTCTGGTATTGGACCCGGACGGCCGCATTCTCTCGTGCAACAAGAGCGCCCGGGACCTTCTGGGGATTCACCTGAAGCAGGTGGAACGCCAGAGCGCCCTTGCGGTCAGACGGGATGAAATTTTCCGCAGGGCTTTAGAAAAAGCCCTGGACGGTCTTCCCGCGGAAGCCGAGTTTTCCTCCGGGCAGCGGCATCTGCATCTTTTCACCAATCCGGTGAAATACAAGGGCGTTGTCCAGGGAGTTGTCCTTGTCATTTTGGATGTAACCGAACGGACGGACCGGGACAGACTGCGCCGGGAATTTACCGCTAATGTGTCCCATGAACTTAAAACGCCTCTTATGGCAATATCCGGTTTTGCGGAGATCATGGCGGGAGGCGTCGCGAAACCGGAAGACATGCCCCGTTTTGCGGAAAAAATTTACGGCGAGGCCCAAAGGCTCATCAATCTGGTAAATGACATTATGATTTTGTCGAAACTGGACGAAGGCGGTGAAAGCCAGTCATCAAAGGAAGAACTGGAACTTTTTACTGTTGTCCGTTATGCTGTTGAACGTATAAGCGGCCAGGCCGAAAGCAGGAATATCACGATTACTGTCAATGGTGAAGAAGCGCGTATCCTGGGCATCCCTCATGTCCTTGATGAAATAATATTTAATCTGCTTGATAACGCGGTCAAGTATAATACCGAAGGCGGAAAAGTAAAAGTTTCCGTTGAAAAGCATGAAAA
>JAISBR010000022.1 GCA_031266095.1 Treponema sp. | reverse complement strand
GTCCCCGCGTCAATCAAGGTCCACGTAATGGTTTTGTTGGTGGCGTTGGCGGGCGTTACCGACGCGGCGTTTAAGTCAAGTTCCGTGTTTTTTACCATCGCGGGCGGTACGCCGCTAATACCGGTTACCGGTACAAAGCTGCCGGCAGCGCCGATATTAATAGTAAAATCCTGGGTGTGGTTCTGCCCCCCGGCCCTGCCGTTGGCAATGGTGGCGGTTACTATCAGGATTCCCGCCGTGGCGGGCGTTGCCTTGCCGCCGGTAATTGCCGTTACGCCGGTGGTCCCCGCGTTCTTCACGGTCCATACGATTGTCTGGCCGGTCGCGTTGTAGGGTTCCACCCTTGCGCCGGTCAGGTCAAGCTCGGTTCCCGCCGCACCGGTGTCAGGCACCCCGGTAATGCCGGTTACCGGCACAAAGCTGTCGGCAGGGCTCGTAGGCTGCTCGCAGCCCGCCATAACAAACGCAAACGCAAGCGCGGCAAAAATCGCGGCAAAAAACACCGCGAAGCCGTTAAAGCGATGATTCGTTTTCATCTTGTATCCTCCTGTAGGATTATCAACAGAAGCCCTGTTTCAAACCCCGCTCGAACAACGTTCGATGGACACGGCGGTCCGGGTTCGAATCCGGGGCTTATAAAGCCAAAAAACAACAAAAAACATGGAGGTGATCCACAAAAGATGATGAGCCTAAACGGAGCGGTTATTCCCCTCTATTCCAAAAATAAAAAGAACGCCCTGGCCCACCCGGAAGATACTGCGAGTAATCCCCCGGATGAACCCTGGCGTTCTTGTTTGCGCGTAATTGGTTCGCGTATAAGTAGAGAGTATCGTTAAAAATTTCCGGCGCGTTACCGCGAGTTCGATTCCCATAATGCGCGGACATACTGCTCCCTTTGGCCGCATGATACCGGGAAACAACCGTTTAAAACTCGCAGTAACGGATATTTCTCAAGGCTCCAACCCGAACCTAAAAAAACAAAGAAAAATAGACCAAAGTCTCCTGACTCAGGATTATGCTTTGTAAGCCTTCCCATCTTCCGCTGTTGCGGTGGTATTGACAGTGGCTGTCCCAACAAAGCCGGCCTCCCTGCCGTGCAGGTTTGGCCTTCCGTTTACAGTTACGGGTATAGTCGGGGAATTCCGCCTTTCCGGACGGTTACCCCAGTTCCTTTGAAATCTACTATGGCAAGTATAGTAGCCCCCAAGGGGGCCTGTCAAGCGAAGCGCATGACGCGTGAATTTTGCCGTACCGGTTCCGAAATATGGCGGAAATATATTGACAAGTTGTCAAATTGATGGTATAGTTATCACCATGAAAACAATGCCCGTCGGAGAAGTCAAGACTCATTTTTCAGAAGTTCTTGAAGAGGTAAAACAAGGAAACACGATTGGAATTTTATATGGCAGAGCAAAGAAACCTGTTGCCATGATGGTTCCATACATTGAGGAAAAGATAAGCAGGCGGAAAATTGGTATTTTGGACGGAAAAATAAAAATAAAATTCAGGGACGATTTTGAGATGACCGCTGAAGAGTTGTCGGAGATGCGGTGAATGAAATTATTATTGGATACCCGCACATTATTATGGTCAATTGGGAAAAGCAATGAATTGCCTCAAGGGATTATAAATGAATTAGAAAACAACAATAATGAAATATTCATAAGCGCCGTTTCATTATGGGAAATAGCGTTAAAATGTAACATTGGAAAATTAATCATTGAATCCTTTAACATAAGAGAAATCCCTAAATATTGTAAAGAAATGGGATTTGAATTAATTCCTCTGGATCCTGTCGAAGCTTTAAATAGTTTGCAGCTTCCTTTAAAAGAAAACCACAAAGATCCATTTGACCGGATGCTGATATACCAATGTATAAAAAACAAATATACATTGGTCGGTAAAGATTCAAGGCTAAAATTATATAAAGGCGATGGATTAAGCTGTATCTGGTAAAAGGCAGGTACGGCGCGTAACGAGGCTGTCGAATTTAGAGCTTCGGAGCGGGGTTCTTTATTTTTCAGGATCGACGATAATATGTATATTCTGAACCTGCTCTGTTACCTCGACAGCATTACTGCCGCGAAGGTAAAAAAGCCATGTGCGTACCGGCTTTTCGAAAATATCGGAAACAGCGCGGGTATATACCGCCATTTGTGCGAGATGGTGTTCCGGTTCTTCGATGCGGTCGGTTTTGAAATCCGTAATATACATAACGCCGTCCGATTCAAAGAGAAGGTCAATCTGGCCTGAAACCGGTATCTTGCCGGTCCTTGTATCCGCCAGAGTAATGATGGGGAATTCCGATTCCCGGTACGCGCCTTTCAAACTGAGGTTTCCCAATTCAGAGTTGAAGAAGCCTTGCGCCATGTGTTCCGCGGACTCACGGATAAGGAGAACATCCCTGTCTTCAAGCCGGGCCAGTATCCGGGGCGGGATTTGGCTTGTAACGCCTTTGAAGCGGCCTTCCAGAAAACTGTGGACAATAGTACCGAAATCAGCGGCCTCAAGTCCCGCCCGGCTCAGTATACCGTCCAGGGAGGCGTCCCCGGCCTGTTTATCCCCACCCGCCGCGGCAGTTATACTTTCGGCAGGGGTATACAGCCCGGCGCTCTGCAAACTGCTCGCGGAAACGGAAATCAGCGGCGGCGGCGGGGTAGTGATTGTTTCGGCATTGGCGTAGTATTGCGCGGCGGAAGCAGCGGCTTCCGTCATGGAGACCGGCCTGTTGGAACGGGAGCGGTGTGCGGCAAGACGGATTTCTTCTCTGGTATAAATGGGAATTTTTTCAATGGTAAAAACAGGGTTCTCGTTCTCTGCCATAACCAGGGGTGGAAGGATCAAATCCAAAAACGAATGAATCAAACCATTAAAACTGTGCTTTGCGTTAAGATAGGCCAGCCGTTCCTTAATGGATTGGACCGTATATTCACCGTCCCCGGTTTGTTCGTCTTTTTCTTTCTTGTCGGATTTTGGCAGGGAAGCGGTCAGGAACAACCGGCTTTCCGCCCTGGTCATGGCAACATAGAGCAGCCGTCTGAGTTCGGCTGTCTCTTTCATGTCTTCTTCTTCCCGGCTCAAACTAAAGAAGTAATTTTCAAACGGTCCGGGGAGTTCATCGGCATGGGGAAGGTTTATGGAAATCCCCCACTGTTCGCTGAAATAGACAGTTTCACTATTGCTTTGGGTCTTTTTTTTACTGCCGCACCCGTACACAAAAACTACAGGGAATTCCAGTCCTTTGCTTTTGTGGATTGACATAATCCGTACCCCGGCGCTTCCTTCGGCAGGGGGAAGATTGAGATCGTCAAGTTTTTCTTCCTGGCTTACAAGATTGTCCATGTAATCAAGAAAATCCGCCAGGTCCTTGCCCCGGCTGTCCATGTTCCGGGCCGCCTCAAAAAAAAGATCAAAAAGTTCGGCGTAAATTTGGGAAGTCCGGGACCAGAGGGTTTCATAGCGGTAACCTTCGTCATACCAGAGTTTGAGCAGAAGATCGGTAACAGGCAAAGTACGGGCCGCTTCCGCCAGGGCTCTGTAGCGCTGCCGGGCCAGGCGGTAGAGTTCCCGTTCTTCCGGGGGTATATCGTTTTCCAGGGCTTCGTCAAAGGGAACAGCGTTGCTGCTGAGGAGGCACACCGACAGGGTAAGATCGCTCAGGCGCATAAAGGGCGAGCGGATAAGGGCGGCGTAGGCAAGGCGGTCTTCCGGGTATACCAGGAGCCGCAGATACATCAACAGATCGTTCACCGGCGCGTCGTTAAAAATACCCGCGGGCCGGTCGGTGTTAAAAGGAACGCCGAAATTCTTGCATTGTTTTTCCAGTATGCTCTGATGGGCGTAGGAACGCTGCAATATTACAAAATCACCGTAGGTACAGGGGCGAAGCTCAATCCCGCCGGGTTTCCGCTCCCGGATTTTGTAATCTTCCTCAACCATCTTTCGGATTTGTTCCGCAACATACGCCGCTTCAAGCTCGTAGTCGGAAGGAAAGCCGGGATTGTTCCTGTCGAGCCGGTCTTTGTCGAGAAAACAGAAATGCACCTGGGGAAACTGCGGAGCGTCAGCAATGCTTTCTTCTCTGGCATAGACCCGGTGATAGGCAGCCTCATAATTGGGGAGGTCTTCATCATCGGGCAGAAACACTGCTCCCGGTAACGGCGTATCCGTATCCGGCCCGGTGCTTAAGGTCCTGGCGATGGGAGCAAAGCCGCCAAAGAAACGGTTGAAGGCATCGACGAGGACAGGAGACGACCGGTAATTGCGTATAAGGCTAAGGGTTCCCTGTTTTTCGCCGCAGGGACACAATGTGTCCGCAAGGGTCCTGAAAACCGAAACATCGGCGCCCCGAAAACGGTAGATAGACTGTTTTTCATCGCCGACAAAAAACATTACGTCTTTCCGTAGTTCTTCGGGCAGGGGGATGCCTTCGGCGTCTCTATCAGGATTTTCGGCCAAAAGAAAAATCAAATCCCGCTGGAGTTTGTTGTTGTCCTGAAATTCGTCTACCATGACAGACTTGCAGGTATCCTTGTAGGCTTTTCTAATATCGGGGAATTGAGAAAGAGCGTCCACCGCAAGATGGGCGATGTCGTCAAAGGTGAGGATACCCGCTTTCCGTTTTTGCCGGTTAAAATCCTGCCGAAACTCGTCGATTAAGGGGAATAGTTCCGCAATAATGCCGCTTTGCAGGGCGGTATTGGCGAATGCCCCCAGTTCCGCAAAGAGAACGCGCGCTTCTTTGATACTTTCCTTTATAATGGTGAATTCATCCGAGTGTTTTCCCGAAAGGCTCACGGCCAGCAAGTCCTGGAGCCATGTGATATATACGCCTACCCTGTGTCTAAGTTCCTGATTGCTGCCGGTATTTTCAAAAAGCGGGGTAATGTCCGGCGGCTCGGGTGGCTCGGGCGGCGAAGCCCCCAATACATTATAAAGATTGATATACAGGTTTACTGTTTTTTTTGTAACATTTTCCAGTTCCCGCCGCATGATGTTAATAAGCTGTCTCATTTCAACAGTTTTACTGTTCCATTGAAACAAAATTTCATCCCGCTGACGCTGTATAAAACTGTTGTAGTCCAGGGGCCTGCTTATCGGACAGTACAGCAGTACGGTATCCGCGAAGAGTTCTTTCGCCACAGTCCTTATCTTCCGGTCGGCAATAATGGCCTGTATTGCGGGGTTGTCCCGGTGAGCCAGCACAAAGGGTAGCGCCGTTTCCAGGGCAAGTTCTTGTACGCCCTGAAGATCGCTTGTGAAATCGGGGCTTATTCCGTACCGGGACGAGGCGGTCCGGGCAATGGCGGCGCTAAAGGCGTCCAGCGTAAGGATCCGCGCCTTATGAAATTCCTCAACCGCTTCCCTGGCCCGCTCATTATCCTGCTGTTCCGCAAGAAGGGAATAAATGCGGCTGTACATTTCATTTACCACTTTATTGGTGAAGGTAAGGGTAAGAATTTCGTCAACCTTGTATCCTTTTTCCATCACGAGCCAGGCGTACCGGGAGGCCAGCGCCTTGGTTTTCCCCGATCCGGCTCCGGCGGTAACTACCGCATTGAAACAGGCAGTTGCGGCTTCCTTCTGTTCGCTGTCAAGATCGGCAAGCAGGGATTCAATTGACATACCCGTCTCCTCTTGAATTTTTCCCAACAGTATTACTGCGCTTTAAAAACCGTCCGGAATTAAGGGTAAACGTGGTCCGGCAGAGACACCGGTAATCACAGGCTGAACAGGCTTCCAAATCAGTTTCCGGAGGTACGAAATTCAGGGAATCTACAGCATTGGCGAATTGTTCGATACAGATGTCAACAGCCTCCATGGTTTCCTGGTAATCTTCCCTTGCATGGCCGCGTTTTTTTCCAGGGGAACCTATCACGGCGCTTAGGTCATGATCATTAATACTGAAAAAGCAGGCTTGCTCAACAGGGACCCCTGCCTTTGCCTCGTAGAGTTTGATATACAGGGGCATTTGAAAATCTTTCGGCGGAGAACCGTCTGTCCCCGTGCTGTCGGCTTTGGTGGGGGTTTTGCCGGTCTTGTAATCGATGATCAGAGGTGCGCCGTCCGGGGAAATCGAAACCCTGTCCACTATGCCGTAGAGCCGTGTACCACCTTCCGCCAAACTTAAGGGGGCTTCCAGATCGCCGGCAGCGTATCCATCAAAATAAGCGGACTCGATTTTGAGGAGACCCTTGAGTTTTTGAATGATGGCTCTGGCCTGGGACATCACCAGTGGTACTGCCAGGGGTCCCTGAAATGCGGGGTAATTCTTTGCGGCGGCAAGGGTGATTTCCTCTGTCCACTTAAAGTATTCGGCGAGCCGCCTGCTGTTAAACGCTTTATCTGTTTCCCGAATTCGCGTAAAAAGGTCTCTCAATATTTCATGGTAGAGCAGCCCCAGGGAGGCATCATCCAGGAGTTGGGCTTCCATGGTAAGTTTTTCCACCCCGATTATTTTTTTGTACAGCCACTTGAGAGGGCAAAAGAAAAATACATTAAGGTCCGGGGTGGCCGAAACCCGTATCAATTTTTTTTCCTCTCCTTCCGCTAATATCCGCTGCTTCTCATCAATCCGTTTTTTCAGGATAAGAGCCGCGCTGGTATCTGCGGGGAAAGGCGTTTCCAAGAGGAAATATGGTTCCTTTCTGGAAAGGCGCAGAACGGTTTGCCAGTTTTCAAATCCCGCTTTCTGGGCTGAAAAGAGCCGG
>JAISBR010000081.1 GCA_031266095.1 Treponema sp. | reverse complement strand
GGATGGAGGATGTCCTTGATGTCTATACTCAGGAACGGAACGAAAACCGACCGTTAGTGTGCATGGATGAATGTCCGAAACAACTGAGCGGAGAAACGAGGGTTCCGTTACCGGGTAAGCCGGGATATCCGGCCTGTTTTGACACGGAATACGTGCGGAACGGGACCTGCGATATCTTCATGGTTGCCGCTCCCCTGGAAGGGTGGAGGCGGGCGGAGATAACGGAACAGCGGACGCGCAGGGACTGGGCGGAACAGATAAAAAAGCTGGTGGACGAAGATTTCCCCCATGCGGAGAAAATCATCCTGGTGATGGGCAATCTGAATACCCATAGTGCCGCATCATTGTATGCAACCTATCCGACGGAGGAAGCGAAACGGCTGCGGGACAAACTGGAAATCCATTACACGCCGAAGCATGGGAGTTGGCTGAACATAGCGGAGATAGAACTGAATGTGATCAACAACCACGGATTATCGGGGAGGGTTCCGACGATAGAACAGATGAGGGAAGAGGCGGCGGCGTGGAACCGAAGACGGAACCAGGAAGCGTGTAAAATCAACTGGCGCTTTACTACTGCCGATGCCCGTATTAAGCTTAAACGCCTATACCCACAGTTTGAGTAGAGACGTGATACTGGTCCATAGAGAACGAGCTGCATTGGGTGTTAGACATGGTTTTCGGGGAAGACGGGGATCGGAAGCGGAAAGATCACTCACCGGAAAATCTCACGGTGTTGAGGAAGGGGGCTTTGGCTCTGCTGAAACGGCGGGAGCCGGAGAAAAAGGCCAGTTACAAGCACCTGATGTTCAAGGCGTTAATGAAGGACGGTTACGGATCCTCCCTCCTCTTTGGGAGTTAAATGAGTTTGCCCTGATGGTTATAACCGTAAAACTTACAGGGCGCTTGGGCTCATCATCCCTCTACAGTTCCCATGCCGGCGTTTCAAGCAAAATTGTCACAATTTTGACACAATCTTGCAGTATAATTGCCTGTATGAAGGGAAAAGAAACGGTTTTAATTGTAGATGATGAGCCAAAAATCCTCGAACTGGTAAAATCCTATCTTATAATGAACGGCTATACCGCCCTCTGCGCCGCAAACGGTAGGGAAGGCATGAAACTGTTCGCGGAACATCAAATATCCCTTATACTCCTTGACCTCATGCTCCCGGACTTTTCCGGGGAGGAATTTTGTAAAAAGGTCCGGCAGGCATCGGACATTCCAATCATCATGATAACCGCCAAAGTGGACGAGGAGAGTATTATCCGGGGTCTCAACATCGGGGCGGACGATTATGTTACCAAGCCCTTTAGCCCCCGGCAGCTTATGGCCCGCGTCCAGGCGGCTTTACGGCGAAACAGCGGCAGGGGCCGGGCCGCCCAATTTCTTGTGTATGATGATTTAGCGGTGGATACCCAAAAACGGCAGGCAAGCCGGAACGGTGAAAATCTCACCCTGACCCGTGATGAATACCATATCCTTGCCCTCCTCATGTCCCGGCAGGAAAAAATATTTACCCGCGATGAAATCCTGGAAGCGGTAAAAGGCGGCGACTATGACGGCTTTGACCGTTCCGTAGACAGTACTATCAAGCGGCTCCGCTCAAAAATCGGGGACGACCCCAAAACGCCTAAATACATCGTAACGGTCTACGGTATGGGCTACCGGTTTGGGACAGATAAATGACGAGAGGAAAACCATGAAACATAAATTCAGCATAAGCCTCCAAAACCGCTTAATCGTTACCTATGGCCTTTTCATCAGCCTTGCCCTGGGGAGCTTAACCCTTATCATCAACGGTTTTACCGGTATTATTTTTACTGCCCTGGTCAAAAACAATATCACTGAAAAAAGCAGGGATATCGTCAATGCCATTGAGGAGCAATACAGCCCCATGAGCCGGAGTTTCGATACCGTTACCATAGAAGCAATGGGAATGTTTTTTGTCCACGACGGCTATATCGTAACCGTAGAGGACGAACAAGGGAATCCCCTGTGGGACGCCCGCTCCTGTGATATGCGGGAATGTATGACCGCTATAAACAATATAACCGAGCGCATGGAAGGACAATTCCGCCTGGGCGGATCTATGCAGACCCAGACTTTTCCGGTTACATACGCAAACAAAACCGTAGGGACCGTAGCCATCGAAACCTATGGCCCCTTTTTCTACAGCGAAACAGAAACACAGTTTTTGAATTCCATAAACCGGCTCCTCCTTGCAGCCGCCGCCGTCCTCGTCCTTGTTAGCGGCATCATTTCCATTGCGCTTTCCCGGACCATAGCAAAACCAATCCTGAAAGCCGGGGAAGCCGCCCGCCGTATTGCGGCAGCCCATTCCGGCAGCGCGGCCGAACCGCTTGTCATCAGGATAGACGACCGGTATAAAACAAAAGAACTCTTCCGTCTTTCACAGTCAATCAATGAACTCGCGGCGGAACTGGAAGAAGGGGAGCGCCGTCAAAAACAGCTTACTTCCGACATAGCTCACGAGTTACGCACCCCCCTTACCTGCTTGCAGGGATCTATCGAGGCCATGATTGACGGCGTATACAAGCCTAACAAGGAACATCTTGAAAGCTGCCATGAGGAGATCATACGGCTTGCAAAATTGGTACAGGACTTGAATACCCTCACCAGTCTCGAATGGGAAAACATCACCCTTAATAAATCAGACTTTGACCTGGCGAAACTGCTACAGATAACGGCTGAACAATGGAAACCGGCGGCGCTTGAGAAGGGAATAGAAATCAATCTGGACATCCGGGAATATCCTGTAAACGCTGACTATGACCGGCTGAAACAGGTGTTTGTCAATCTCTTGTCAAACGCCGTAAAATACACCGACAAAGGCAGTATAACCATTAGCATTGATAAAATGGAGCATGGGGTTTCCACCGGCAGCGAAAGCCCGGAAAAAAATAACCACGTATGTATTTGTTTCTCCGATACCGGCATAGGCATACCGGAAGAGGATTTGCCGCATATATTTGAACGTTTTTACCGTACCGATAAATCCCGCAGCCGTAATACCGGAGGGACGGGGATAGGATTAACCATAAGCGCCGCCATCGTCCATGCCCACGGCGGAACCATCACCGCCGAAAACAACGAAAAAAACAACGGCGCCATATTCAGGATACGGATATGAATCTGGGCCTGTTGCGATGGGCTCCTGCGAACCTTCGGTCGACGCAGTTTGCAGGGTAAAAAATCGCCTGTCAGGCGGTTTTGGGGAGGTTTAAGCGCTAGGCGCAACAAACTGCTGGGGAAACTGTTCCAAAACCTGACATTTTGGAACAGCCTCATTATATTACATTTTATATATGCTGGCCCTGCAAAGCCCCGCGGGAAAGCGGCGGTTATACTTGTGGGTTTTCCGATTTCCGGTATACCGAAAGATAATCAAAGAATGAAACAAGCGAAAAAATCACCGATATTAAAAAAATAATGAGGGCGCCGGTTTTGAAGTAGGGCTCTAGGGACTCAAAGAGAGAAAGGCGCTGCAGGCTGGCGGTCAGGAGGGCGGTGGCGGCGGCGAGGATATAGCTGACGGTTTTGATTTTACCGCCCAGACGGGCGCCCATAGTAACGCCTTTTTTCAGCATCAGGTTGCGGATCAGCAATATGCTGAACTCACGGTACAGGACGAGCAGGAACAGGAGTGCGGGGAGAATATTGTCGAGTACAAAGCAGAGAAAACAGGTAATCTGCATCAGGGTATCGGCGAAGGGGTCAAAGAATTTACCGAAATCGCTGACCTCATTCCGCCTGCGGGCGGCCATGCCGTCGAGCATGTCGGTTATTTCCGAGACGATAAAAATGAGCCAGAGTACCGGTACGGTCCAGGCTGAACCGCCCGCGAACCACCCGGGAAAAAACTGAGGCAGGAGATATATAATAAAAAATACCGGCGCCAGAATTACGCGGAAAACGGTGAATTGAGTGGCTAGGGTCATAAGTCAAGTATGAATGGCGGGGAGCGGCGTGTCAATTCTTTTTTTGCAGATAAAGGCTCTTTCAGAACTTCAGTTTTGCAAGAGCCCCGACATTCTTCGTGAGTGAGGCGTCCCTGCCGCTCATGGCATTACGCTGAATTCCCGGACAATTTGTATCTCGCTCTGTACCGAGGCGGAATCGGCGGCCTCCCGGGCGGCACTCAGGGCCGCTTCAATCAAGGCTTGGGAATTGGCCACGCCGTAAAGGGTAATCACCTCACCGGAAACCGAGGCTTCCAGGAAATGGATGGGGATTCCCCGCACGTGAATGATATGGTTTTTTACCTGCTGCTCCAGGATCAGCTCTTTGATACGCGCCGCGTTTTGAGCTTCCGCCTCGGGGGTAAAGAAATGATCCCGCATCTGCTTGATGATATCGGCGCAGACTGAAGGATGAAAAAGAGCGGTATTCAGGGAAAGGTGATAATTCCCCGGGTCCTTCCAATCGGTGTCAAAGAAATACAGGTGAAAGCCCGCGCGGTCCTGATCGCTCCGCGCGATAATCTGTTTGGCCTGTTTTTCGTCGCAGTGGAAATAATTTTTGACCCGCTCAATGCGAATCTTAAGGGGCGCTACCAGGAATATCGAAAGTACAGCCGGCATGTTTTTGAACACCACACTCGCTCCCCGTCCGATAAACACGCAGTTTCCCTGTTCGGCCTCGGTGAAGATGGCTGTTTTGAGGTAATGGAGATAATCATCCCTGTCCTGGGACAAGGACGCCCAAAATGAAGGCTTCCGCTCATCGTATTTCTTGAATTTCTGAGCCTCAATGCCATAGGATTTGATCCGTTCTTCCAGCGCCTGTTTATCCACAAAACGATAACCGAGCAGTTTCGCCAGCTCCTGGGCCGTCTCGTTGCCCAGAGCCGCCAGCTCGCGGGAAACAGTAATGATCGCCATACAAACCTCCCTGTCGCCGATCTCATCCAAAAACTTCAGTTTTTAGAGGAACCCCTTTAATAATATAAAAAAACCAGGGACCAAGGGCAATGAGCAATTTATGGAAAAAAGGTCAAAAACACGAACTTTGTGGAATTTTTGGGGGAATTTACCCTGCCGGAACCTCGTCCTTCGGAGGATCCTTTTTCTTGAATAACATCAGCAGTTCGCTTATCGGGTCTCTGATTTTTTCCTTTTCCGTTATCTGCTCAAGTACGATGTTGGCCAGCACTTTGAACTGGGGGGGCAATAGTTCCTCGTCGGGGGTATTATAACGTTCAAGCAGGGTGTTCAGTTCCTCCCGTGCCTGCGGGTACTTTTTCTGTTTGTAGTGGATGAAGGCGATCTCGTATTCCGCCGTACAGACCAGATCGGGCTTGTCGGAGTTGCGCTCAAGCAAAGCCTCGTAGTATTGCAGGGCCAGGCCGTAACGGTTCCTGTCCGACGCCTCCTGGGCGCGCTGGATCAGTTCCGCCGGGCTGGTTTCATCAGTGATGACCGCCGTTCCAGAGACGCAGGCCGCGAAGAACAGGGCCAATACCGCGGGAAAAACAACCCGCGCCCGCACAACGCGGCGAATATCAAGGAATCTATTCATAATTTCACTATAACGCCGGAGGCGGAATAAGTAAAGCTCTGTTGACATCCGGTCAGGGCATCGGCGTTTACTTTCTTGTTCCGGGAAAGTACCAAGTTTTGGAAGAAATTGTAACCGTCAAGGCGAATAAGTCGAATAAGTTTTGCGCTCAGGTCCCTTTTTTGATTTCCTTTTCGACTTCTGCGACTCCTATGTTTCGTGTCAAGGGAAATCTGATGTTTTTTTCAGTTTTTTCCCTGACTGCTCCTGGTCCAGAAATTACGCTGTTAGTGCCTGTCGGGCCAGTTCCTCCACCGGTACCGCTTT
>JAISBR010000055.1 GCA_031266095.1 Treponema sp. | reverse complement strand
TACATCGAAGCGTATTACAACCGGGTTCGTATTCATTCGGCGCTTGACTATGTGTCGCCTGATGTGTTTAACTCAGGGAAAGTCGCTTAATCGTGTCTACCTAACGGGGGCAAGTCCAGGTAATCCCACCATGCCTATACCTCCTTGATCTCTATATTGATGGGCATGGGTTCATACACGCCCCATGCGTCTCCACCTACAAATCTGGATGCGTCCCACTTGCCGCTTCCCCAGGTTCCCTCGCCCCATTTCCTGCCGGGCACCCATACTTTGCCTTCTCCCCACTTTCCGATACCCCATTTTTTCCGTTCCGTTCCGACGACGAGATTTCCGTTCATGAGCCGCTGCGGAAAAACATGGAGGCCGTCACTTTTGGTTTAGTAGGGAAAAGAAACCGCATCGGGATAATTGCCGTGAGCGGTGATCAGGATGCAGTATTTTTTCTGCGCCGAATAATCAATACCGATCTCCGGCCAGGGGATTATGGTTTCCGGCCCGGAAACCAGCGTCACGGCGTATCCCGCTGAAGAGGCAGCCTGATAATACGAGGGGGGGTGGCCGCCCAAGAGGTCTGCGTCAAGGCCGCTGCCGACGCCGTCCACGGTAAGGAGCCGTGAAAGGATCATCTGCGGGGTTACATTGGAATCGACGATCCTCGCCATGATAATTTTGAGCGCATCCAGCGTATCCGATGCGCCGGGCCGGTCAGGGAGGCCGTTGACGGTAAAGGAGCCTCGCGCCTCAACGATGGCAGCCTCCCTCCATCCCCGCATATCGTTGATAAGCCGTGCGTAAATCGGGGTGCCGTCTTCGCTCTCGTCATCACTGGTATCTATAGCCGCGCCGCCTGGGTGGTTTGGATCATTGATATCCACGTAAACCGAATATGAATAATTAAGCCGTATCATGGCTCACCTCCTTCCCGCCAATCAATAAAAACAATTGCCGTGGTATGTGCGGGCTTGACCTTGAGGATGATAAATTCCACGTAATTTTTCCAAACCGCGCTAAGGGGGAGCGGCTCCACGTAAAGAATACGGTTCCGGGGATTGCGGACGGCGCTCTTGCATACAAAAAAACAGCTTTCCCAATAATCGCTGTCTTCAGGGAGGTTGTATTCCGTGGTTGCCTCATTCTGAATTATGGTCGGAATAAAAGTCTGGTATCCTTCGCGGTATCCACAAACCGCTTTCCGGTGTCCGCATCTCATGGTCTTGTATCCGCAGGCGGCCAGAATGACAACGCCGGAATGCCGGGGGTTGCTCAAGGGAATATTCTCCACAACGTAAATCCGTTCATCAATGCGCTGGAGCATAAGCTCAAGAAACGTACAGGATTGATCCCCGGAGATCATTTTCCACACGGAGTCCAATATGCTCCGGCGCTTCGGTAATTCGGCCTCGGTAAAAAAGAGGGCAAAAACTTTCTCCCATTCTTCAGGAACCCTGGTGGTATCGGGGAATAAATCAAAATACACCAATTCGGCGTCGGTGCGGATATGTTCGGGCAGAACGGATATGCCCTGTGCCAGGCGGCGCTTACTGTTGTTTGCGTACATCTCAAAAGCGCGGGAATGGGGAAATAGTTCTTTTATGGCCTCAAAGAATTTCCCGCTCATACGGCCTCCCCATTCACATACAGCAGGACAAGTTCCGCCAGTTCTCCCATGCCAAGGATATCGCTGGTGATTTCGGTATTTTCGATAAAGAGCCGGACGCTGTCGAATTCCGCCTTGAGGGAAAGCGAAGTCTGATCTACCACGCTGGTGATATTGTTTTTTGAAATAACGTTGAGCTTGTTGTTATCGTCCGAAAGCCCGCGGATATACGGCTCCCGGCCTAAAAAATAATTCTCGATGGCCGGGCGCACGGCGTTTGCGAAATCGGAAACCGGAACGCCGCTCATGCCGTAAATGCGGACGATATATCCTTTTATGGAAACCGGCCTGATGTTATCATAGGAGCCGTCGTAAGCGGGATCAAGTACGGCGGTCACCGGCTTCCGGCTTTGCCGTCCTGTGTCGGGATCATAGGTGCAGGATTCGCCAACCTGATACAAGAGGTCTGGGGTCGGTATGCGCCGGGGAAATTGGGAAGGGATGCCTGCCACAAAAACAAGAACGCCCGCCGCCGAATTGGGGTCTTTGTATGGATAGGCCGAGAGAACGCCGCTCACGTCACCGGCCCATATTTGATAATCGGAAAAGGAACCGCCCAGGGGCGGGGAACGGAACCGGCGCTCTACCCTGGCCCTGTATTCGGTTTCACCCTCGTCGTCCCGAGCATAGACGGTAACGGCGCTCACGGCTGCCGTTTTCTGGACGTTTCCCAGCGGGGAAGCGAAACTCAAGGTGTCCCCGGCTTCAAGGTTTCCGGCGCTCCCGATATCGGCGCACACTGCCGGAACGGTTACGCTCTGGCCCTGCAGGGGAACGCTTTCCTCGGTAATGTACAGCAGTCCTGTTATATCGCTTTTTAACTGCGTCCCGGCAATAAGCGCCCCTCCCGCAAGGACATTGACGGTTATGGCGCCTTTCCACTGCGTTCCGGTACGCGGCTCCCCGACGCCTATGAGCACTCCCCACTTAACAAGGGGTCTGATTGGCATGCCAAGCACGTAGACGGTGCCCCAGTATGCGCTCCCCGGAAAAAGCTGCAGAAACACCCAGGCGATTTGTTTGTAACAAACAATAAAAACCCCGGCCAGTACCGTGGCAAATGTGAGGAGAAAAGCCTTGGGAAGCAAACGAAATAGCAGGTTGAATTTACTTTTTATGGCGTTGATTATCAGGTCACGGATTTCTTCTATTGTTTTATTTTCAAACTTTGCCATTCGATCCTGCCTTCCAAAAAAGCGCATAGGTATGCCTAAATAGTGAGTTTCCCTTTGCGTTAATCTGTACCTCTAATTCAAAGCGGCTGTGTGAAACCGCCCTGCCGTTTACGATTATCGCGTCGGCGATGCCGTCGTCAGCCATCCACTTGAGGTCCAGCCTCGCCGCATCCTCCGCATCAAGGATGTTTTTTGTGGTCATGGGAAGACCGTGGATGATCGCCTGAAATCTGCTGATGAGTTTTTGACTTTCGCTTACTCCCCGCAGGGTATTACCCCACCATGTTTTACGGTTCCATACTTTGCCATTGTCTTCTTTATTCCCGCCGAATAAAGAGAGATATGCCACTGTGCGAAAACTGCGGTCACTGACAAAAAGACCGTCCTCTATGCGGATATCCCCGCCGTCCGGCGTATCCTCCAGCAACAAGTCGCCTTCAAAGGTTTGCAGATTATTCACGGTCATCCAGCAATCACGTCTCCTGAACCGCTGACTTGTACGCTGGGACATGATGTGGGGTCTCCAATCCTGAAAACAGGTTTTCCGTCAAAAAATACGCTGCCGGAACCCTGTCCGCAGGAAACGCCGTGTGGCGGATGCGGAACAGGGATAGCGACATGGACACCGGCATACGGGTCTCCGGTTCTCGCGGCCGCTTTTCCATTCACAAAAACAGTGCCGCTCCCGGAGGCGATAGCAAGCGGTCCAGCTATTGAAGACGGGCCTATCGGACATGATCCCGATTCTGTGTCACCTACTCTCGCGATCCCCGGCATACATAACCTCCCTAATTCAAATCTATTTTTGGCGCCAGCATGCCTATATGGACACCTGACTTTATTGTTATAGCGCCCGTTGCATCGAGCGCGTAATTTCCGATTATGTTTACGGTAAAATTACCTTTTACATTAAGCGTATAATCGCCGTCTATTGTCTCTTCTTTATTGACCTTTATGGTATCTGTTACATTGCCCTCGTTTGTATAATCTCGGTCTTTTCTTTCAAGTATGGCGGTAAGGCCTTTAATTGTCCGTTTGTAATCTCCTTTTGCTTCCCCGGTGGTTTCCGTGTCGGTGTCGAGAGAAAACAGCCCGTCATTGAGCATTTTGATTTTTGAGACTATTTTTCCCTTTGCGTCCCTGCCAAAAAAAATCTTTTCCCCCGGCTTCGCGCCCTGGGAGGGAGTAAGGGTGCCGACCGCCACATAACGTCCGGTGCCATCCACCTTCACGAGAATGAGGCGCTCCTCGTTGAGCGGAACCGAATCGTCCCCGGCCGGGGTATACAGCAGTGCGTTCTGCCGGAAGTCTTTGCGGTGTTCGGTTACCAGCTGGATAAACTTGTCTATTTCCTCTTTGATTTTTCGCGCTATTATTCCCACGGAAACGCCTCCGGCAATTCCCCGGTATACGATCCGGGCAGCACGAGGGTGAGCGCCGAGGTCTTGCCTTCGGTCGTCCGTACCAGCTTGATGTTCCGTGCGATAAAATTAGTTTCCCTGGTGATCATGGCCGATGGAGCGTATACACAGACCGTCATGCCTTTTTTGAAACGCCGGCCGTCAGCGTTACAATGCTCTTCGCATTGAAGTTCGTATGAAACGGCGTCGGCAAACATCCGGCCCGCGTAGGAGTGCACGGAATTTTGTAAATCGCTTTCATGTTCGGCATCGTCAATAGTTACCGAGTGATGGCGGATAATCCCCCTGGTGATCAAATATTTGTTTTCGTAGGTATATGAATAGGAGGGATATTCCGCTTCGGTTTTTGAAAAACCTGTGATATGGGAGTAAAACTCCTGCGGGCTGAATTTTGGCTTGATGGATAAAAGAGGGGGCCTGCCTTCAGAAAATGAGGCAAACGCCTGTTCCTGTTTTGCCGTGAAAAAGCAAAGCTCCCCTTTTTCCATATTGCTAAAGAGAAGGTTCCGCTGCCGGGCCAGCGTGGTAAGAAAATCTATAATTCGGTCGGTCGGTTCAATACTCACTTCCGTAAACGCCGGACCTATATCGCCGTCAAAAACAACAGAGATGCTGTAGGGGTCACAGGCGGCATCCGCTATACCTTTGATAGTAAGACCCATGCACTCAAGCGGATACTTGGTAGGGGGAATCATGCAGTCGTTGAGAACGCCGCAGAGCGGATATCCCTGCAGGGTTATCTCCCCGGATTTATCGGTAAGCTCCGGGTCTGGGGTAAGGAGTGTCCCCTTAAAAACAAGGGAGCCTTTATAAAACACATCGCAGGATTTGAATGCAAAGGGAACCGCGGCGCTTCTCAGTTCGGTCATGGCGTCGCTGTAGGGTGCGGAAAAACTGAAAGTATCAAAAGAATCGTAATTCAGATTTAATTCGTATCCGGTGAAGCCGGTATATTCTTTACCGTCAATTTTTATGGATACATCCTGCTCATCATCCGAGAGGGCGATGGTTTCTATGGTTTGCACGGCGGCGGGCCGGGCGGCGGTTTCGTCCTCGGGGATGATAAGGTCGTCTCCGGCATAAATGAGCGGGGAACCGTCGACGGCTTTTTTGCGGTTTGCAAGCTGGGGATTTGATCCGGTTATTTTCGGCCATTTAGAAGAGGTTCCCAGGTAACGGACGGCGATGGAGCTCAGGGTATCTCCCTGCCGGACTCTATGTACCCTGGACATAGTGGGTTACCTTCGTTCCCATTGGCAGGAGTTCTATTTCATTGAGGTTAAAATTATTCTGAATAATAAAATCATCCAGATAATCCGGTGAGCCGTATAATTCGGCGCATAGCTCCACGACCTGCCTATCACGATCTATCGTGATCGTTCTTTGCATGGGGAGCGAAAAAAGGGCGTTCATAATAAGCCGGGTGCTTTGGTATACCAGCTCAACCAGGGCAATATATGATTCGGGCGCGGCATCCACAAATGCGTTCCGGGCGATCTTTGAGTCCTCAAAGGTATTCATGGTCTCCAGGAGCGCCATGATCCGGTTGGCGGTTTCTACCGCCTCCTCGCGGGAGGATACACCGGTATTCCGGCTGGGGCCTCCCGCGGCTCCGCCGCCCGTGGAGCCGTCACCGCCGCTTGGAGAGCCTCCCCCCGTATTTCCGCCGCTGGAGCCTGCGCCGCCGCTGGTGGGGGTGCCTGTGGCGGCCGCAGGGGAAACGGAACGGCTGGCGGCGGCTTCGGCGGTGCTTATGGCCGCGCCCGAAGCGATGGAGGCTATGGCTCCCTCAATGCCAAGCCGGGCCGTGGTATAGGCGGCGGCGATCTTTTTCAGATCAAATGGATCGTTTTTGTATTGGTTGACGAGGACGGCCGTGAGGGATGCATAGCCCTGTATCTTTGATGCCAAGGTAGTCGCCAGCCGCGCCGGAAGTTTCATGAGCCGCAAAGTGAGCCGGGCGATATTAAGGGCCTTGACGTACGTGCTCTCCGCTTTGCCGGCAATAGCAAGCCCTTTTTGGTACAGCTTTTTTATGGAATCCTTGAGTTCATGTGCCGAGGCAAGCCAGTCCGCACATGTTTTTTTATTTGATGTACCGCCCGGGGTCTCATCCGCCATTGCCAGCGGCTGGAGGGTATCAATGATTGATTGGCTCTGCGCCTCCAGCGCCGCTTCCACGGCACGCTGTTCTCCAATGGTATCAACACCGGCGATACGTTCCGCAAAGTCCCCGGCGGCCGCTTCGGAGAATTCCTCATACCGTTCATCAACGGAATCGGCGGCTACCTCCGCAAGCTCATTGCTGTCCTCATCGTCAATCGTTTCCGTGAAGGTGATGGTAACAATGGATTCCCCGGTTTTGGTAAGGGGATCATCCTCCCGTGTAATGTTTCCGGTCGGCTTTACCTTGAATGTTCCGTAGACCGGATGCTGGAGTTCTCCGACGCCGTGTTCATAAAGCACTTCCTCAAATGCGGACGCCTCCGTCATGCAGTTTTCCCCGGTGAAGATGCAGGTAAGCGGAAACGTCATCGCTCCCCGCCCTTGGTGCTGGACGCGGGCGCCGTCCCTCATGGGGAAGGTGTAGGTTCCGGTTTTCAATTCGGTGTCCCGGCTCGTAGTCTCCCACTGAAACGTGATTTCGGTTCCGCTGGGGGCTGTGTATTTTCCTTCCCGCAGTTCCCTCACGCGTTCCCCCCGGATGTGGTAAGTTTGATATTCGGAGACTTCGGCCGGCGCACGATCCGCGCCTGCGATCCCTGGGCGGTGGATACTTCGATGCCGACTGTCTCCCGCCGTTCCTGCAGGCTGTACGCCATGCGCTCTTCACGGCTCACGGGCGGGATGTGCCGGGGGTCGTCCTGATCCGCATCTTCTTTTTCCCGCTTGTCCGTCTTGATGTATTGCTTCGGAACGGGGGGCGGCTTGTAGGGAGTTCTGGTCACCTGCGCCGGAATGCGGAGCGCCGGCATATCTGCTGTTATAGCAGGAGCGGGTTTGTTGAAGATGGCCTTGGCGGTGGTATCGATACTTTGAATAAGCGCCGTAATTGTCCGCACGGTTTTGTCGATGCTTAAAAGGGCCTGTGGGGTATTATCTACGACGGCGGGAGTTGAAACCGCCGAGGTTACCGTCTGTGTGAGGGGCGGCGCAGCTATGGCCTGAACCGGGCCGGCACCGGCGCCGGGAAGGGCAGCATAGTAGTGGGTTATGGCGCTGGGGCCGTTGGATATATCCACTACGCCGTGCAGTTTTGATGCGTCGGGCATCCCGAAACTGGGCATATCCAGGGCATCCAGCTGCCGCTGGAGATCGTCCATTGCCGGGGGTTCGATGGCGTCGGGAACCGCGGCATCGGGCAGCTCCACTGGCGGCGGTTCTACTTTCGGTATTTTGATTTTTGCGGTGATATTCGCATCCTCTCCCAGCAGAGAATTGCGGAGCCCGGCGATTTTCTCCGCGCCTTTTCCGGCAAGGTGGCCCAGACCTGGGATATGGGATATAATTTCAAGGAGACCCTGCACGGGAGCAAGAAGGCCGGAAAGGATAACCGCTCCAATCTTTTTTATCGCTCCCAATATCCCGCCATTTTTAAAGGCATCGGTTACGCGGTGCCAGTTGGTAAATAGTTCCTTAACGCAGGAAATAATAAAACCGAAGGGGCCGGTAAAAATAGATATAACAGCCATGACTTTTTCGGCGTTGTTTTTCACGGCGGCGGTTACTTTATCCCAGTTTTTTACTAAAGCGATAAGGCCAAAAATCAACAGTCCTACGAGCGTTATGATTAGGCTGATGGGATTTACGTTCATCGCGGCGTTCAATAAAAGCTGAGCCGTGCGATAGAGCATTAATGCGCCTACAACAACAAGAATAACGCCCCTGAATTGCCAGGCGATCTGAATGGCCTCCCACAGCAAATTGGCAAAGCCTTCTATCTTTGAAAATACGGTATCCGCAACGGCGGCGATCTGGCTGAAATCAAAGGCGGCGATCCTGTCGGCTATTTCAGTTACCCTTCCGATTACCCGTTCAACAACAGGGAGCAGGGCTGTCCCCAGGCCGATTCCGGCGTTCTTCATTTTGTTAAGCGCTATAGACCACCGTTTTTCCGGTGTGTCCATTATTGTCTCAAACGCCCGCTGCGTTGCTCCGGTGGCATTTTGCATTGCGTCGAGGGTCTTTTCAAAAAGCGCCGAGCCTGACCCGCCCAGCACGTTTACTACTTTCAACGCCTCGGCGGAACCAAATAGCTTTCCGATTATATCCTGGTTCCCGCCCGTTGCCCGGTATATATCCCTTATGGTTTGAGCGAAACCGCGGCTTTGCAATCCGGCCGCGGAAAAATTAAGTCCTAACTTTTTGGCCATTTCCGCCGCCTGGCCTTCGGGCTTCATTATCCCCATAAGCGCCCGGTTAAGCCCGGTCATTGCCTTGGCGGTATCATATCCCGCCGTCCCGGTAAGGGACGCGACGGACGCGAAGAGTTCGTCCGTTTTTACGTTGAGCGCCGCGGCGGTCGGTATCACCTGTTTTATACTTTGCGCCATAGCGCCGAAACTGGTCTTGCCGAGGTTCTGCGTTAAAAGCATTTGATCCGCTATGCCCATAGCTTTATCCGCCGATAGGCCGTAAGCGTTCAGTATAGAGGTAAGGCCGTCTATTGCCGTGGCGGTATCGGTAAACCCGCCGACTGCCGCCTTGGTCGCCACTTCCGTAAAGGAAACAGCCTTAGCGGTATCCACGCCCGCTGAAATAGCGGCGTAGACGGACTCCCCTATGTCGGTGGCGGCGACTCCCGTTTTTGAAGACAGGTCGAGTATTCCTTCTGAAAATTGCTTCATGGAGACTTTAGTTGTGTCTGCTATGGTTTTAACTTTTGCCAGGGCGGTTTGAAATTCAACGGCGTCCCTGACTCCTTTTCCGGCAAGGGATTTAATGGAGTCAAAATTGAGGAAGGCGGAAATCCCCGCCAGCTTGAGCAGGCCGGAACCAAGCCTCTTGAGCCGTCCGGCGAATTTATCAGCGTACTTTTGAGCGTTGGAAAAAGTCTTTTTCAGGCCGGCGTTGACAATATCGCCCTGCTTGTTTATATTGTTCATCGGTTTGGTAACCTTGTCTATGAGGTTAAAAACCGCTTCCAGTGCGTATGCGCTTGCCATTAATTCTGAGTATGAACAGCCGGATAACGAAAAGCTATAAACTTTCTATCTAATCCGTCGACGCAATTTTTTCCAGATATATCTGGGCATTGCTTTTCTGGGTTTTGGTAAGAGTGAATTCGCGGTCAAAAATCCACTGTGGAGCCCCGGGCTTTCAGAACCTGAATATAGCCGGGTATAGTTTTCCCGTCCAGATTTACTTCATACCAGGCACGCCGGCCTCTACAGCTTTTCTCCAATACGCATCCCGGGAGACCAGAAAATTGCGCCCCTCATATTCAGGGTCATCACCCGCAAAAAATGACGCCACATCACCCCGTTTCATAAGCGCCCAGTTACTTCCCAATGGAAGGAATCCCTCGTGAAGCTCAACTTCAAGAAAGAGGCACTCTCCCTTGCCCGACTCGGCTTCAAGAAATACGGAAAAATGCGGGATTTCGTCTTGTTCCTCCTTGTCTTCACACCAGCCAATTAACTTCATGCCGGGGATTCCAAGTTTCCCAAGAACCGGCAGGATCGCCGATTCCACGATTGTCGTTTGCCTCACTACCACAACAAACTCCTTGAAAATAAAATAAAAACCTCCTTATCGGGGGCGCGGGGGCGGATTATCCCGCTTTACCGGGATTTCAAAACCAGTGTTGTACATCTTGAAAACCGGCTTCCTGAATTGAATGATTTTACCCATGATGTACCTCCTTATTTTCTACAGCACCGTAGGACGGTGTTTCTTCGGCCACAAACCAGTAAACTCCATCACCCAGGGCCTGCTCACAGGTGATCCTCATCACCCTGCCTGTGGTGTCGGCCATATATACCGGCTCATTCAAAGGGCGCTCCGGCTGGCCTTTCCTGAACAAATAGTCTATGTTAGCCATAATTTTAACCTCTATATATTTGCTTTTCCGCATATAATATAAGCCTTTACAAATATTTTGTCAAACAAAATATTTGCTTTTCTTGACATTTTTTCCATATCCTGATATATTTTATCCATAAGGAATATAAATGGGGATTACTTATAAGCCGCTGTTTCATCTGTTGGTGGAAAAGGGCATGAAAAAGACCGATCTAGTTGAAAAGGTGGGAATATCGGGCACCACTTTGGCAAAATTTGCCAAAAATGAGCGGGTATCAACAGAAGTCCTGGAAAAGATATGTGCCTATTTTCAATGTCAGTTTTCAGACATTATAGAATATGTGGAGGACAAACCGGAGTAAGCCCGGTAAAGAGAATTATCAAGTAGGTTTTTGAGAAATTTCATGGCTCTTGTTATATTGCCCGAGCAATATGTCAAAAGCCCCTTGCCTCAAAGGGTCTTTGCCAACCATTTCTTTAGCTTTTCCTATGAGGGCATCGGAAACATCCGCTTGTTTGACCAGTTTTTTGTATTCCGGCGTTGTCGGGATTAATGCTTGCAGCCCTTTTATGTAGTTTTCAATCTCTATGCCGTTTTCAGCACCGGCGATTTCTTGTATAAACTGGGCGATAGTTACCTTCTCTTTTCTTGTAAAGATGCCGTCAATCCTCGCTATATAGGTCAATATTCTGGCGGCAGTTCCCGCCTCGCTGTCGGAATGAAGCAGATCCTCGGTCCTGATGGCCAACATAGTCGCTCTATATCCGTCTGTCTTGCGGTATGTATCAACAATATACTGGATTAAATCAACTTCTTGGCCGTTAGCCATGGTTTTCAGGACACGGGTCGCCTTAAAAGACCGTTCTTCGTTCCGTAAATGGCAGAATGCTTTAAAATAATATTCATCGTTGTTATAGTCACTCTGCGCAATATATAAAATATCAACTTTTCGGTGCGTTTTTTCGCCATCATTGTCGCAATAATCAATTTCAACGGTGATTGGCTGCTCAAAGGGGAGGTAATTATTTTCATGCCAATTTTGGATTTCGGCGCATAGTTCCAAAAGCGGTGAATAATCAACAGCATGCTCTACTATGGGTTTTCGGGATATATTTTCCTCTTGAGGATCATGCCTGATTATTTCTACATGCCCCCTTTTCTCTTGAATTTCATCAGGGGAATCAGGGATTAACCCTGCCTTCTTCAGTGCATTCCCTATTGTGTAGAGAATGAACAGGATAATTATTATAGCGATAACTATACCCATAAGAAACCGCCTTTTTATAGTTTAGATAATTATATCGCAGGTTTTTTCAAGCCGTCAAGGCGGTATTTCGGGGTGTTAACGGACGAAAAATAGGCCAAATGGGGTACAAAAAGCCCTCCCTGCGGTATACTGGGGTTACCAACCAAACCAGTCCTGCAAGGAGGGCAAGAATGAACGAACAAACACTCAGGGCGCTATCGCTGATTGCCGCAGAGCTTTACCTTCAGAATGTAATGACTGTTAGAATCAGTAATAATAAAAAACTTGCCGATTCTTTTACCAGCGCCGAGACCATCAAGGGATTAGCCACTTCTTTTAGCCGCTATTTTTCGGAGGGTGAATTATCATTTGATAATGTCAAACCAACGGTGGGCGGCTGAGGTTTAATCCTTATCTCAAAATCCAGCCGTAAACCAAGCTCCTCAAGCTTGCTTGCCGCTTCTTTCATAAGCCGGGCGGCTTCTGCCATCTTTTGTTCAATACCCATTTTGAGTCTCCTCTATGAGGAGCTTAGGCTATCAGACAGGGGAAAGCTATTAACCTTGAAGATTTTTGAGATAGTGGAGGACAAAAAATAGGCCAAACCGCCCCATTGACCAAACCACCCGGACGGGCTTATATTAAGGTTGAGGGTAAAAAATGACCGGCTGGGATGTTTTGGATACTTTTATTAAGGCTTTTCCTCCCATGGTCGCGACCTTGTTATTGGTCGCCGCGGGGGTCATTTTTATCATAGGCTTTAGTCGGCACGGTATGAATTTTATCAAATACGGCTTCAAGCAGAAAGAAGTGGGCGATCTTGCCCAAAAAATAGACGATCTGCGCATCGAATTCAAGAGCGACCTTGCCCAGAAAATAGATGGCCTGCAAGTCGAGTTTAGAACCGACCTTGAAACAATAAAGGTAAACCACTTCGGCCACCTTAAAGAATTTCTCACCGAGCTTACCAGTATCCTGTTGGATAAAGATATCATAAACAACCAGGACAAGGCGCGGCTCGACAACAAACTCCGCGGTATGTAAATCACTTTCGTTTTTGTTTGCCGGCCTCTTTTTGTATCCTGCACAGACTGTCTATCATCGGCATATAGAAAAACCGGATTTCTCCAATACTGATTTCAGCCGGAGGGGTGCTGATATGGTAATCCGTGTAAACCTGACACATCTGATTGCTTACCCAGCTCATGCCGAGCTTCCGCTGCCGCCGCCCGTCAACGGCGACCTCGGAAACTAGCCGACTAAAAAAAGTGTACCAATGTCCACCAAAAGCTGGCGGTCTTCTATGTCAAGATTTGCGACAAGAGATTTCTCGGTCTTGGCGATGGAAGCGATAAAGGCTTGAAATCTCTGCATCTGCTGGGTATCCCTGAAGCCGTCCATAGCGATAAAATCCCGTCCGATAGGTCTTGAAATAGCGAGCGTCTGCCCGGCGTTCTTTTTAGAAAACCGGGAAATGGTGTACTCGATTTTCGTACCGTCCACCACCAGACGCTTCTCGTCAACGGCCCTCATAAACCTTTTTTTGGTTTTTTTGAAGTCCCTGCGGTCTTCTTCTTCCATGTCCTCTTCGGTGTGATCAATGCCGTTAGCGTCGCACCAGTTGATAAACTCCTGCTCCGCAAAGGTGATGCCGCTGTCTTCATCATCATCGTTATCGTCAGGTCTCATGTCCTGGCCTTCCAGTTCTTCTTGATCCTACATGGTAAACTCCTTAGTGGCCGCCCTGGGCCTTGTCCATATTTTCGTTGAAAAGGTCTTGTATGCGCGCCGCCGCCTTTTCACACTCCGGCATGAAGAAATGCCGCGCCGGGGTATGGGTACTGGGACGGTCAAAAATATAGATGGGATGAATTTCAAAAGATACTTTTCCGAAAATACGTTCTTGTCTATTTTTGTCCCATATATCTTTTTCTTTTACAAAATTGGTAACCGCAAAGAGATTCTCCTGGTAGTGTATTAGTTTCCCTTCACGGGCGGCAACGAAGGCTCGGGCAACGCCCGCGGCCTTCGGCATACCCGCAACACCCTTGCTGCCCTTTTCCCGCTTGCCGTTCCATATTCCGCCGACCGCCAGCCGGTATTTTTTCTTAAATGTTCCCCTGACCTTCGCGCCGGGCAGTTCATCCATGTGGTATTGTGTTTTTACAAGGCCGGTCTTTGTTTCACCTTTACGGGCGGCGTCCGTGGGAATAGCCAGATTGTTTCCCGGAGGGCCTTCGTGTTCACCTCCTTCATCCTGCCTGCGCATATATACCGCCTTTTCCGAGAAACCGACGCTGGCATGAATATCCCCCAAGTTTTCCGTGTGCCCGAAAGCGGCCTTGGTAACAAAAAGAGCGTTCCCCGACGTGGTAAAGCTGTTGCGGTTAATAAACTCTTCCTGTACCCGGCTTTTGAGGTTTTTCCGCGCCTCAAATGCGACGGCGTTCACCGTTTGGGTCGCCGCTTTCTTTATCACTTTCCGCACGTCCTTGCACATATCCTTTATGGCGTTTGGATTGTCCAGTGCGTATTTGGCAACGTTGCTCATGTTACCCCTGCTTTTCCAGGGTGGGGCCCTCAAGGGTTACCGGCGCATAGCCCTCCTTGCTCCCTTCAGCGGTGCCGTCCCCGGTGAACTGCATACTCCCCGCGTACACCCTGCCGTCGCACATGGTAAGGCTTATGTCCAGGTAGGAGTGTTTGTCCATTTCCGTTTGGATAAACTCAAGGTCGTCCTGCTCGTGATCGATATAGACGTTAAGGCCGTCAATCTTTCCGGGCTTCCGGGCCTTCGCTATGTGGCTTGAGCCGTCGCCGTGCAGTTTATTTTCGTTTGTCCAGCCGGAAAGCTGGACGCTCACGTCATCCTCCGCGTTACAGACAAATCGGCGTCCGGCGATGATAATTGATTCTGCTGGTCCCGATGCCATGGTATCCTCCTTTTATTATTCGCCAAAGTAAAAGCCGAAATAAATATCGGCGCTGATGACCTCCACGTTACCCGACAGCTTGCAGGGAAACTGCAGGTCGAGCCGCTTCGGGTTCATGTTGCTGATTTTTACCACCAGCCGTTTTTTGCTGAACTCCGCATCCGCGAGGATGGCAAAATCCTCCAGAGAATTGGCAAGGTTCATCATGGCGGTCTTGATAGTCTTGGGCTGTATCGCCTTCGGGTTGTGTGTTGTGGCGGTATCGGGAACCAGCGGCGCTCCCTTTACCTCATCCGATTCCATGATCATCCGCACATTGAAAACAATGTTCTGGAGCTTGAACATATCCACCACATAGCGGTATGCCGGAACGATCTCATTGTCGGGATGCCAGAAGGTGATTATGTCATTCAGTTCCGCGACGCTGCCGTTCTTGATGTTGGTGGATGCACCCTTGGCGACGGCGTTGTTACGGGCGGTATAACTCTCCTGCGCTTCATCCGGGCCGGCCTTGAGTCCGCCCAGGGTGCCGTAGTTATTATGCGGCGGATTGCTGTTGGCTGTGTTCATGATGTTGACCAGTCCTCGGGCGGCGATCACGCAGGGGAGCTCCGGGCTGGCAACGGATTCGATGAGGAAATTGATGCGGTCGGTTTTCCGGGGGCCGGTCACCGCCGTGCGGGTTTCGTAATCCGCAGTGCATCCGTGCGCCACAAGGAGCGGTTTTTTCTCAAGCTCCGACCAGCGTCCGTCTCCGAAGCTCTGGTAGGTATTAAGGCGGCTCTCCTTGGCGTAATTAAACGCATTGAGAATCACGGTTTCCCAAATCTGGCCGATAGCGGACAGGGCCGGGCCGACATCCGGGTCTAACGCCCCGCCTGACATTGCGGTTACGCCGAAAGTAATACCGGGAACGCTGGTCTCGATAGAAAGGGTAATATCGTCCCCACTGTCCCCACTCCACTTGGCGGTAATGGGAAGCTCGCCGTCGTCGATAACTCCGGTTACAACAGGCATCTCCAGTTTGCTTGCGATCCGTTCTTTCACTGCGGCGAGGATATCTGCCGGGCCCTGGCCTTTCTGGATGGCAAACTCTACGTCCATTCCCGCGATGGAAACCACGCCGCTTCCGTTTGCCCCCGCGGTACCGTCGCACGAAATAGCGCCCTGCGAGGGAAGGCTGCTTGTTACCTTTGCCAGAGGATAAAAGGTAACAGGAAAATTCGCTCCTCCGCCGCCGTCAGGGTAAAACTGCCGGGCGGCCAGGTGCAGGGGCGATCCATAGCCGTAACGTTTCGCGATGGCTTCCGCACTCCCCGTTGCCTCATGTTTCTGTGTGGTATACACGGCATCGTCATTGCCGACACCGATTACCGCAAGCCGTTGCGGTAAATAACCGCCGCTTCCGCTGTTAAAACTGCGGAATTCCACGTTCACGCCAGTGACGCGGCTAATTGCCGATGCTGGTAACATCTTATTCCTCCTGTGGTTTATCTGCCAGACCTAATACACGGTCTTTGAGGCTTGGTTTTGCGGTAACCTGTCCGGTCTCCGCATCAATGGTATAATCAATGCCCTCCAGAATAACGGACGGCGCTTCAATAGATCGCTCTACAAAGTCAACCTCCAGCGTCGAGCGGATAACGGTGAGCGCCAAAGCCGCCTGAATGTTAGGCGAGCCGGCTTCCATCTGGGTGAAGGTTCTGGAAGTAACGGTTCCCCGCATACCGAGGTATGCGTATTGATCAGACATGACAATGCGCCGGACGAGGCGCATGATTTTCCATGCCCGGAAAGTGGCCGATTTATCATCGCGGAAATTACCGGTGTTGTTTCCATCCGCGGCGCAGTCAATAAAAATAACCGCCTTTTCTTTCTGGTTTCCGATCCGGGGGTTTGATGTCGGAATAGTTACTTTGGGAACCAAAATATTGATGAGAGAAATCTGGCCCTGGCCTGCTGTTGCACCGTCATAGGGCCGGGAGTTTTCCACGAATACTTTTATGTTATAGTCCTGCGCTCGCGGAATCTTCTTGTCCTGTGCCAATGCATACTGGTTCTGCAGTTCCAGGGAAAGGAACGCCGCCAGTTGATCCCGTACAAGCTCCAGAATATCGGGGGATTCGATAAGTTCGGTAATCTGCGGGTTTGCGCCTTCGCTCATGCCTCCATCTCCTCTGGTTCTTCAAGATTGAATCCCATCGTGAAATAGTATAGCCCGATGGTGTTATCGGGATTCACTTCCTGTACATACAAGTGATGGACGCCTCCCTTCCAAAGGTCGGGAACGTCGGCTCTCCAGCCGCGCTCCGGTTGTACCGGGAGCCGCTTTATCAGGCAGGTAGTAATAATGGTACGGCTGATGATACTTTCTCCGGTAATGGGATCGACCAGGAGGGAGGTATCGCTGACCGTTCCCACTACCGGATACCGCGTACCGGCCGGACAAATGAGCGTGTAGGGACTTCCCGCCGCATCAGGGTTTTCAAGCGTTTTTTCCAGATACATTTGGGAAAGTTCCCGCACGTTCATTTTATTTTGGCCGCCTCTTCTTTGGCCTGTTCCAGATTGGCTTCGGCGGCAACGACATCGTCCTCGGCTTTTTCCACCTTCGGCTTCGGCGGTTTTCAGGGCATCCTCGGCGCTGCGGACGGCGGCTTCAAGCCCGTCAATCTTCGCCTTAAACTGCGTCTTGTTTTTTTCTTTGACGGTAAGGGCGGTATCCTGGACGGCCTTGAGCGCATCCTGCGCGTTTTTCAGGGCGGCCTCGGCGGTCTGCACCTTGAGGGCGGCGTCCTCAAGCTCCTTTGCACGCCGGACGGCCTCGGCCTTTGCCGCTTTGTCCCCCGCGGCGATCTTGGCATCGGCCTCCTCTTTGGCAAGCTGGTCTTTTGATTTTCCGGCGACAATGCTCCCTTTTTGCACCCGTTTCAAAAAGGCTTTTTTATCAAAGAAATCCTTCTCGGTGATCTCGTCGCCGGGGCCTAAAATCCCACGGGGTGTAGTGAATGAATGTCCTTTTGCTACGATATACATTTGATCCTCCTTTTTATTAGCCCGTATACAGGCAGCCGAGGCGCAGGCGGGAAGCCGGAACGAAGAGCGGACGGCTCCTGGTGCGGCCTTTGTAGGTTTCGGCATCCTCGTCAAACCAGACGCGGATTTTGAAATCGTACTCACCCTCGACGGTGATCTTGTTTCCAAAAAGCGGATCAAAGACCGGGTCGAGTTTGATGTTGGGGATGCCGCCAAAATAACGGCGGAAATCCATCGCTTCAAGGGCGGGAAGAAAAATTACCTTGTCAGGATCGATGTAATAGCTGGTGATATCCGGTTGCTTCCAAGGAGTGTAGGTGGCGTCATATCCCCAAAAGAGGCGGACGTGTCCGTCCGTGTTGAGCTTGCCCAGGTATGCCGCTCCCTTGTCCCGCATCTGCGGAGAGATTTCCAGGGTGTTGAGAATGTTTTTATCCAGGTTTTTTTGAACCTGCTCGTTGTTCAGGAAATTCCGCCAGACGTTTTTCCCCATGATGTAATTGACAACATCCACCTGTCCGTCCGAGCGGATAACATCGTCCAGCATATTGAGATTGTCAATGGGCTTTGCGGAGGGGTTTTCCCAGGGCACGGTTACTTCGGGAAAGTGGTTTGCCGGAATTTTATAATCAAGCTCGTTGATTTCGTTCCCGTCCTCATCAGTGAGGGTACATTTCCCGGTGGTTAAGACCTGCGCCGCCTGGTATTCCATCGCGCCCTTAATCATGCGGAGGTGCTTGTTGATTCCCTCCTTGATTTTTGTGGCCATGCGTCCATACCAGTTGATGGTCGCTCCTTTGACAAAGGCGCTCTCGCCGGGGAAACGATCCATAAGCTGGGTGATATCGACGGGCGTTTCCAGGGAGTAGACCGGGAAGGGAACCTCCATATTCCCGAATTTGTCGATGGTAATTATTACCGCTCCGGTACTCAAGTTGCGCACGACGGGGGCTATATCGTTTCCGCCATAAACCATATCCATGCCGATTTTGTTTACGTCGGTGAAGGATTCCGGCGTCACCTTGAAAAGCGACGTCAGAAATCCCATTTTTTTGATGTCCGGCTGCTGCTGGTACATCTCGACAACCTGCTGAAGCAGGGTGGGCATACTGTTTGCCATTTTTATTTCTCTCCTTTAGGGGTTCACCTGGACAGGTCGGTGGTTGCTACGACGATAATGCCGAAATCCCGCAGGGCATCGGCCTGGGCGTTGGTTATCGGCTCACCGTCAAGATTCAAAAGATCTCTCCGTACCGAGCCGCCGATAAGGGCGCGGAAACCCATGTCTGCGGGGGCCGCCCCTTCGTTTTTAAGGTCGAAGGGCATAACCGCAACGGGGATATCCCCCGGAGTCGGCGGGGTTTCCCATCCGCCGCCGTCCGCGGGATTGCCGGGGTCTGGCGGGGTATCGGTTGCGACAGCAAACTTAGCGCCGTCCCGCTTCAGGATTGTTCCCGCTTTTACGGTAGCGCCCGCGGCGACGGTAATAGTTCCCTGTTCGAATTTTCCATCGCCAAGCTGGAGCGCCCGGTTAATAATGGTGTCGAAAGTTACTCCGCCCATGATTTACCCTCCATTGTTTTTCCCTGAACGCCAAGAGAAAAAGCATGGGAGATGGCCTTGGCGTCAATGTCCTCCCCGCCTTGGGAGGTGTCGATATCTCCCACATTGTCCTCATTGCGGGCGGCGATGCGGTTCTGCTTCATCGAAAGGGCGAGGTATTCGGCGCGGACGGCCTCGTCCATGCTTGACTTCCCCTCCTCAATGTACTTTGCCGCGGTCTCCAGTGATCCCGCTTCTTTACCCAGCATAAGATGGGCATTCACCCTGGCCCGCTCTTTTTCGAGCGCGGCCTTTTCGCCGAGGGCGAAGACCGCGTCGTAGCAGGCTTTGTCTTGAGCTAACAATTCTTCCGGTTTCATACTACCTCCTCCGGGAGTTCTATTGGTTATAACTCCGCCTGCGCTCGCTGGTGCGGGCGGTTTATATCCTTGATAAAG
>JAISBR010000204.1 GCA_031266095.1 Treponema sp. | reverse complement strand
TCGTGGTGATCCGCTTCCAGCGGCCCGCTCTTGCGCCTTGAAATGAATAATGAGCAAACAGCAGGTGTGCAAAGGGAAGACAGAGCAGGCTGAGAGCGGGTCAGCTATCGACGGAAGGGTTACTTCGCTCTTTGCTGCCTGTTCTTTGTTATCCGGCGCTGAGAGTTTCTCCGCCGGTACTAAAAATTTCCCCGCCGGCACTGGAAGTTCTCCCGCCGGCGGTAATAGTTTCCCCACCGGCGCTGGAAGTTTCTCCGCCGGCGCTGAAGATTTCCCCGCCGGCGGTAATAGTTTCTTGAACGGCAGTGAGTACTTATTTTTATTTTATGGAGGATTGTATGTCAGGTAGTCATTGGCTTCCGGAAAGGGAGCAGGATTTTGCGGATCTATGCGCGAAATGGAAGGCCGGGCTGGAAAACCCGGCCACCGTGGCCGCCTTCGGCTGGAACCAGACGGAGGTTACCGCCGCCCTGACCGCCGTCAACGCTTTTTTGGCGGCCCGGACCGCCTACGAGGAGGACGATTCCAGCAGGAACCGCCTGGCTAAAGACGAGGCCCAGGACGCGGCGAAAGACGCCATGCGGGACTTCGTCAATACCTCCATCCGCTACAATAAGCTGATGAAGGAGGAGGACAGGCGGTACTACGGCGTCCATACGCCGGACCCGACCCCCACCCCGGTCCCCGCGCCCGCCACCTTCCCGGAGGCGGAACCGGACACCTCGGTGATCCGCCAGGTGACGATCCACTTCCGGGACAGCGCCACCAAGAAGCGCGGGAAGCCCTACGGGGTCCACGGCGCGGAGATCCACTGGGCCCTGCTGGACAAGCCGCCGGTCTCGGAGACGGAACTGGCCCATTCGGACTTTGACACCGCCACGCCCTTCACCCTGCGCTTCGACGAGAGTGAGCGGGGTAAGCGTATCTATTTCTGTCTCCGCTGGGAATCCACCACCAATCTCAAAGGCCCCTCCTCCGAGATTTACTCAGCCGTCATTCCATAGGAATGACACGGCATTCCACAGGAATGACGAGTCATCCGTAAGAATGACTCGTCATTCAGGCGGTAGTTGTTCGATAAGCAAGAAAGCGGTATTCACATGGTGATAATTCATTGAATTCCAATAATCTTTCGAAAACTGAACAGGGAGGCTATCGGCCCGCTTGACACGCTACCTGTAGTGTCCTATGTTTTAGATACGCTATATACTGTGTATATTGCAATCGATACTGTAAAAGAACTCAGGTTTGTCAAGACTCCGGTTAATCGGGCCAAACCGGCTCCGGGGATCTGAAATAGCTTGAAGTCGAAGGAAGAGGGAATGCCTAAACGAATTCGCAAACGGGACGGGCGGGAAGCGCCATTCAACATTGAAAAAATTACCAACGCTATATACAAGTCGGGAATGGCGGCGGGGACTATGGACTGGGAAAGAGCCATGGCGGTATCTGAAAAAGCCGTTGACCGGCTGGAAAGCGCCTATAAAGGGCGGATTCCCGGGGTAGAGGAGATCCAGGACACGGTGGAACAGGTCCTGATCGACTGCGGCCTGGGGACGGCGGCGAAAAAATTCATCCTGTACCGGGCGGAACGAACCAGAATCCGCGAAATGAACACCCGTTTAATGCGGACTTTTGAGGATATCAATAAAAAAGACGCCAAAGACAACGATTTGAAACGGGAAAACGCCAATATCGACGGTGATACCGCCATGGGACATATGCTGAAATACGGTTCCGAAGGGGCAAAACAATTCAATGAACTGTTTATTCTCAATCCCGAGCATGCCAGGGCCCACCATGAAGGGGATATTCATATTCATGACCTGGATTTCCTCACCCTTACGACTACCTGCTGCCAGATCGATATCAATAAGCTCTTCAAAGGCGGCTTCGGGACCGGTCACGGGGCGATTCGGGAGCCTAACGACATTCGCAGCTACTCGGCTTTGGCCTGTATCGCCATTCAGTCAAACCAGAACGACCAGCACGGAGGCCAGAGCATTCCCAATTTTGACCGGGGCCTGGCGCCGGGGGTGGCGAAGACTTTTGTGAAGTGCTACAGGCAGAATCTGTACAAGGCGCTGGAGCTTCTGGCGCCGGACGCCTCGGAGGAGATCCGTAAAGCCCTTGAAGGGGGATCGCCTACCGGAACGGCGGCTAACAGAGGGGCTGTACCGGCGGGCCTGAGCGCCCCACTCAAGCCCGATTTGGCGGATACGGAGGGAAGCGGCGAATACTTCCGGGCGAAGGCGGCAATTTTGGAACGCTTTACCAACGCCGCCGTTTGTGCCCGTATTCAGGAATTTGCCCGGACGAAGGCATACGAAGAAACCGAGAAAGCCTCTTACCAGGCGATGGAAGCGCTGATCCACAACCTCAACACCATGCACAGCCGGGCGGGGGCGCAGATCCCCTTCTCGTCGATTAATTATGGTACCGATACTTCCGCCGAGGGGAGGATGATCATCAGGAACGTACTTCTTGCCACCGAAGCGGGGTTGGGTGACGGTGAGACGCCGATTTTCCCGATTCAGATTTTCCGGGTGAAAGAAGGGATCAATTATAACAAAGGGGATCCCAATTATGATCTGTTTCAGCTTGCCTGCAGGGTAAGCTCAAAGCGGCTCTTCCCCAATTTCTCCTTTCAGGACGCGCCCTTTAATCTGCAATACTACAAGCACAACCTGCCTGAAACGGAAATCGCCTACATGGGCTGCAGGACCAGGGTTATGGGAAACATCCACGATCCTGAACAGGAAATAACCTACGGCAGGGGAAATTTGAGTTTTACCACCATCAACCTGCCCCGGCTCGCGTTACGCGCCCTGTATGGCGCGCGAACCGGCGGGCGTGTTCCCTCAGGCAATGCCGGCGCGGCGCGGTCCGCAGTAAACGGCCCCCCGGCGGAGAGCGTCACAGAGGACGCAAACAGGATACTGGACCTCTTTTTTGACGAACTGGATACAAAAACCAGCCTGGTAATCACCCAGCTTTTGGAGCGTTACGAGATACAAGCCCGCAAAAAAGTGAAGAATTTCCCCTTCCTCATGGGTCAGGGTATTTGGCTTGATTCGGACAAGCTGGACTGGGAGGACAACATTCGGGAAGTGCTCAAACACGGAACGCTTACCATGGGCTTTATCGGCCTTGCCGAGTGCCTTGCCTGTCTTACCGGCAAGCACCACGGAGAATCACCTGAGGCTCAGGCGCTTGGTCTCAAGATAATCAGCCGGCTCCGCAGCCGTATGGACAATGAAACCCTGGAACGGAAACTCAACTTTTCGCTCATCGCCACTCCGGCGGAGGGACTTTCGGGCCGTTTTGTGAAAATGGACCGTGATATCTTTGGCAGTATTCCCGGCGTTACCGACCGCGAATATTACACCAACAGTTTTCATGTACCGGTATATTACCCTATCGGCGCGCTGCAAAAAATACACATTGAGGCGCCCTATCACGCCCTGACCAACGCCGGGCACATCACCTATGTGGAACTTGACGGCGACGCATCCAAAAATCCCGAGGCGTTTGAAAAAATCATCCGGGTGATGAAAGAAGCGGGTATTGGTTACGGCAGCCTCAACCATCCCCTTGACCGCGACCCGGTCTGCGGCTATCGGGGTATCATCGGTAAGCGCTGTCCCAAATGCGGCCGCGAGGAAGACGGCGTTCCCTTTGAGCGGATCAGACGCATCACCGGCTACCTGGTGGGTACAGTCGAGCGGTTCAATAACGCCAAGCGGGCGGAAGAGCGGGACAGGGTAAAGCACGGGATATCATGAGAGAACCCTTGCAGCCTGTTGCGCCTGGATCCGCACGGGATTTTTCACCGTCTGCGGATGTGTGCGTCGACACGCTCAAGATCGGAGGCATAGAGCCTGAGTCCATTGTGGATGGACCGGGTTTCCGGTATACGCTGTTTGTACAGGGCTGTGATTTCAGGTGCCCGGGCTGTCACAACCCGGGCCTGCAGGGTTTTGAGGGCGGCCGGGAGATAACAATCGCCGAAGTAGTACACGACATTACAGCGAACCCCCTGTTGGATGGCATTACCCTTTCAGGAGGCGATCCCTTTACCCAGGCCGCCGCCTGCGCCGCCCTTGCGGAACAAGTCCGCGCTTTAGGGCTTTCGGTGATGACCTTTACCGGCTATCGCTGGGAAGACCTCCTGGCCGCGGCCAGGGAGGATTGGCTGCGACTCATTGCAGCCAGTGACATCATTGTGGACGGACCCTTTATCATGGCCCTGCGGGATATTGATCTTCGTTTCCGGGGATCGGCAAACCAGCGGCTTATCGATGTACGCCGGACCCTCGCGGCGGGCAGGGTGATCGAAGCGCCGCTCTAATGCCGGGCTGGAATGGGAAGAGTTTATCGGCTTTGCCGGCCGGGACGATGAGCCTGACGGGTAATGTAATATGGAGAATTGCTGTTGGCGCAATGCGGAGCCTTGACTATTTCGCCCTGTTTCGCTACAGTATCTCCATGAACCGGACTTTACGACATCATCATCATTTTGCTCTACTCCCGGAGTCCGGTCCCTGTTAAAGGGCCTTAAAACGGTAAAGCCGCCGTGGACTCCCGGATTGTTCCGGAAGAGTTCACGGCTTTTTTTTGGAGCGGGTATGAGCGATACATTGCGGGTTTTGATACCTAAAGGGAGGATTTTCGACAGCGTGGCCCGGCTCTTCGCCGAGGCTGGTTTTCCTATCGCTCTTGCGGACCGTACCTACCGGCCGGTAATCGGCGCGGACTGGCTTGACGCCAAGATCATGAAGCCCCAGAACGTGGGTGAACTTTTGGAACTGGGGAGTCACGACGTGGGCTTTACCGGAATTGACTGGATTCGGGAAAACAGCGCGGATGTAAAGGAGATCATGGATCTGGGCTTTGACCGGGTCCGGATAGTGGCGGCAGTCCCACAGGCTTTTGACGAGGCTAAACTTCGCTCCAAAAAACTGGTAGTCGCCACCGAGTACGTGAACCTTGCCGAGACCTGGCTCAAACCCTCAGGTTACCGGTACCGTATCCTCCGTACTTACGGCGCCACCGAGGTCTTTCCCCCCGATGACGCAGATATGATCATTGATAATACATCCTCAGGCCAGACACTGCGGGACAATGGTCTCAAAATAATCGATACTCTGCTTGAGTCCTCCACTCGTTTTGTGGCTTCCCATGCCGCCATGACGGATATCGGAAAGCGTAACCGCATAGAGGAACTTACCATGCTGTTTCACGCGGTCTTGGACGGTCGGGACAGGGTTATGCTGGAAATGAATATTCCTAAAGATCGATTCGAGGCAGTGGCCGGAGGCCTTCCGGCGATGCGGAGTCCCACCGTGGCCCCCCTCTACGGCGGTGGGGGTTACGCGGTGAAAATCGCGGTTAAGAAGCACGAGGTTCCTGACATTATCCCCCGGCTGAAAAAGCTGGGCGTATTGGATATTGTGGAATACGATCTGCGGAAAGTGGTACCATAAATTGAGGGACCGTGAAAGAGGAACAGAAAAGGAGGTAAGCGTGATGCGCTGTGCGGAGATTTCCAGGAAGACGAAAGAGACGGATATTACGATTAAATTGAACATCGACGGGAAGGGTGAGGTGAAACTGAATTACCCCATCGGCTTTATGGTTCACATGCTGAACACATTCGCCCGCCACGGACTCTTTGATCTGGAGATCCGGGCGGCGGGGGATCTTGAGGTGGATCAGCATCACCTGGTAGAGGATACGGGGATCGTCTTGGGGCAGTGCTTCGACAAGGCCCTGGGCGACAAACAGGGTATCCGCCGGAATGGGAGCTGTCTCTTCCCTATGGATGAGACCCTTGCCAGAGCGGCGGTGGATTTCTCCGGACGGCCGTTTTTAGAGTTTGAGGGGCTGCTTGCCGGGACGCCGCTGATTTCGGCTAACGACAGGGATATGATGCTCTGCCGGTTTCAAACCGATACGGTGGAAGATTTCTGGCGGGGCTTTGTCAGCGCGGCCGGCTGCGCCTTACATCTGGAGATTTTGCGGGGCAGGAGCGATCACCATAAGATCGAGGCGCTCTTTAAGGCGGCGGCCCGAACGTTCCGCGCCGCCTGCGAGATTGATGAGCGCGCCCGGGACATGATTCCCTCCACCAAAGGAAGTCTCAATATTCCGGGCTTCGGCGACGGGCCGGGAGTACTGGTATGAGTGGTTTGGTCGGGGTGATCGACTACGGCGCGGGTAATCTTGGTTCGGTGATGAATGCCCTGGGGCGGCTCGCGATCCCCGTCCGTTTTGCTGCGGGTCCCGGGGAGCTTTCACTTTCGGCTTCCCCTTTTGAAAAGATCATCTTCCCCGGCGACGGTCACTTCGCCACGGCCATGGCTTCGCTGGAACAATCCGGCTACGCCCAGGCGATTACAGAATGGATACAAGCGGATCGGCCTTTCCTGGGGATCTGTATAGGTTTGCAATTACTGTTTGAAGCCTCCGAAGAAGCGCCGCCGGTTGACGGCAAAAATGTAAAGGGGCTTTCGGTAATCCCTGGAAGGGTGCGGCGCTTTCCCGGGCGTAAGATCCCGCAAATCGGCTGGAATCAGACAGAGGCGCGGCCTGAGGCAAGAATATTCCGGGGTTTGCCGGATAATGCTTTCTTTTATTATATACATTCTTATTACGCCGATCTGTCTGATCGCTCGGTATGCGCCGCTGAGGCGGAATACTATGTGCGTTACTGTTCGGCGGTTGAGAGGGGCGCTCTGACGGCGGTACAGTTTCACCCGGAAAAATCCGGCGCAGCGGGACTTGCGCTTTTGAAAAACTGGGCGGAGAGCGATTATGCAGGCTAAACGGATAATTCCCTGTCTTGATGTGGATGACGGCAGAGTGGTAAAGGGGATCAAGTTCAAGGGCATCCAGGACGCGGGAGACCCGGTGGAACTGGCCCGGCGTTACAACGACGACGGCGCCGATGAGCTTGTTTTTCTGGATATCGGCGCTTCCTACAAAAGCCGGGCCACTCTGCTGGACTTGGTACGCAAAGTAGCCTCCGAGGTTTTTATCCCCCTCTGCGTCGGCGGCGGAATCCGCAGCCTGGACGATATGCGGGAGGTGATGAACGCCGGGGCGGATAAGGTTTCGGTGTGTACCTCGGCCCTGCGGCGGCCCGATTTGTTAAGCGAAATGGCCCGTACCTATGGCAGCCAGTGTGTGGTACTTTCGATTGACGCTAAAAGAGTCGAGCCGGAGCAGTCGGCGGCTGAGCCGGTACGCTGGCAGGCCTACTCCCATGGCGGGAGAACCTGTACGGGGATTGACGCTGTCGAATGGGCGGTACGGGCGGTGGAGTTAGGCGCAGGGGAGATTCTCCTCAATTCCATTGACGCCGACGGTACCGGCGGCGGCTATGATCTGGAGCTCACCCGCCGCATCCTTGAGGCTGTTCCGGTTCCGGTGATTGCCTCAGGCGGCGCGGGGAATCCGGATCAGATCGCCGGTGTTTTGCTCAGCACCGCCTCGGCAGAATCAGGTGGCCTGCCGGCTCCCGGGGCGGACGCAGCTCTCTTGGCGTCGCTGCTTCACTATAGAAAAACCACGATCAGGGAAATAAAAAAACATGCGGAATCAAAAGGAGTTTGCGTCAGATGGTAATAGCCTCAATTGATGTGCAGGGCGGCAGGGTAGTTCAGCTAAAGCAGGGATCGGAGCTGGTATTGCAGCGGGACGATCCTCTGGAACTTGCTGAGGAATTTGATCGTTACGGTGAGGTGGCCGTGATCGATCTGGACGCCGCGATGGGTAAAGGTTCCAATCTTGAGATGATCAAGCCGCTTTTAAGGAAGGCGGAATGCCGGGTAGGGGGAGGGATCAGAACGCCCGATCAGGCAGGGGAACTGGTGAGCCTTGGGGCGGGGAAGATCATTATCGGATCCGGCGCTTTTAGAGACCCGGTGAAAAAGGGAGCCGGTACTGCGGGCGGTGAATTTAAACTAAACACCCGGTTCCTTAAGGCTGTGGCAGAGAAGATAGGCCGTGAGCGGCTCATTGTCGCGATAGATGCCCGGGATGGTGAAATTGTAGTGGACGGCTGGAAGACCCCCACCGGCCTTGATCTTATTGAGGCGGCAAAAGCGGTGGAACCCTTTGCGCCGGAGCTGCTTTTTACCTGCGTTGAGCGGGAAGGCGCCATGACGGGGATCGATTTTGAGCTGGCAAGAAAGCTGCGGGAAGCGGTTTCCTGCAGGATCACCCTTGCGGGCGGCGTTTCCGCCTTAGATGAAATTGAGGAGCTTGCCGCCCTGGGTTGCGATGTGCAGCTCGGTATGGCCCTCTACACCGGAAAAGTAAAACTTGCCGACGCTTTTATCAAATCCCTTAACTGGAAAAAAGGTGAAACCGGGAATGCCGCGGGGACTCTGGGGCCTGCCGCCCTGCTGCCCATCATCACGCAGTCCCCTGGCGGCCAGGTACTGATGGTTGGTTTTACCGGCACGGAAGCATTAGCCGAAACTTTTAGACGCGGCAAAGTTTGTTTTCACAGTCGAACCAGAAACAAACTTTGGATGAAGGGCGAGACATCGGGTAATATCCTGAGGCTCAAGAGACTGCGGGCCGACTGTGACCGGGACGCGCTTCTTGCCACTGTTGAGCCGGCCGGGCCTGCCTGCCACACCGGCGCTTGGTCATGCTTTTCAACCAACAGAAGCTACACCTGGGATTTCCTCCAGAGCGTCATCGCCGATCGTTTCCGTAATCCTTCTCCCGGTTCTTACACCGCTACCTTGGACGACGAACTGGTCAGAGAAAAGTTGATGGAAGAAGCCGGGGAACTCCGCGCCGCCAAAACCCATGACGAGATTGTCTGGGAAGCCGCTGATCTGCTCTATTTCACAACGGTGTTAATGACACGCGGTGGAATCGCGGTTCAGGAAATACTGGATGAACTTGACCGGAGACACAAGGAATAATGAGCGTATACTGGAATGATCGTACCAATAATCTCAGCCCCTACATTCCCGGTGAGCAGCCCAGAGACAGGCGGTTCATCAAACTTAACACCAATGAGAATCCCTATCCCCCCGCGCCGGCGGTTATTGAGGCGATACAAAGGGCTGTGGGGGACAGACTCCGGCTCTACCCCGATCCTGCTTGCACCGAATTCAAGGAAGCCGCCGCCGCCTATTATGGAGTGAGGCCGGAGCAGGTATTTGCGGGTAACGGTTCGGATGAGGTGCTGGCCTTTGCTTTCGGCGCATTTTTTGAGACAAGAGCCGGCATCAAAAGTCCCCCGCCTGTCACACCGGCCGGCCCGCATTCCGGACGCGGGATAAATTCAGAGCCCGGCTGTGAAACCGCTGTACTTTTCCCGGATATTACTTACAGTTTTTATCCGGTGTATGCTGATCTATGGGGAATTCCGTTTCGCGTAATTCCCCTGGACAATAATTTTTCAATTCAAACCGCTGATTATAAAATTCCCTCCGGCGGCGTTGTGTTCGCCAATCCTAACGCTCCCACCGGCAAGGTTTTGCCTTTAGCCGATATTTTCATGCTGGCAAAGTATCTGGAAACACAGGGCCGGGTTTTTATACTTGACGAGGCATACGCGGCATTTGGCGCGGATTCCGCAGTTCCTTATATCACGGAATACCCTAATCTGCTTACGGTACATACCCTTTCAAAATCGGCGTCTTTGGCGGGGCTGCGGGTCGGCTTTGCTATCGGTAATGAGGAACTGATTGAGGGACTGTGCCGCGTCAGGGATTCCTTTAACTCCTATACAATGGACCGGCTCGCCCTGGCCGGTGCGGCTGCGGCGGTTTCCAGCGCCGCTTATTACGATGGTATTAATCGCAAGGTGATGGCAACCAGGGAATGGGTTTCGAAAGAACTGAGAGAGCTGGGCTTTGATCTCCAGCCGTCGGCGGCTAATTTTATTTTTATGAAAGCCCCGGCTAAAGGTGGCGCGGCCTTCTTTGCCGCCCTGCGGGAACGGGGGATACTGGTACGGCATTTTAACAAAGACAGGATCGCCGATTATTTACGGGTCAGTATCGGAACAGATGATGAAATGGATCTTTTTCTTTCAGCCTGCAAAGGAATAATTGGCAAGTGGGGCGATTCCAAAATCTGATATTTTGAAATCGTCTCAATTAAAAGTGGAAATGAGGTGCCGGTAGTGAAAATAATAGAAAGCGTTGAATTTGATTCGTATTGGAAACTTATCGCCGTACGGAATAGCGGTGAGGAGGTTGAACCTTTGGTAAATGAAATAATCGCTGCGGTACGGGCCGAAGGGGATAAGGCAGTGCGCAGGTTTGCCTCCCGCTTTGACAAAAGTTCTCCTCAAAAATTCGAGGCGCCGTCGTCCGTAGTGAAGGAAGCCCTTGATGAGTTACGCGACAATGATCCTGAACTGGTCATCGCCTTGGAACTGGCGGCGGATCATATCCTCCGTTTTTCGCTGAGGCAAAAAGAGCAGTTTTTTGATTTTGAATATGAAGAGGGAAAAGGCCTTGTCACCGGCCAGCGGGTAATTCCTGTAGAACGGGCGGCGATTTATGTCCCCGCCGGGCGGTTTCCCCTGATTTCTACAGTGCTCATGGGCTTGATCCCCGCTTTCAGTGCCGGAGTAGGGGAATTAATCCTCGTATCCCCGCCTCTTGAAGACGGCCTGCCTGACCGGAAAATTATGGCGGCCGCCGCTGTCGCCGCGGGACTTGCCGGAGTCTCCCTTGGAGCGGGACTTCGTGTCTTTGCTCTGGGCGGTGCCCAGGCGGTGGCGGCCCTCGCGCTGGGGACTGAAACGGTTCCGAGAGTTGATGTCATCGCCGGTCCGGGAAACAAGTATGTCGCGGCCGCGAAGCGTGTTCTCTTTGGCGAGGTGGGAATCGATTTTGTCGCTGGCCCTACCGATGTGCTCATTATTGCCGACGGCGGAAACGGCGGTACCGTGCGGGCCGCAGACTTAACGGCGGCAGATATGATTGCCCAGGCGGAGCATGATCCCGATGCCCGCGCCCGCGTTCTGGTTCCAAACCGGGACCTGGCGGAACAAATAGCCGAGGCTGTTGAACGACGGCTTGCCTTTCTGCCTACCGCCGCTAATGCCCGCGCCTCACTGGACGCCGGGGGGCTTATTATCGTCTATCAAAGCAAAGAAGAGGCGATTCGGATCGCCAACACGATTGCGCCGGAACACCTTGAGCTGCAGGCTGCCGGGACCTGGATTCCCGCTCTCAAAAATTACGGTTCCCTTTTTATCGGTGGCCTTTCAGCGGAAGCCCTCGGGGATTATTCGGCGGGGATCAACCATATCCTGCCCACAGCCGGAAGCGCCCGTTTTTCAGGCGGTCTTTCGGTTCGCCATTTTCTCAAAACCCTTACCACACTCCGCTGCACTCCCGGCGCCGGTTTTGAAAAAGCCAGGCAGGCAGCGGAATGTATCGCCCGGGCGGAGGGACTCGCGGGCCACGCGGAGAGCGCCCGGATCAGGGCGTTATGAGCCTTTACTCTCTCCCAGCCGGTTCCATCGAAAACCACCGGGAACGGGAAAAAGGTATTCTGGTCTACCCCGTGTATTCCCGGCGCTCAGGCGGTCTCTCGGTGGGAATCAACTTCTTCCCGGATCGGAAAAGCTGTTCATTTGACTGCCCCTATTGCGAGGTCTTTCCGTTTTCGACTAACGCCGTATTTTCGGCGGAGCAAATGGAGGCGGAACTCCGTAATGCCCTTGCAGAAGCGGCGGAAGGGGGCCTCGCCGTTAAGGATATCTGTTTTTCCGGAAACGGTGAACCATCCCTGTCACCGGACTTGGGTGAGTCCCTGCGCCGGGTCGGCAGGGTCCGGGACGAACTGGTTCCCGGCGCTGAACTGGTGCTTATCACCAATGGGACCGGACTGCTGCGGACAAGGGTCTTTGAGCTGCTCCGGGCCGCCGCCACAGGCCCCCTGTCTCTAAACATTTGGCTCAAGCTGGACGCTGCAACTCCCGCCTGGTATCAGCGGATGAGCCGTTCCGCCGTTCCATTAGAGGAACTTATCGCGAAAATAAAAGAATTTACCGCCAGTGCGCCGGTGATTATTCAAACCATGCTCTGCGCCGTGGACGGCAAAGCCCCCCCGCCTGAAGAGGAGAGAGCCTGGGAGCGGCTATTGATAGAATTGACCTCGATCTCCGGCAGCGGTAATACCGGCCTCCTTCGCGGGATACAGCTTTACGGTAAGGCCCGGCCCGCACCTGAAGATCCGAAAACTGAGGCCCTTCCGGACACATACCTTGAATCCAGAGCCGCCTCACTCCGCCTGGCGCTGGCATCCGCCGGGGCTTCTCCGCCTATTCCGGTGAGAGTGTACAAATAACGACGGGCGGTATTCCGGACCTTACCCCAACTGGTAGACCAAAAACAAGCGAACTATCCGGAACAGTTTTTTAAGGTTCAAGTATAAAACAGGCAGAGACCGTACACTTTCTCAGCGCCGCCTTCTTTCAAAACGGCGGCGCAGGCATCCAGAGTGGAACCGGTGGTTATCACATCGTCAATAAGGACCACGGTTTTAGGTGCCGCGCCTTTCAGGATGATACGGCCACGCAGGTTTTTTTTTCGTTCCTCCTGGTTAAGCTCCTTCTGGACTTTTGAGGGCAGCCGTCTGAGGCAGCGGGAGACCCGCATATCAACGTTCTTGATAGTAATGCTTTTCCGCAGCATATTTTTACTTCCCCTCCCCTTCTCCAACAATGCCGCCAGATACTCGACCTGATCCCATCCGGTTTTCTTTATCTTTCCCGAACGGGGAGGAACCGGGACAATGACCGTATCCGGAGAGGCGGAGGCCAGCGCTTCACGTATCTTCTCCGCGAAAAAGTTGCCCAGGGCGAGGTTTTTGCCGAATTTGTACGCGCCGAGGAGCCGGTGATATTTGCCGGTATAGGGGAAAAGAACCATCGCCCGATCAAAAACAGGTTCCTCGGCATTCCGGCAGGGAAGGCAGCGTTTATGCTCGGATATAAGCGGCCTACCGCAGAGATCGCATAACTCAGCTGTCGACAGGCGATCGGGCGCCTCTTGGTCGAGTACCCCCTGCTCCTCAATCGTGTTCCGGCAATGTTCACACAGGCCGTAGTATGTCTCTGACACGGTGATAAGCGCCGCGTCACAGAGAGCGCAGCCTGAGGGGAAAAAATATTCCCGCAGAAAAAAGATCAGCCGCCAGCCTCTTCCGCCCCAAGCCGGAAGCCTGTTTCGAATACTATTCATGCCTCTTATATGGCACGGAGATGCACGATGCTTTAGTGTTTTTGGAAAAAAGGAAAACAAAAGCCAAGTCACCACGGATGAGGACGGGCAGTATTTCATATCCCTTTTCACATTCAGTCCTGTTATGTGCAGTACCCAGTGCCTTTAGGCGCTTATATTTTATTTTTGCATTTTTATGATCAAAATTCCTGCCTTGCCATTGTAATAATTTCTGCTGTTTGAACATCTAATGCCTTTAGAGTCAAGCGACCCGATCCATCGACATAATTTACGTTGATTACAATGACTGCATTTGCACCTGCCATTTTTCCTATGCTTACCGCAGAACCATCATCAACTTCACCAGACATTTGAAACTGTTGCTCATTTCGTATCCGTTCAATTTGTTGACGATCTACTAGTTTGAATCCAGCCTTTACCATATTATATACCCCCAAAATTTGAGTAAAATTGACTGTTTTTTTAGAGATTTTTTAGAGATTTTTGAGAGGACGGTTAATCTAAAAAGGGACATTTTTTTATTGGTTGTCCCTCGGTTTTATCAGTTTATTTTTTAGAGGAAAAATGACTGATAATATATTTATGTGATTATTTAAAGAGGTATAAAATGAACGAAATTATCAATGTCAAGAAAGGTGTCGTCTATTCTGACACTAACCAAAAAATTAATACTGGAATTAAAAACGGAATTTCTCTGGTCAAAAATGAATTAAATTTCAATACTGATTTGAGAGACAAAGTTATTAGAAAAGTTGTCGAAAAAAA
>JAISBR010000133.1 GCA_031266095.1 Treponema sp. | reverse complement strand
CTCCCCCGGGCCGCGTGTTTGTTCCGGCGGCGGACCCCGGCTGGCCGGGCTGAGTACCCGCAGCCGCTCCCGCTGGCGGACCGCCGCTCCCGGCTTGAGATTCTCCCCCTGGCCGCGTGTCCGCGTAGGAGGCCTTATCGGCGGTTGGGGCGGGCTTCGGGATTGTTCCCAATCTAAGCCGTAGTCCCGCCTCCAGAACCGGCAGGGGAGTTAAGCCGCCGAGGTTCACCAGAAAATCAGCGCCACCGCCCAAAAAAAACGAAAGCGCTCCGCCGTTTTTCCGCATTTCGATATAGAGCCGGGGACCAAAGGCGGGGATAAAGGCCCTACCGCCCGTTACAGCGCCGAATCCCCCGGCGGTCAGACCGGATATAAGAGAAAACTCAGGGCTCAGGGGCAAGGCATAAGCCGCTTGCAGCATCAAAGGAAAGAGTATAGAAGAACGGTTCTCGACAAAGGACAGGAAGAGACCGCCGCTTTCCAGCGAAAAGAGCGCCGAGCCTGGCCCCAGGGGCTGTTCCCAGCCGCCGCCAAAGCGGAAGCCGGGCAGGGCTATACTCAAATGCCCTTCGACAGGGATATGGCCTTGCAGGCCGCCTAAAAAAAAGACGCCCCCTTCGTATTCCGCTTCCTGGGCAATACCGGGCTGTACCAAAAAGCAGAGCAAGAAAATCAGAAAACAGGGCCAAAAACGCGATTTGATAGACTGTTCCATCTGCAGATTGCTATAATACAAAGAATCAACTGTGGATTCCATCCCGGCATCCTCCTCTCCATTGTAATACTAGTATATGAGGTTCTTTCAAAACTTCAGTTTTGAAAGAGCGGCCGCTTAAAATTCATTAACTGGAAGTGGTGGTCCATACCCCGCCGAAGCGGAGGTTCACGCTCTCCATGGGCAGAATCGGCATAGCTTGGCCGTTCCGTTCAAGCCGGTAGCGGATATCCTCCAGCAGGGGCTCAGGAAGGAGCAGATCCGCAAGAAATGCCGCCGCATTGTTCAGCGTGGCGCCCCGCGCTACGTGACCGGCGCCCAAAACAGACGCTAAAGGGAGCCGGTCCAGCAGCCTATCGAAGAATTTGGGTTTGGGGTATTCGCTGTACACAACTTTTTTGCCCTCCGGGATTTCCGCCAGATTCCGGGCGATACGGATCGCGTCGCTCAGGCCGCCGATGCTGTCGATGAGGCCGGCGTTGAGCGCGCCCAGGCCCGAAAACACCCGGCCTTGGGCGGCGGCTTCGACCTGTTCAAGGTCCATACCGCGGCCGGCGGCGACTTTAGCGGTGAATGTGCCGTAGATGTCCAGGATGTAGGCGCGATAACGGGCTTCTTCTTCCGCGTTGAGGTCCCGCTGGGGCAGAATGACGCCGCTCATGAGATCAGCGTGGCCGCCCCGCTGCAGGGAATCTACGGTAAAGCCCAATTTGTCGTTAAGGCCCTTGTCATAGAACCAATTGCCGATGACGCCGATGGAGCCGGTAAGGGTGTAAGGGGAAGCGATGATATGGCTGGCGTATATACTCGCCCAATAGCCGCCTGAGGCGGCCACTGAACCCATGGAAACCACCACGGGAATCCGCTCCTTGGCGCGTTTCACCGCCTCGGCGATGTAGTCGGCGGCTTCGGCGCTTCCCCCCGGTGAATCGATGCGGATTACCATGGCCTTGACCCGTTTCCGCTCAGATACCTCCCGGATAGTCTTCGCCAGGTTCCGGGCGGCCATGCCCCGTTCCATGTCGGTCTGACCATTGGCATGAACCACGGCGATCACCGGGGGCATTGAAAAAACGCCGCCCGCCCTGCCGGGACCGTACAGGGCCTTAGTCTCCATAAGGCTTGAGGCGGGATCGCCGTACAGGGCAAATTGTTTCACCTCAGCGCCTTCCAGCGCCTTGAGCGTCTCGGCCGCCGCGTCTTCCCTGCCAACACGATCAACCAATCCCCTCTCCAGGGCGCTTTTCGCTGAATACAAAAATTCCCTGTTCAGGATCGCGTCAAATTGTTCGGGTGTCCAGGAACGGGCCTTTATCAGCGTATCGCGGGTTACCATGAACACGTCGTCAAGCCACTCGCCGTACTGCCTGCGGTCCGCCTCGGAAAGGGAGTCCCTGACATAAGTTTCCGCCGCAGACTTATATTCAAAATAGCGCAGTTCCCTGGCCCCTATCCCCAGTTTTTCCAGGGTATGCGATACATAGTTCCTGCTAAAAGCATAACCGCTGAGGAACAAGACTCCCTGTTCATCCATTATGATTTTATCCGCCACCGAGGCCAGACAGTAGAGGTCCATATCCGCGCCGCTGATAAAGGCGCATATCTTTTTCCCCTGGGATTTAAATTGTTCCAGCGCGGTCCGCAGTTCCCACAGGGTTTCCCGGTCAGCCTGATACGCGGAAACATTGAGGAGGATCCCCTGGATTCTCGTGTCTTTACCCGCCCGCTCGATCACCCTGAACAGCTCCAGCGCCGGCCTTGACCGGCTCTGGAAGACCCTGCTGTGAATCGCCTGGTTATTCAGGTTGAGTTCGAGATACATACTCTGGGAGAACAGCGGTATTGCGGTCAGACAGAACACTCCCAGAGCCAATATTTTTCCATGTACATTCATCCCTTCTTTTTTCCCTTGGCCGGTTTCCCGGCGGATATTTCGCTCGTATCCGTATCCCTGCCGGCCTTAACGGACTTGGCCGCTGTTTTCCGCGCCGGCCTTGACCCGGCCGCCCCGGAAAGTATATCAAGCAGCGCGTCCAGGCGATAGCCTGATTTTTCCTTCGCTTTTACCAGCGTTTCGGAAAACACCGCTATGCGGTCAACCCTTTCAAACCACGACAGTTCCGGACGGGGCTTTATCCCGCCGGAAGGCCGTAAAGCGCCATCGCCTTCCAATATAAAAAACAGGGTTCCGTAGAAAAGGGTATGCTCAAAACCTTCCTTGTTGAACCAGATAACATCATCAAAGGTGTTGATTCCAAAGAGCCGCCTGAAATCCTCTTTCTGATAGTTTTCCTCGATCAGCGCGGTTCCGGCCCGGCCCGGCTCGAAGGATTCCCCGTTGAACAGTACTTCCATGCCGGGTGAAGCGTCCTCCGGGGCTGTCCTCGCAAGAACGGCCCGGATTATATCCGTAAGCCGCCACGCCTCAGCGCCCGAAGCGCCGTTACCCCGATAGATATCCCTGAGCTTCCGGTCAAGCCGCCAATGATCAAAGCCAAGGCTCACCGCGAGACTTCCGCCCGCGCCTGTGCCGATTATGGGCCGCAAAAGGGAAAAGAGAGCGTAGCCCATGGCGGCCGCGCAGAGGAACTGCTGTTCCCTGATACGATCGGCCAGGTTTCCCAGGAGCCGCGCCGCCGGGATACTTGCCCCGGATGGACCGGCGATTCCGATGAACCGGGCGATAGCGGCCTTAAACGCAGCCCATATCGTCTCTTTGGTAAGCGGCGAAAAACTCAGCTTAACGCCCTGGGCGTCCAGAGGCGTCCAGGGGTCAAAAGCGCCGTTCCCGCCCTCAATAAAACGGGACGCGGCCTCAAAAAACGCTTCGGCAGGCGCCTTAAGCGATTCGATAAAGGCTTCTCCCGATCCGCTGAGTGAAGGCGCTCCCCCGGTGTCCGCCGCGTTCGGGGAGTCCTTGCCGCTTTGAGCGTTCTTGACAAAGAACGCATGCAAACCGGCTATAATCTCCGGTTTGAAAAGTTCCGTAAAGCGCCAGTACAGCTCACCGAGGAAAATATCCATGATCGCCGCCTGGGGGTCCGGCGTGCCGCCGCCCCGCAGTTCATGGTGCAGCCTGGCCCAGCGGCCGTTGGCGTCGTCCTCGACTTCGTGGATATCCAGAAACACCCTGGTCTCGTATCCCCGCAGATTCACCTGGAGGCCGCTCTCGCAGAGTTCCTTGGAGGAACTGATGAACCACCAATCCGATTTCTGTTCCCTAAACAGGGTAAAGTACTGAGCTTCACCGTGGATCAACAGCGCCTCGCTCAAACTGTCCCTGCGCTTTCCGCCGTCGTCCTGGGGAATAGCGGGATCACTCATTTTGATCCGGCCCGCTGTTTCATAATAGGAGTTATTGTACAGAACCAGCGCCCGTTCCTCAACGCCGTTAGACCACACACGGTTGGAGTAGGCAAATACATTTTCATTTACCGTACCGCCCTCGGTGTACAGATCGTACAGCCTGAAATTGACACTGCCGGAAAAGAGGACCCGGCGTTTCATCAGGGGGAAGATCTCCCGTTCGTGGCGATCCACCAGGAAGCCGTCGGGCTTTTCGTCCCGGTAGGCCCGGCGGTATTCCATGCCGTACTTTTCCTCAAAGCCCTCGATTTGGCCGTGGCCGAACATGGGCAGTCCCGGCATGGTCACAAGGAGGGTACAGATGCCAAAGTATTTATCGCCTTTACCGAACTGGGCCACTGCGGTTTCCTCATCGGGGTTGTTCATGAAGTTCACAAACCGCTTGAGAATCTCCGGATCAAATTCAAGGGTATTTTTGATGGTTGCCCGGTACTTGGCGTTTTCCTCGTTCTTGAGCATATTCATAAAGGCCGAGTTATACACCCGGTGCATACCCAGGGTACGGACAAAGTAGCCTTCCATCATCCAGAAGGCTTCGGCTAAGAGCAGGGTGTTCGGCGCTTCCACGGCGCAGCGATCCACCACTTCCCGCCAAAACTCGTTGGGGATACGGCGGTTGAATTCCTCGGCGGCAAGGGCGTGTTCGGCGCGGCTGGCGATTGCGCCGCCCCGGCCCGGCGCGGGGTACCAGAGCCGCTGAATGTGGCGCTTTGCCAGAGTCATGGCCGCGTCGAAGCGTACAATCGAAAACTGCCGGCACACGCCGACGATGGTACGGATCACCGCTTCCCGCGCCTCGGGATTGAGAAAATCGATCTGGGCGGTGTCGTTCCAGGGCATGGATGTACCGTCGTTGCCGTGGTAGATGTAGCGGGTCTCACCGCTTCGGTTGTCTATCCGCTTGAAGACCACCGCCGCGTCGCTGCGGGTAAAGTAATGCTCCTCAATTTGAACGGTCACATCATCGCGGCCTGAAAGGTTGCCGCAGTTGTAGTTGTATGCGGGGAAGGGAGGATACGGAAGCTGGAGGAAGCGGTCCGGATGCTCAATGATCCATTTACTGTCGATACCGGTGTGGTTGGGAACCATATCCGACCCAAGACGGATACCCCGCCTTATGCAGCGTTCCCGCAGATTGACCAGCGCCCCCCAGCCGCCCAGCTCGCCGGCGATATCATAATCGTAGAGGCTGTAGGCGCTGGCCGCCGCCTCGGGGTTGCCGGTCCATTGCTTGATGGTTTTGCTGGCCTTGCTCCGCTCCCACAGACCGATGAGCCACAGCCCGGTAAACCCCCGCCGGGCAAGCTCGTCCAGTTCCTCGTCGGGGATCTGGTCCAGGCGGGTAATGTCCCTGCCGTATTTTTCGGAAAGCTGAAAGAGCCACACCAGGGTACTCTTGGCCATCAGCACGGTCCGGGGCATCCAGTCCTGGTCCGGGCTGAAACGCTCATATTCATCCAGGCCGGCGAAGCTCAAGATCTCCGTCGGGCCGGGACCTGAAAAGCCCGGCTTTTCCTCTTCTTTAATAACGTCCAGGCCGATGAGTATCCGGGACATAAACTTTGAAAGGATAAGCCCCCAGTTCTTACGCATGTAGTCAAGCTGGCCCGAGAGGGAATCCGGGGAAGCCAGGGCCGGGGCGCGGAGCATATCCCACAGGCTCTGACCGTCCGGCCCAAAGGGAGGCAGTTCCTTGAAGTACGATTTCATCTCCTCGACTGCCGCGGGGTAGACGGTATGCCTCGCCAGATTTTCATCATCAAACAAAAAGGAAAAGGGCTTAAACGCGGGGTTAAGATTCGCCAGGGAGAGCAGCATCGTCTCTTCCAGCGCAAGGGAACGGCAGCTTGCGCCGTCCGCCTCGCCGCGCAGGTACTCAGGCGTCACTTTTTCGCCGGTGTACACCGGCTTGGGCGGGAACTGCTCACAAAAAGCAACGAGGAGGCCGTCCGTCCTGCCCTCACCCAGTTTATTTTCCAGCCTGACCAGGCAGCGGTCAAAAGCGTCGGACCGTACCTGCTGGAGGTACAGGGACACCACATAGTGGAGTATCTCGTCGATGAGGCCCATAATGTAGAGCTGCCCGGCCCGTATAAACCGCTCAGGGTGGGCCGGATCAAGCGCGGAGTTCAGCTTTGCCGTCAGTTCCCGGGTCTGCCGCATATCGGCCAGGATCACGTTACCGGTAAGGGCAAAGAGGCTGTCCGTAAGGCTGTACGCCTTACGCACATCCCGGTTGATATGGAATTCCATGAGCGCCGCGCGGAGGGGAGCAGGTCCGCCGGAAGCGGCCCCTCTTTTTTTCTCCAGAACAGTGAGCCGTACATTCATCCTTTCCATGAGCGCCCTCCTGACGGTAAATATGGGATAACTATGGTTCTAATTATAGTATGAAACCGGGCAAAATGCACAGGAGCTTGCCGCGCTCCGCGCATAAAATCTCACGGCGCACCAGGCTCACCGGGCGGCGTTACCGTATAGGCGGCTGCCCCGGTTCGCCGCGCAATGCGCGCAGTACAATGCGCACGTTGACAATTCCCCCTTCCGCGCGTATAATACTCCCCATGAACGAACACCCCGCCAGCCGGTCCGGTTTCTCTCTCCGGTGCAGCGTTATAGTTTCGGGGCGCCGGGGGGGGGGGGGGGGGGGGGGGGGGGGGGGGGGGGGGGGGGGGGGGGGGGGGGGGGGGGGGGGGGTGGGGGGG
>JAISBR010000132.1 GCA_031266095.1 Treponema sp. | reverse complement strand
AAACCGTGCTTTGACAAGCCTTTGTAATGATCAACATAGGCCGCCATGATGTTTTTCGCATCGCTCAAAGTTTGCGGGGCAAGCTCCAGTTTTTCAAACAGACTCACACTGTATTCAAGGTAAGAGCGGAAACCCGCTTTCTGGTAAAGGTTTTCACGTTCAATAATCAGGCAGCTCATGCCGATCAAAAGAAGATTAGATCGCATATTGTTTGCTACATTGACTAGAGAAGCTTCTATTTGTTCAATATCCTTTGAGCGCAAAGCCTCAAACACGGTTACCTGAATACCGCCCGGCGCTTCATAATCCTGCATAAAACGGAGGTATTTTCTGTCGAACTTGTCCAACTGCCCCAAAGGGCCGTCAAATTCGTTTTTTATGATGGCATTTTTCATCGTCTGCCTCAAATCCCACTAAATTTGTCCAGAACGAACACATTATCATACCGGATTTGTCGTAAATCCGCAAGACCGGATATATAGAGAAAAGATTGGAAAAATGAGACTTTCACATCGTTGATAGTCTCAAATATGCAACAAATAAAAGGAACATAGTCCATACCAACAACTATTTCAACTACCAAAGTCTCATTTTTGCAATAATAAGGAGTATATTATGGACTTTTGGGAAAGATTGCGGGACACAATAAAAGATAAAGACCTCACTCAAGAATGGGTAGCCCAAAAAATCGGAGTTCCCATCGGAACGTTCAAAAACTGGCTCACCAGGCAGACATATCCAAACGTAAAACAGATTGTAGAGATCGGGCACTTGTTGGACACATCGGCGGAATATCTTGTAACCGGCCTGGAGCGCGGAAACCTCACCGAGGATGAGCGCCAGTTGTTGGCGAATTTCAGACTTTTATCGAAATGCGAGCAGGAGCATATCTCCGTTATCATTGAAGCCTGGATGCGCCGGTTCAAAGCGAGTCATTTATAGATCGCTATCGTTCCGCCGATTTTGGGAAGAAAATTGGTTTATCGTTCCGCGTTGTCTCCTTGGCGTTCGCTTTCAGGTACTTTTCAATGAATATTTTTGTTACTTCCGGCATATGGGTTTTGATATGCCGATTGTCGTAGTAATCGCAGTATTGAATATCGCAGAGCTTGTTCCCCAACATCGCCTTGAAACCTATCTTTTCGCTCATTATGAGGTCTACGGTTTTGCCCCGACAATCCGGATCGGGCACAAGGAACTTATGATTGTGGAAAGAAAATACCCCGGTATTGTCGGTTTTGCGGCTCACCTTTGCGACAAGCAGGGTGTCCAGTACCGAGGTATCGTAGAGATGGATGAACATTGACTTATTGTTTGCCGGCTGTATGGCGAACTCTGTATTGTACATCTGCATATAATACGGGAGAAAAGCGTTTGCTTGTTCAATTGTGGTTATGCCATGCCGCTTAAACTCAATGACAAGGCGGCTTTGCAGGGTTTCCCATAACCGCTCGATCCGTCCTTTAGATTGCGGGGTGTGGGCAGGGTGCATATTTACCCCTAATTCTTCCATTATTTGCCCCAGCCGTGTTTTTTTCTCGGCCAAGCCTTCCAACTGCTCTTCCCGAGTGAGATTTTCTTTGTCCTTTTTGTTGACGAAAAAGACACTGGCTTTATCGAGGTAAAGCTCGGCAGGTATGCCGTATGCCGTTACAGTTTGCCGGGTAACTTCAAGGTAGCCTAATAGACATTCATGTTTTGCCATGAAAAGTCCCGTAACGGTCCCTGTAGCATCGTCAATGTAGCCGTGGAGGGATTCTTCTTGTCCGTTATCAAACCAATCGAAGGGAGAGGCATCACCCTGCAACATCTCTCCAAAACACTCACGCCGAGGACGTGGCGGGTGAACTTCCAACTGCTTTCTGGTTCGCCGTGTTTTCGGGCTTTTATGTCCTGCCGCTATCAGAATTTGGCGGATGGCGGAATAGCTGTATTTTAGCCCGGTGTCTTCCTCCAAAATCTCCGCGAAATGGGCAAAATTAGCTTTTTGGTAGATTTCTGAGAGCTTTGTCGCAATGATTATCACCCTGGCATTATCGGGTATTTTGTTGACAGGAATGCGCCCTTTGTTGCCATGGGTAAAGGCGGCGTCTCCGACCTTCCTGTACCGGCGTTTCAACTGGTCAATACGCCCGATGCTTAACTTCAACCGCTCTGCTGCTTCTCTTGCCGTAAACCCTCCGGCACAGGCCGCTTTGATAAGATAGGCTCTTGTGTATCCCTCTTGTTCCTTTAGCATAACACCTTATCTGTCGGCAAAATGCGTCTTTTTGGCAAGGAAAAATCCCTAATTTGGGTATTTTTCTTTACTACTTATCATTTGTTAAGTAAAAAACTATAAAAATCGTAAAATTTTTATATAAAAATGGTCGCTAATTATTGACACAAAAATTTTTAAAAAAGTTCAAAAAATTGGCAGTATTTAAGACTTTAAACAGGAACAGGTAAATTGGCAAAGAAATCAAACACGGATAAGGAACCCATTTTCCGGCCACTCCTGCACAGATGAGGTAGAGAAAAAAAGGCTCCGAAGGGTACGCCTGTTACCAATATGGATGCCGACAATTGCCAAACCTTTGTTTTTTAAGTATTCTTAGTAAGATTCAATGAGGTAATTATCTTGCAACAATACCATAAGATGGATAAACTCCAGATTGCCCAGATAAATAAATATAACGTGCTACGTTGTTTAATCCGCAAGGGACCTATAAACCGGGCTGCTATCGCGAAGCTTACCGATTTAAGCATCCCTACGGTTATGTCCATAGTCGACGATTTATTTGAAAAAAATGTGGTCCGTTCTATCGGAAAGGGGATATCCTCCGGGGGAAAACCGCCTGAAATGCTGGAAATTGTGCCGGACCGGTTTTATTATATCGGGGTTGACGTTGGCCGTACTGCCATACGGGTTGTGGTAAACAATGTCGTATATGAACAGGTGTCCAGTTTTCAGGAAGCTACCGGGAATATCCTGCCTGCGAAGGATCTGGTGGACCGTATATGTTCATACATTATAACTATTATAGACCAATCGGCGATTGAAAGCCGTAGTATTCTTGGAGTTGGGGTTGCCATGCCAGGGCTTATTGAAAACGATACCGGCAGGGTATTGTTTTCCCCGGACTTTAGCTGGGAGGATATTCCCTTAAAAACATGGCTGCAAAATTCTCTGCAATATTTGATCCTGGTAGAAAATTCCAACCGCGCTCTCGCGTTAAACGAAAGCTATCTGCCGGGAGAAGTAGAATCAAGCCGTACTACTTTTTCCATAAACCTGGGTTACGGTATAGGCGCCGGGCTGGTAATGGGGGATCAAATATTTACCGGCAGCAACGGAACCAGCGGGGAAATAGGTCATATCACCGTAATCCGGGACGGCCCCCTTTGCGCGTGTGGAAACCGGGGTTGCCTGGAGGCGGTGGCGTCCGGTATGGCTATCGCCACCCAGGCCAAAAAAGAAGCGGAACAAAACAAAAAAACGAAGATTTTGGAACTCTGCGAAGGTGATCTTTCCAGAATAGACGCCAAATTGGTCTTTGAAGCTGTAGAACAAGGAGATAAGGCGGCTTTAACCATTATAGATACCGCGGCGGAGTATATCGGCATAGGAATCGCCATGGCGGTCAATGTTCTTGATCCTGACCGTATCATACTTTGCGGCGGATTAATGAAAAGCGGCCCCTATTTTTTTGAAAAGATAAATGCCAGTATTCAGAAACACAAGATGTGGAAAGCCGGCGATCGTCACCTGGTAATCTCCACCGGCACTAAAGGTGAATTCAGTACCGCCAACGGCGCCTGCCGGGTTTTGGCAAACAGTCTTTGGTGGCAGCGGGCCTTGCCTATATAATAATATAGAAAACATCCTGAAAAGCCAAAAGATAAGCGCGAAAATCAGCAGAGCGCAAACCTGCGGTTCGACATCGTATCTTTAGCTTCGCCATTGTTCGAACGAAGGTTCGTTCGATAGGATGTTTATTATACCTCCGGTTTAATACCAAATTTTTGCAAGTGGTGCGTTCTTCGAGTCGGGACAAGCCCCGGGGTATTAAACCAGACTTTCGAATGAACCTGGTGCTCCATCTACACCGCTAATGTCACCCCTTCTATGGACATTATTATTTCCGGCGCCGCCGTGTCCTGAAGCTCGGCCCGGCAGGTTTTCTCAATTTGTGCAAGCTGTCCGTCGGTATGACCGGGATCATGGTGAAAAAAAACGAGTTTCTTGACCCGCGCCTGGGCGGCATTATTAATTGCCTGTTTATATGAGGAATGACCCCAGCCTCGATGCGCGGCATATTCATCTTCGGTGTATTGAGCGTCGTGGATCAGTATATCGGCGCATTGGGAAAAACGGGTTATTTTTTCATTTTCCTCGACGGCGGCCAGTTCACCTTCCCTGACGACTTCTTCATTGTAACCGGGGTCTGCGGGATCGGTGAGGAAGAGGTTGTGGAAAGGTTCGTGATCGTAGACGGTAACGATGGACTTTCCCCGGTACTCAAAACGGTAGCCGAGACAGAGAATGGGGTGGTTGAGGTATTTGGTGGTCACTTGCAGGCCGTCGCCGAGATCAAGGGAGGTTTCCTTTATCTGGATATATTCGATATGGGCGGCAAGTTCACTTGCCCTGACCGGCCAGTAACGGTAGGACAACTGGGTACTGATGATCGATTCCAGGCTGTCATCCTCGTAGGACACCGGCCCCCAGAGCCGCAGTTTGTTTCCTGGAATAAAAAGGGGGGCAAACATAGGAAAACCCATGATATGATCCCAATGGGTGTGGGTAATAAAAATGTCCGCGTTAATGAAACCGTTTTTTTTGATATCATTGACCAACAGCCAGTCGCCCAGCGGGCGTATACCGGTACCCAGATCAACAATGATAAGCCGCTCACCGGCCCGTATTTCCAGACAGGAAGTATTGCCCCCATATTTTACCGTGTCCGGGCCGGGGCATGGTATCGATCCCCTATTACCCCAAAAACGCAACGTCAACATAGCGCATTATAGTACAGCTTATTTTCAAAATCAACAGAGTATACAGCGGATGTAAGGTTTTAAAGGAAGCTGTTCCAAAAACTGAAGTTTTGGAACAGCCTCATCTATATGAACCGCCTCATTGTATCGAGAGAAACACCTTTGCCTTCTCAATTTCTTCATTCACCGTTTTTTCTATTCCCTCAAACGCGTCATCCCCGAGTCCAAGGCTCTGCCATATCTGTTTTTCCGGCTTTACAGGATAACGGTCCCCGGAAAAACCAATTTCCCATACTGAGGCAAAATGGTTGGCGGCGGCAACGTTGTTAAGGATATCACTATGGTTACCTGGGTATCCGACAAGATTGTGGTGATGTACAATGCTTTCGCCGACCGGGCCGGCAAGATTCCATGCCTTGACTATCATCGCACCGACGGCGCAGTGATTGATGTTCAGGGTCTTATCTTCGGCCTGAAACAGGGGGATCTGTTCACGGTCGGCGGCGGTAACCACAAGCATATAATCCTTGGACAGCACCGCATTCAGGGGTATCTTTCCGATATCATGGAGCAGGCCGGCGGCAAAATACTCCTCCAACTGTTTAGGATCAATGCCCCGCCGTTTGGCGAGAAACTTTGCGGCTGTTCCGACACAGAGTGAGTGCCGCCAGAAGCCTTCCATGTCAAGCCCCTGATAGCTTTTGTGAGTCGGCAGAATTCCCATGATGGCAGAGGACAGGGCGAGATTCTTTATCGTATTGATTCCCAGCATGATAATCGCCCGGACTAGGCTCGTTACCCGCTGACCAAGACCATAATAGGCCGAGTTCAACAGTTTCAGTACCCGGCCAACAAGAACCGGGTCCAGGGAAATAACATAGTTGAGATCCGCGGGGCTGGTCTGGGGATTGTCGCAGACTTCCAGTACTTTGCCTACTGATGTAGGAAGGCTGGGCATATTTTTGATATACTCTGTAATTCCCCTGACCAGATCGTCTCGAGTTATATTTACTGGACTCACTCAGCTATCCTCAAAGTTTGGGCGCAAGTCCTTTCAAAGGACGAGCCGAAACTTCCCGTGAAAATTCACCGGCATGGAAAGAGGCACCGGTCCGCCGGTCATAGGCCGCCACCCTGAAATAGTATAAGGTCCCATTTGTAAATCCGTCAAGGATAATGGTATTCCTCTTTCCCACATCAATGGGGGAAGCGCCCTGTAAGGCATCTTCACTGAAATAATAGTCCCTGCCTTCACCGTAATAAACCAGATACCCGATAGTATCCGTATCAGGGCTGCTCTTCCATCTGAGCTGCACCCCTCCGTCCACAGCCACCGCGGTCAGAGAGGCCGGCGGCAGCGGCGGCTCATCAGGTAAATATGTTATCCGTAATTCCTCCAGATAAGGACTGGCCTCACTGTCGGCGGAAGGGTAAAAATCAACCGCAAGCTGCACATAACGGCCGCGGATATTTCCCGCAATATCGGCGCCGGGGGTAAAGCTCTGCCAGTCAGCGTCATCCCAGACGTAGGGGTTATCCGCTGTACGGATAAAGAACTGAAGCTCTGAATCGTCGGCAAAACGGAATCGTCCGTTCTCCCGGAATTCGCCCTTTATCCCGGCCTCTGTTATTGATGTCCTGCCCCCGGAAGCGTCAACTTTGAAAACGACGCTGTTTCCCTCTCCCAGATCAATGGCCTTGGTTTCCATGCGGCCACCCCGGAGCGGATATTTTTGTATCACCGGATTGACGATCCATGCGCCATGGATTTTAAATTCATCCATGATCCCCATGAACTGTCCGCCCAGCACAAAGTTGCCGCTGTCTCCTGTTACGGGGGTATATACCTCGCCGCCTTCGCGGCTGCCGGGGCTGACGTACTCAATGGCCTCGGTTTTGCCGTTAACCATGTACTCAAGCATCCCGGTAACGGAATCAAAACGGATAAGATGATGGCTCCAGGTTTTGGGCACTACCGGAGTAGTCCCGCCGATAGTTATATCAATATGGCCGGTGAGGTCAGGGGAAACAAAAAAACCGATAAAGGACCATTGGAGCCGATTTTTCGACACCTCACATTGAATTCGCTGAGAGGCATAGCGGTCTCGGCCTCCGCCGCCCGCCGCCGGATTTTGGCTTGCCGGGATCGACCGGGAGGAAATCCAGGAGAGTATCTGTTCTCCATTTTCCATGTTGAGGGGGTAGAGCCAGAATTCCAGGGTAAAATCCCGGATATGGCTGTCCGGCGCGAACAGGGCGTCCCGGCTTTGCGGCTCAATAACCAACGGCCCGCCTGAACCTGGCGGCGATATACCCCGGAAAAGCGCCGCCCCGGTTCCGGCCCGGGGAAAATACCGATCCGTTGTTTCCAGATCCGGTGAAACGATGATCCGGTAGTGATTGGTACTGTCTTTGAAAGAATCCGGCGTTCTTTCGTCAAAAGAGAGGGCTAAGTCAAGCGCGGAGGCGGCAGAATTTGCAGGGGTAACCGAAAGAACGGGGCTCCCGGCTGTGGAATTGGCCGCCGAGGACAAGACCAATACCGGATAGCGGCGTACAGAGCTTACTTGAGTTATACCGGCCCTGTACTCGACCAAATTCCAGGCAGCGGCGCCTCCGAGAGAGATGGTTTTTTCTCCGATACCGTACACACTACCGGAAAATGAAAAAAGAAGATATACTAGTAAGATGAAAACAGGTTTTTGTTTCATAGTTTTCCTTTATTTCATCGGCATAAATTAAAGAGATATGAACCGGCAGGACATTTCAAAATCGTATGAGAGTCCCAGGGCGGCGGCTCAGAATGCCCCGAAAGAGCCGGGAGTCTATATTATGCGGGATGAGGAAGGACGGATCATCTATGTGGGCAAGGCCAAGTCGCTGAAAGACCGGCTCAAATCCTATTTTGCCGGAGAAAAAGATATAAAAACCGCTACCTTGATGAGGCATGTCCGTCTTATTGAGACCATCATCGTCGCCAGTGAGTACGAGGCCCTGCTGCTGGAAAATACGCTGATCAAGCAGCATGCACCCAAGTACAACATCAATCTGAAAGACGGTAAAACCTATCCGGTGATCCGCATCACCGCCGAGAGCTTTCCCCGGATTTTCCGTACCAGGCACATTGTTGAAGACAAGAGCCTCTATTATGGCCCCTTCCCCAATATACAGGGGGTGGACACCATGCTGGAACTGGTGGAAAAGCTCTTTCCTCTGCGCAAATGCAAAAAAATGCGAAAACAAAGCGCCGGGCCCTGTATGTACTACCATATCGGCCGCTGCATGGCCCCCTGCTGCGAAAAGATCAGTGCCGATGATTATCACCGCCAGGTGGAACGGGTGCAGAAACTCCTCTCCGGTGAAACCGGGTCGCTGATTATCGACCTGACTGGGCAGATGCACGAAGCAGCGAAAGCCCTGCAATTCGAGCGGGCCGCACAACTGCGAAACGCAATCAAGGCCATAGAGGACCTTGCCGGAGAGGACAGTTCCGTGGTGGATTTTGATATTGAAGGCCGGGACTACATCGCCTGGGCCGGAGAGGGCGTACTCGCCACCTATACAGTCTTTTCCATGCGCGGCGGTAAGATGACCGGCCGGGAGCTGTTCCGTACCCGTTCAGCCGCTGACGAAAGAGAGTCCCTGGAGATGTTCATCACGTCGTATTACGATTCGGGACGCCCGCCGCCGGCGAAAATATATTTGCAGAGCGAAACGCAAAAAATGGAAAACAAAGCCGAAGGAGAGCCTGACCCCCAAGCGGATAATTCCCTGCCTCTCACCCTTCATTCCTCGTTGAGCGACTGGTTCAAGGGACAATTCGGCTGTGAGCCGGAACTGGCGGTAATCACGAAGCAGGCGACGTCCGGGGAAAAACACCACGCCGCTATCCTGGCAATGGCCCGCCAGAATGCCCTGGAAGATCTGCGGAGGCGGCTCAGGGAACGGGGGGCGGGTCCTGCTCTGGATGAAATGGCGCGGGTCCTGAATCTGCGGACCAGGCCGGAACGGATTGAAGGTTTTGACATTGCCCAGCTTGACGGCAGTCATCCGGTGGCGTCGCTTATTGCTTTCAAAAACGGGGTTCCGGACCGGAAAAACTACCGTTACTTCAAACTCCGTACCGTGGTGGGAGTGGTGGATGATTTTTCCGCCATGCGGGAAGCGGTATACCGCCGCTATTCCCGTCTGATCCGGGAAGGCGGGGAGCTGCCGGACCTGATCCTTATAGACGGTGGTATCGGCCAGGTAAACGCGGCCAAGCAGGTGATGGACGAACTGGGCATGGACAGCGACGTGGTGGGCCTCGCCAAGCGGGACGAGGAACTCTGGTTGCCCCAGGCAAAAGAGCCGGTGGCGCTTCCCCGAACCTCGGAGGCGCTTAAGGTTTTACAGTTTGTCCGGGATGAGACCCATCGCTTCGCCACCGGCCTCAATCAGCGGCTGCGTTCCAAGGACCTGTTTCTCCCGGCGCTGGAATCGGTGGAAGGCATCGGTCCCAGGCGGGCCGCGGCGATCATGAAGGCCTATGAGAACATCGGCGCTATTGCCGCCGCAGACCCGGAGGAAATGGCCGGGCGCTGCCGGATCAGCGTGGCCGCCGCCAAAGCGGCGCGGGCCGCCGCGAAGCTCGCCTTCGAAGACCGGGAAGCGGAGCGGAAACGCCTGAGCGCGGGCCGCGGCCGGCGGCTCTCCTCGCGGGCCGTCGATATTGCCGCCGAGGCGGCCGCTGAGGAAACACCGGGATATCCGGAGGAGCGTTGACCGGTTTTGCTTCTTAAAACCTCAGTTCTTTGGAAATTACGCGCTTTCCCCCTTTAATCCGGGCGACCGCTTCTCTTTAACCTTTTCTTTCTCTTTGGTTACTTTTATTTCGAGTTTATCCATGAGTTTATCTATAGCGGGGTTAAGTTCAAAGTCATGTTCTTTGACATGAATCGAAACCCCCCAGCGGAAATTAACGGTTGCTTCGGCTTCAAAATCTTTATCTTTGGTCAGGGTGACGAGCAGATCCACTATCATCTTTTCGGCGTTGTGGATACGTTCAATTTTTTTGTTAAGATACTCCCTCTCACCATCGTGTAATGTAAAATGTACCGCCTTGATTTCAATGTTCATATTTTGCCTCCTGTTATATTTTCCCGCTTCAGCGGGTGTAAGAAGAACCCATGTCAAGCTCTTTACGATATTTGGCCACAGTGCGGCGGGCAAGGGGAATACCCCGCTGGGCCAGCATATCCGCGATGTCCTGATCCGACAAGCGCCGGTTTTCGGCGGCGATAATTTCCTGGATCACCACCTTGACCCCTCCCTTGGAATAACGGGAACCACCGGAACCCAAGCCGCTGATTGAGTTACTGAAAAAATAGCGTATCTCAAAGATGCCCCATTCGGTCTGCATATATTTGCCGTTCGCGGTCCGGGAAACCGTGGTTTCATGGATCCCCAGTTCTTTGGCAATATCCGCCAGGGTAAGGGGAGCAAGGTACTTAGGGCCGTCTACAAAAAAGGGACGCTGGAATTCAACTATCGCCCGCGTTACCCGCAGCAGGGTATGGTTTCGCTTGTTTACCGAGTCGATAAACCACCGCGCTTCCCTGATGTTCTCCCTGACAAAATCCCGGGCGAGCCGGTCATCCGGTTCACCGGCCTTACGCTCCGCGCCTTTATGACGGCTGTGGGCAACTTCCATAAAGAAGGGATTAATCCCCAGAACGGGAATTTCCTCCTCGTTGAGTACTATTACAAAATCCCCTTCGTCTCTTACAACTTGAATGTCAGGTACCACATAGCGGGTTTCCGCTGTGGCGAAACGCCTGCCCGGAAAGGGGGAAAGCTCTTTTATCCGTTCAAAAAACAGCCGGACCTCTTCCACGCTGCGGTTCATTTTTTTCGCGGCTTCGGCAAATTTCTCCCGTTCCAGAAGTTCCAGATGATCCAGCGCCCGGGCAATACCGGCGGGCACGTCCGGCAGCAGGCCGATTTGAACCTGCAGGGATTCACGGTAATTGGCCGTACAAGCGCCTACAGGGTCCAGCGACTGGACCAGCCGCATCGCTTCCGCAAGCCGCCGCGCCGGGAAGCCCGGCTCTTTATACAGGGTTTCAGGCGGCTCTTTGTGAAAACCGTCTTCATCAAGGTTTTGAATCAGGACTTCCGCGATTGCCCTCAGTTCATCGTCTGCGGGCTCCAACTGCAACTGCCAGAGAAGATGCTGCTGCAGGGTCTCCGGGCGGGAAAGAACCCCCTCGATAAAACGGCGCTGTTCATCAGAAGCCTCATCCCCGCCCCGGCGTATAAAGCCCGAATCCGAACTGGCCTCAAAATAGTCATCTTCCTCTTTGGGCGCTTTGACCGCCTCATCCAGCGAAATAGTACTATGGTCCTCCAGCATTTCCAGGGCCGGATTTCGCTCAAGTTCTGCATCAATTGTTTCCCGCAGATCCATAACGGGAAGCCCCATCAATTTTAGAGACTGATGGAACTGAGGGTTCATTCTGAGCCGTTGTTCTTGAATGAAAGACGGACGCTGCAATTGCATACATCAAATTCTACCTTCCTCTCGGGCTTTGTCAAGAAGTATTATCGCAGGGCAGGACAACGTCATTTAACGTTCATGTTCCGGGAAACTACCATACCGCTCTTTCAACGCCCCCCCGCTCTTACTCCGTATCACCGCCCACGCCGCCCGTACCAGCCGACAGTTCCAGTCTAGGACAGCCGACAGTTCTAGTCTAGGACAGCCCATGTATCAGGTTAATCAACAACCCCGCCGCAAGCGGTCGGGGTATGTTGTTCTCATAAGGTATTTGACTCAGGGTCCATACCCTTGGTTCCGCCCCAAGGCTCCCCCGCCGAAAGGCGGGATCTTGGGTATGGACCCTTCGCAACGAATCAGCTGAACCCTCATCTTCACCGCCCGTTTGTGGCTTTGAATGAGTTTCCGCCGCCGCGGGGTAAGTATTCCTCTTTTCGAAAAAAACGCCGACAGGCCTTTTACCGGTTGAATATTATGGAAATTTGTAGGAATATTGAGCTTGTTCCAAAACTAATTGACTATGCGCTACAGCGCATGGTTTTGGAACAAGCTCTTGCGGTTTTTCGGCCGATGGCCTACAAAACCGCGGTTTTTAAAGGAAGCTGTTCCAAA